>CAJVZA010000006.1 GCA_913009315.1 uncultured Hippea sp.
TTTTTTTCAAGCAGAAGACGGCATACGAGATATATCAGTGTGACTGGAGTTCAGACGTGTGCTCTTCCGATCTAAGCGCATGATCATAATTCTCTATGTACTCTTTTATAAACTTTAATTTTCCAAAATCTATTACAAATCCATCAGTATCTAAATATTCGCACCCGAATTCAAATTGAAAGTCCCAATTGTGTCCATGTATGAAATAACAATGCCCATCGTGATATGGTTGTCTATGAGCGAACGGTATATCTTTATATAATTTACTACAGGTTATCATCTTATCCTCCTTATTTTTAAAATTCTCCAACAATCCCATAATTACCTTTTTTCTTTCTCTCAATTAACCTCCTCTAAAATTTTTTACTTTTTATATTGAACATACCTGCACCTGACTTTGATAATCTTATATAATTTCTCATCTCATTCTGCTACCCCCCATCTTCTTTATGTCAGCAACTATTCTCTCTACCTCAAAAATCATATCCACATATTAACTAATATTTTGATGCATGTCAAGTAAAATTTTTCTTTTAAGATAAAAAAATAAAATTGATGTATCGGTTATAACCAAGTAACGCTTTGTTAATATTCTTTTCCCGTTTCTGTTATGCTTTGGAGTTTTCCTCTCTCTATTACAGCGGTTCTGTCGCAGATCTTTTTGAGAATATCTTCATTGTGGCTTACAATCACAATGGTAACCCCATTTTCTTTGAAAGAGAGCATCTTTTTTGTGCATTTTTTTTGAAACTGGGCATCTCCCACCGATAGAATCTCGTCTATTAACAAAATCTCGGGGTTTCTATGAACGGCTACAGAAAATCCCAACCTCGCCAGCATTCCGGAAGAGTAGGTTTTGATAGGCTGGTCTATAAAACCGTTCAATTCTGCAAAATCTATTATCTCATCTAGTTTTGTAATGGCCTCTCTTTTTGTCATTCCAAGCAAAACGGCATTTAAGATGATGTTTTCTCTGCCGGTTAAATCCGGATGAAAACCCGAACCCAGCTCAAGCAGAGGCGATATTCTGCCATTGATTGTAACCTCACCTTTAGAGGGTTTTAAAACATCTGCTATAAGAGACAGCATAGTGCTTTTTCCGGCTCCGTTTCTGCCCATCACACCAAATGTCTCTCCCCTGCGGATTTCGAAACTGATATCTTTTAATGCCCAGAATCTAGCGCTTCTCATCTCTTTTATGGCACTAGGCAGATGAAACAAAAAATTCTTTATGCCTGAGGTTGTGCTGTAAAGCGGAAAATATTTGGAAACATGATCGAATATAACAGCAGGCCTATTCATACCACCTCTGCAAACCGATCCCTTAATCTATAATGAACGGCATAACCGATAATAAATATTATTACCGAAACAATCAGGGAAATAAGAAAATAGTGAAAGCTGAAGGTGCCTTTTAGAAACAGTTCTCTCCAGCTTATTATAATGGGGGCAAAAGGATTCAAAATCATAAGATGCCTGAATTTTGCAGGCAAAGTAGTCACCGGATATAGTATAGGCGTCATATAGAAAAGAAAAGCTGTAACTATTCCTATAAGGTTTTGAAGATCCCTGAAAAATAGATTTATAGATGATGCGGCCAGCGCCAGCCCGTAGGATAAAAAAAAGGTGGGAATCAGCAGCAGCGGTATGCCGTAAATCCAGTTCAGTGCAGGATATTTATGATAGATAAACAAAAACAGTATTATGACCGGTATAGAGACCACAAAGTGAAAAGCATCATTTAAAACAACGGCCAAAGGCAAAAACTCTCTGGGAAAAGCCAATTTTTTTATAAGGTAGGAGTTGCCTATATAAACCCCTGCTCCGGTATTGAGGGAGTTGCTGATCCACTGCCAGGGAAATAAGCCTGAAATCAAAAACAGAACATAATTATCTACAGAAAACTTCATTATAACCTTAAAGGCTATAAAAAACACAAAGGCATAGGCCAAGGGATTTGCTATTGACCATATATACCCCAAAAAACTGCTCTTATAACGTACCTTTATCTCTTTTTGGGTAAGAACAAGAATGAGGTCTAAGTAATATCCGGTCTTTCTGCGCATCTGTTTACTTGATATTATCTAACAGGCTTTTAAACTTTTGCGTTATTTCACTTGCTTCAGAAACGGTAGAAATAATGTAAGGCGTTACTTCAATCAATAGCTCCGTCTTAGTTTTATTTTTAGAGACAGTCTTAAACAGATTGCCGAGAATAGGTATATCTCCCAGCAGGGGCACTTTTGTTACCGTTTTAGATGTCTCGGTTGATATTAAGCCGCCCAAAAGAATTGTTTCTCCACTCTTTACAATCACGGAAGTATTGATACTCCTCTTCAGGATTAAAGGGGAAGATATAGAGGAAGAGATACTGTTTTTTTGAGCATTGCTTACCTCTTGCGATATATCCATAGTCAGGATGCCGTTTGAATTTATAGTGGGTTTCACATGAAGTATTACCCCCGTGTTTCTATATTCAATAGTTCTTAAGATACTTGTAGTTCCGTTGTTCGACAGCCCTGCAGCGCTGCTCGCACTTGTAACCACAGGCACATCTGTGCCTACCTGTATATTGGCCGATTTGTTATCTAAAACTACAATACGGGGAGTAGATAAAACATTAATCAGGTTTCTCTTGGCAAGGGCATTCATCAAAGCCTGAAATTTGCCGGTATTTCTGGCAACAGAATAAGTAATACCGCCCGACCCTATTCCCAGATTGCCCAATGTGTCTAATGTTCCATTCAATTTTCCGTTATGTCTCAAATACCATTCCACTCCGTATTGGAGATCCTTGGTGAGCGTCACCTCTGCAATGGTTACTTCTATCAACACCTGTTTGGCTAATATATCTAATCTTATTAGGAGTTCTCTTATATCTTTGTAAGCCATAGGCGTAGCAAAAATCACCAATGCATTTCTCCCCTTATCCACCGCTATCTTAAACTGCCCTGCTTTTTGTACCGCCTTTCCTTTTATATTGATAATTTCGCTTCCAAACTTTGACACTATTCCTGCTAACTCTTCCGCTCTTCTGTTCTTAGGATAATATACAAACAGTCTCGCTTTATCACCCATAGTAGAAGGATTGTCCAGCTTCTCTTTCCAGAAGTTTATAGTTTTATACCAGCTTTTCTTTGGACTTATAATCAAAATCGAATTTAACTCAGGCATATTCGCCAGAAGAATACCCGTATTGCCCACTCTTTTTGCGATTGGAATGCCTTGAGCGGGTAATACCTTCTCCAACTCCTTTTTAAAGTCATTCGAATTTATATAATCAAGATTTATCAGTTTTACATCTTTTTTTACAAAAGACGGATTATCGATTACATCTATAATCTTCAAAGCTTTTCTTATATTGCTTGCTCTATCGGTTACAATTAGTATACCATTACGATTAGGCATTCTTTCTATCTGGGCTCGATTTGACAAACTCAATTTCTTTAAAATGTTTGTATAATATAGGGGATTAACATAGTAGAAGGGAATAATCTGCATAACCTTTTCATCCCCATCTATATTTTCGGGGATGGTTCTCCCGACAAAGATATATTTAAATAATGTCTTTTCTTTGGCCGAACGCCTTCTGCCGGAGACAAAGTACATACCTTCTTTATTTTCTATATATACCCCGTAATTGTTTAGAATACTCTTTGTTATATTTAAAAATTCAGTCTTAGATACAGGATAATCCATCTGCATGGTAACAGAATCCGTTCTTTTATCTACCCTCGTATTTACGGTGTAGTTAAGATGCAGCACCTTTCCGAAAATCAAATGAATAAACTTGTTCAAGGGTATATTTTCTAAAGTTAGCTGAATTTTTTTGCCTGCTCTTACAGTTTCGATTTCCTTTGATTGACTTATCTTTTTAGAAACATGACGGTTTATATAAGCATTTTCTACGGGAGAAGGAACATTCTGCGCCGGTGAATGAGATATAACCGGCGAGACAGGTTTTTGAGTCGCCTTTTTCTGCATAATATTGCTATTTTTTAGAACTATTTTTTGCGGCAATCTTAGAGGATAGTTCTTTTTCACCACAACATTGCTGCAGGATGCAAGAAACATAAATAAAAACGGAAACACAATATATCTTTTCATCATTTTCCTTCCTTAGATTTAGGCTTAAACTGCTTTAAATCTACATCAAACAATTTTATATCTATAGTTTTATTATCCTCGCTATCTTCAACCGCAATCTCATCAGGCATCACACGGACAATCTTTAAACCTTTGGTGATATTATCATTTTTTTTCAAAAATACAATGGAATTTTTACCGGGTTCCGCATTCGGCACAAAAAAGGCGGCGGAAAAATTCCCACCCTTGCTAACTATGCCGAGAAGTTCATAGCATACCTGTTTGGAGCATATTTTATATAAGCCGTTCTTTTTTATATAGTAATTGGTGCCGTTGGCGCTGCCGCTGTTACTATTTAAAGATACTTCTTCTTTCAAACCCCATACTTCAGGTTTTTTAATATATTTCAGGTTGAGTATTTTGTTCCTTAAAACAGGAATGGATAAATTCAGCTTAACCGTTTTATCTTTTTCTAACGATGAGTGCAATCTAACAACATCCTTAAAACTGATAAATGCATAAAATATTATAATCAAAGCTGTAATTATAATAACGGCAGTTTTTTTCTTCATAACTTATACCCCAAAACATAGGCATTTATTAAGAGCCCTTTTGCGTTATAATTGCTTATTGTAAATCTCTTAAAATTTATTAACTTAGCACTATCCCCTATCTTTTTAAAAAAACTGCCCAAGGCCGCCGGGTTTCCCCTGATAATAAAATTCATGGGAAGCGCATAGTAAAATTTTTTTTCGTCCTTAAACGGCTGCCCCCAGGTAATCTTTACAAGCTCCATATTGGAGGAAATAACATTTTTCTTTATTATTTCCTGAAGTTGATTCATAGCAGAAGCCGCCGGTATATCGGCTGGAAAAAACAGATCCTCATTTTTTTTGTTTGCATTCTTTATTTTTTTTAATACTTCTAAAACTTTGTTTCGATTATCTCTCAATAATTTTTCTTTCTGCAGCTGCAGCTTTAATCCGTTTACCTTGTCAACATAGACATTTGTAGTATAAATCTCAGGTTTTACAAAAAAAATATATATAAACAGCAGAAATGCGATAATTACTAAATCCTTAAGCTTCATTTTATCCTCCCTGTAATATTAACCCTTTCCATACCTGACCTCCCGCTTCTGCTTGAATTAGCGATATTGAGTCTATCTATATAACCGGTAGAGATGAGATCATTTATTATTTTAGAGGAATTTTTGGTTTTTATCCACAGATCTAAATTGTTGCCTGATACGCTGCATGTATTTATGTAGGAATTATCCTTAAGCATAACCTCTGCTATCAGATCAACAACTTTAATAGGATTGTGATAGTTGAATTCTTTTGTTTTAAAACGTGACCATCTCTTATTAACATCTTCGATTTTTGATAGAGCCTTTGTAATATTTTGATTTTCTCTCCTCAAAACCGTTATCTTGTTATTCAAGTTTCCAAATTCAGTCTTTATTGATATACTCTTTGCATAACCTATAAAAATTAAGGCTATAAGAATTGCAATTATGGGAATCCTGATATACTCCAGACTTTCATTTAAGACGGTTCGCGGATTCAAACTTATGTTTGATAAATTAAACAGATCTGTCAGTCTGATTTTAGCTAAGGCATCTTTTATCAATTTTTTGTAATCTTTATCCGAAAACCTATGTAAATCGTCTTTAGACAAGGCAAATTCTTTCAACAGAATATCCGTTTCTCTATCCGTTATTTTATCCCTGGATATTTGCGAATACAAAACTCCATTTTTAATCACCACAATGTTTAGAGGACTGGTTTGAAACATTGCAACACCGTTGTTCATCTTATCTTTTAGAGCTTTGCAGATAAGAAAAGCCTCAGGAATAACAAATGTGCCTTCAATATCGATTTTGTAAAACCATATATATAGATTATCACGCTCCTGCATAAAGATCATATTGGGATTTTCAAAAGGAGAAGAAGCTGCATAGTTTAATTCCACTGCTTCTCTTGAAAACCTGGTCTTTTGAGGCAGTTTTACATATTTAAAGAAAGAATCTTTTATATCCAAAAATTTGAGTTTATTCTTTCTGTTTAAAAAACTTAAAATTTTACCTATCATCAGTAATTAAACTCCAGCACCTTATACGGCATTTTAATGTCAGCCTTAAAGTCAATAAGCGCAGTTAATACCTCTCTTGCTTCTTTGTATTTAGATTCTACATTCAATTTTATCACAAGAGAAGGAAAATTCGATACAGTATCAAAATATAGGTCCATATTTCTTCCGGTTAGCCTTCCTATATCATGAAGCGTAATGAATCCCTTTGTTTTTCTTAAAAATATTATATTTGCCGTTTCATCTTTGGTTAACCCAAACACAGCTTGCAGCATTAACTTATCCATTGCGTTTATATTAAGGTTTGAATGCGGAGCGAGATAAAGATAATTTTTTATCTTTTGCCAATTTTTTTCATCCGTTAAACCCCTTATCAGATGCAGCTCATCTGTGCTTTGAACTGCAGGAGAATTTCTGGGTTTATATTTAGCACCGGCTTCAAACTGATAATAGTACTCTTCTGCGCCGTTGAGTCTGGACAAATCATCGCTATCATACCAATCCAATATACTATTTTTTATGATTGCAGCCACTTTATAATTTACGCCTCCTGCTTCCAAAAATCTCTTAACATATTCCGGATTCAAATACCATACATTCATCAAACCACCTGTATCATACATCTTTATTTTGCCTAAGGGAAGCTTTATTTCTCTTCCGTCTATATATATTTTATTCGGTACACCTTCTTTTTTGAGATAAGGATTCTGTATATAGTTGAAGCTGAACCGACCTGTCGAGCCATAAAATTTAATGATTTCCACTACAGATTCAGCGTCTAATTGAGCTTGCAATTTATCCATTGTAATCTCCGATGAAAATATCATTTCTCTTGAAGACTTTATTACAAATACAGCTGCTAAAAATAGAACAAAAGAGATCCATAATACAATAATTAGAGCAGAACCTTTACATTGAGTTATACAGGTATTTCGTAAATACATTTTTACTCCAAAAATTACTCTTGATTTTGAAACTATAATCATAAATTTTATTGTCTCTAAACGTTAATATCATCTTTATCAGTTCAGGCATCTTATCTTTTAGGGTGTCGAATTCCTTGCCGTCTAAATAATATTTTAAACTGATATTCTTAACATTTTTTGAAAGAATAATCGTTTTAAACTGCTTTGGCTGCGGGTCTTTATAATTAATATCTTTTGAATATACAGGGCTTTCTTTCATTACAAGTTTGCCGCCGTCAATCTTTATTTCTACAACGGAGATTGTTCCCGAATAAATTGCAGAAGAAGATGTAATGAATCTTATCTCATGATTTTCACCGTCAAAATAGTAACTAAATATTAAATTTCCACTTAAGTTGTCTCTGTCTTCCTTTACATAGTAAAAAGCGCTGTTTATTGCGGTTTCCATCCTATAAAAGGCCAATACCTTATCAGGATAAATATTTATTATCCTTGGTAGTTGAGATGTAAAAAATTCGAGTGAAAAAGTAGCGATTGCAAGAATGAACGATAAAATTAGTACTGAAACTAAAAGTTCTATTAAAGTAAAACCTTTGTTATTTATTGTATTGGGTAATGTAAAATTCAATGTCCTTCCTAAAATTGCCCTTATTCAAATTAACTTTAACCTTATACAGAGAAATATCATACCCGCCTTTGTTGCCTGAGGTTTCTTCCGCTTCATTATAGGTATAGATATAGTTCCTTAATCTTCGTATCGGCGTGACAGAAACAGTGTAATTAAATCCATTCAGGCGATCTTTTAAACTTTTAACATTTTTAAGTTTCATATTTTCAATTTCATCTTTTAAGCTTAGCACCGTTATATACAAATTTTGATAGTTTTCCTGCCTCTGTTTATACTGAAAAAACATCTTCATGCCGGCACTGATTGTTACTATGCTTGCGGATATAATCAAAACAGATATTAGAACTTCAATGAGCATGAATCCGCTTCTATCTGTCAAACAAAATTTCCAATTCTGTTTGCAAATATCTTTGATGCTCATATTAAAAGATTAAAAATTCCTGTCAAGTATAATGCCCTCGTTCGATATCTTGATATTGAGGTTTTTATTGGGATATTGTAATAACTCTTTTCCGCCGCAAAACAGTTTGCCTTTTTTAATCTCACAACTTCTATCTAAATAAAAAGCCGTAAATGCCGATTTATTTACAAATACTTTTTCCTGTTTTGAAGCTATAAATGAAGCTACCTTATGATAAATCTTGGCTCCATAAGGGGCTACAATAGCCATAGTTATAGCTATAATAGTGATAACCACCAAAACTTCAATTAGAGTAAAACCTTTTTTCACGACGCAATATCACTTATGCTTAGGACGGCAAGCATAATTGATATTACTATGAAACCTATGAATATTCCCAGCATTACTACTATTAAAGGCTCAAGTATGGAAAGAAACAGCTTAACATCTCTCTTAAAACTCAAAAGATATCTATTACCCAATGCAATAAATGATTCTCCCAATCTTGCAGAATTTTCCCCTACCGTGGTCAAAGATATAACATCCTGGGGTATTATTCCGCTGCGCTGCCAGATATCACTGATTTTTTCTCCATTCTTTATTCCCTTTATCGTATCCTCTAACACTGTTTTCAGTTCAGAGGTTCCAATTAACTTTAAAATTTGTTTGAAAGCCCTGTCAACTTCAATACCGCTGTTTATCATAGTCCCTAAAGAGGATAGAACATTGGAAAGTTCCATGCCGAACGCCAACTTCTTTAAGCCGGGAAAATGAACAATCAGCGATTTTAATTTAGGCTTAATATAGGGGAAAACTATTAATAAAGCGATTACCGACATAAATAATATAAAAGTTACGCTCAGGAAATTGTTGTTAAAAAAATTTCCCATTCCTATCACCAGCTTTGATATTAAGGGTAGCTTTCCCATCTCTCGTGCTGTAAATATGCCGGAGAATCTGGGAACTATTACCAGAAATATCAATAAAATAGCAATAAAACTCATTATTATAAGGAAAGTAGGATAAAAAAGAGCAGATTTTACCTCCGAAGTCATATTCTTTTTAAATTCCAGATGATCTTTTAGTCTGCTTAAAACAGCAGGCAGGTTACCTATTTCTTCACCTGTAGATATCATACTGATGTAAAACCCGCTTAATTGAAAATTTACGGATTTAGATGCCGCCTTTAGGCTTTCGGAAAGCGGCTTTCCGCCTTTAATATCATCTAAAATCAAACTGTGAAAGTCCACTACGGATTGTTTCCTCGCTGTGGATATAATAAGTTTTAAGCTCTTATCCACTCTCATGCCGGAAGAAAGAAGATAATACAGATTCTCCACACTTGCCTGGAAATCATTGCCGTTAAACTTTCGGGAACTAAGTTTTTTTTTGCTTTCCGATAACTTGAGAAGACTTATGCCTCTCTGCTTTGCCTCAGCAATCAGCTCCTGTTTTGTGCCGGAAAACTTTCCATTTACCTTTTCCCCTGATGATGTTACTCCTTCATAGCTAAATTTCATCTATGTTACCCTCAAAATCTCCTCTAAAGAGGTAATTTTTGTCAGAAACTTTAGTAGTCCGTCCTGTCTTAAGGTTCTGTATCCGTATTTATTAATATCCTCAAAATTACTGTTATTATCAAACTCACTTTGAATATCTTTCCCAAACGGCAACACCTCTGCTATAGGAATCCTGCCGGCGTAGCCGGTATAACCGCATTTTTTGCATCCTACCGCTTTGTAAGGTTCCACTTTATCGGGTTTATATATGGAAATTAAGTTTTCCAAATCATACATTTTCACAACATTCTTTGATAATTCAATTTTTTGAGAACAATAAGGACACAATTTTCTTACCAACCTTTGAGCCATAAGACCTATAACTGATGATTTAAGCAAAAAATATGGTACCCCCATTTCTAAAAGCCTGGTTATAGACTTTAAAGCAGAATTGGTATGAAGGGTAGATAAAACCAAATGGCCGGTAAAGGAGGCCTGAATGGATATATTTGCCGTTTCCAAATCCCTTATCTCACCTACCATTAGTATATCGGGATCCTGTCTTAAAATAGAACGCAGAGCATTGGCAAATTTATACCCTATGTCCGGTTTAACCTGTATTTGGTTTATGCCGGACAATTCATATTCTACAGGATCTTCTACGGTAACAATTTTAACATTGTCGGAATTCAATTCATTCAGCATTGAATATAAACTGGTGGTTTTTCCTGAACCCGTGGGTCCTGTGGTAAGAAATATACCATTTGGCTTTGAGATAATCTCTTTAATTAATTTAAAATGGTCGGGATAAAAGCCAAGAGACTCAAGAGAATATCTAATATCTTCTTTGTTGAGCAGCCTTAATACAAAACTACCGCCAAAAGAAGTTGGAACTGAGGATGTCCTGATATCTATCTCTTTTCCCGTTGCTTTAACAGATATGCGGCCGTCCTGCGGCAATCTGTGTTCCGCTATATTCATCTTTGACAGCAGCGTCAATCTGGCAATAACGGCTAATCTTAAGTTTAAAGGCACATATTCTACCGTTCTTAATACACCATCTATTCTAAATCTAACTTTCATACCTGATTTGAATGATTCAAAATGTATATCGGAGGCCTTTATTTGAACAGCTTTTGATATTAAATTATTTACAAGTTTTATAACGGGAGCTTCTGAAGCCAGTTCCTTCAATCTTTCTATCTCATCGTCAAAGTCAATATCCGATGACGAGCTTTCTTCTATTAAACCTTCCTTAAAAAGTATTTTTATTTCTCTAAGCTCATCCTCTGTGGCAAGAACAGGAACAATTGTTTTGCTTGTCAGCTTCTCCAATAGAGAAAAAATGTCCATTTTCAGAGGGTCGTTAGTAGCCATGATTATTTTATCTTTCATGTTTTTCACAGGATAAATCTCATTTTCAAACATAAAAGAAAGAGAGACGCCTTCCATTGTTACAGGTGTAATTTCTAAGTCTTTTACGTCTGATAAAAGCTTAATATTTAACTGTTCCGATAGTGCTCTAAGTATTTGATTTTCTACTATTACTCCCGTATTAAGCAAAATTACACCTATTCTACCGCCATATTGAGATTGAATCTCTAAAGCTTGTTTTATATCTTCTTCTTTGCAGAAGTTGTTTTTTACTAAAATTTCGCCTAAAAGCATCTATTCCCAACTTGTTATATCTTTATTTTCGCCTTCTCCGCCTAATTTACCATCGGCACCATAAGACAACAAATCGTAATTACCGTGCTCTCCCGGAGATTTGTAAACATAGGGATTATGCCAGGGGTCTTCTTTAACAGGCTTGGGAAGATAGGGACCATCCCAATTAGGTATATTAGAAGATTTTTCCCATAACACCTTCAAACCTTCATCCGTCGTTGGATATTTTCCCGTATCTAATTTAAAGGTATCTAATGCAGTACCGATCATTTCTATTTGGGCTTTTGCTATCTTTTGTTTAGATTCACCCACTTTGTGGAACATCGTAGGAGCAATTAACGAAGCCAGCAGACCAATAATAATCATTACAACCAAAAGTTCAATCAGAGTGAATCCTCTATCGCCGACTTTTTTCATTCTATCTCCTCCTTTATCATTCTTTGCTTTTGCCGCTCACAAAAATGATCATCCATTCATATAAATAGCACAAAATGGTGTAAAATCAAGCATTGTCACCGCGATCACCCGCAGGGTGTGCGGCAACCTAACCGACTTGCCAAAAGGAATCAAGTGATGCTCTATTATTCAATGTATCCCGAGAAACGCCCTTGCTATGAACGCAGCCATCTCTGCCCTTGAGACAGTGTTGCCCGGCTTATACGATCCATCGGGATAGCCCGTAGTTATGCCGGCGTTGTATATGGCACTCACATAGTTACAATACCAGTCTGATCACTACCTGCAATTTGCGCCTCGATGAGACGGATTCGAGCTCTCAATCGGAAACATCCGGAATTATCAGAAGTACCTTTTGGGATTTTGACTTCCATGCGAGCTTTATGAGGTTTCCCTTATATCTGCGTTTTGCTTCTTTGAATTAACTTATATCGGCCCTTCGGAAACCTGCTTTGCCTACTGGAAAACCTCAAAAAAGCTGTGAATCTGTTTACTGTGCGGCGATGCTTAATGTGAATCTCAATATGAAATACTCATAATTAGTAGAGGTGTTCTTATATCGGGCATTGTGATTCCTGATTTTTTTGATAAAGTATCTTTACACGAGTTGAGGTGACCATTTAGAGTTACGAGGAGGCAATGAAAGATGCATAAGAAACCGGTTGCAGCAGGCAAGAGCAGCTTCGGCTTAATTGATAAGGAAAAATTTTTCTCATATATCGATATGGATTCCATAACAAATTTTATTGATCTGGCTTGCGGAATAGGGAACTATAGTCTTGGTATCTCTGAAAAACTTAAAAAGGGAAGCAGCATTTATGCGATTGATCTATGGGAGGAAGGAATTGAAACTCTGAAAAAAGAGATCATATCGCAGAATATAAATAACATTAATCCCTCTGTTTCAGACATAAGAAAACGGCTGCCATTTGCGGAGGAATCGTTTGATGCCTGTCTGATGGCAACAATAATCCATGACTTGTCGGAAAATGATCGTCGATCGGCTGTAAAAGAAGCTTGTCGGGTTGTTAAAAAAGAAGGAATATTGTATGTTGTGGAATTCAAGAAGATCCTGGAGGATTATGGTCCCCGGATGCAGATAAGAATAGATGAGGGGGAATTAATGAATATTATTGTGCCTCACGGATTCAAAGTTGCTGCTTATGGAGATATCGGACAATCCCATTACATTATGAAATTTCAAAAAATCGAATAGAAATCGCTCCAAACTTGACATTCTGTGCATTTCAGTTAGAATACAAGCAACATTAACTCTTATGCTTATGCGCAGAGAAGGCCGCCTGGAGCAGCATTCGGTGCGCAGGACAAACAAAATTAGTGAGGTTTGCTAATGACAGAAAATACAGCGTTATGGATTATGGCGATTGCTTTAGTTGTAGAAACAACTGTTGTTCTGGCTTTTGCAATTCTCTCGGTCTATGTGATTATCAAGCTGAAAAAGAATCAGGAATCTCTAAAAAGACGATTCGAGAACAGTCAGTTCTCGGAGAATATAGATAAAATCTCCACATCGATATCTGCTATATTGTCAAATATTGACGATCTAACGGAAACGGCAAACAAAAGCATGAAGGATATAAAAGATTCTACGGGAAATATTTCAGATCTTTTTAATCAGCTTAATTATATAACAAAGTTATTGAGTAGAACATCAGATGCATTATCAAAAATTCCCAATAGTATAAATGATGCAGTCGCTTATTCGATTGGGTCATTAAAATCTACCGTTGAAAAAGAATCATCCGATGTTTATATTGGTACGAAGGCGGCTATTAATGTGCTTAAAAACATTATCAAAAGGAGGAAAAATGTGTAACAGTAGCTTTGGAAAATGCGTGTTCAGCTTTTTTATCGGAGGCTTGACGGGTGCGGCTCTTGCAATTCTTTACGCACCGGATGAGGGATCTAAAACAAGGGAAAATATAAAAAAATACAGCAAACAGAAGAGCGAAGATATTATAAAAAAAAGGGACGAAATTGTTGAGAATATAAAGAATTTGTCGGGAAAGCTTTCGGAATATGCTCAAAATCTTATTAATGACGGGAAAGAGATGGTCTCCAGTCAGAAGGAAAAATTAAAGAATCTTATAGAAGAAACCAAAAATGAGATAAAAAAAGAGAAGGAGAAACTTCAGGAAATTGAGGAGCAAGAGGATTTAGCATAATTTTTTATGCAAACAACTGAACGAACGTTAATATCCTACTTATTCTTTTTTCTCTTCCTCGGAGCTGTAGGCTATCTTTTTTTTGTAAAGCTCTTGCCTATTACGGTTATTCTTATAGCGGCATATATTATTGAAGAAATTTTATATTCTCCGGTATCGTTTTTAGCGAGAAAAAAAGTACCTTTTTTTCTCGCTGCGCTGCTGTGTGTGCTGATTGCGTTCAGTATATTCGGACTACTTTTTGTATGGCTTATTCCTCTAATTTTTCATCAGATATCGATTTTTCAGCATAATATTCCCGATATAGTCAACGGAACGTTCAAATTTCTGGATTCTACATATAAGAAATTTTCTACATATTTCGGCGGTATACCCCAGGGAAAGGAGCTGCTTGATGCATCGGTCACTCACCTGAGAATATGGGCAAGCGGACTTGCTCTAAGTTCCTTCAGCGGAATTATAACGGGTGTCGGTGAAATCCTGAGTATGATACTGCTGCCTTTTCTTGTGCTGTTGATGATTCTTTACAGAGAGACATATCAAAAGTTTTTTAAGGAATTTATCAAGCAGATTTTTGGAGAGAAGTATCATAAGGTATTTCAGGACATAAGCAGCATGATATTTGAATATCTTAAAGGAATTCTTATAGTTATTATCATAATTGGAATAGTTACTTCATTGGGACTGTACTTTATGAAGATCAACTTTTCGCTTCTGATAGGAATTTTTTCAGGTATAAGTTTCATTGTTCCGTATGTTGGTTCTGCTGTAAGTATTGCGGTAGCGGTTATCGTGAGTTATCTCCAATATCATTCTTTCGGTGTTCCGCTGGAAGTTTTGATATTCTATCTCATTGTTCATTTTATCGGCGGAAATATTTTGATCCCTCTGCTTTTTTCGAGACAGCTTCGCGTTGATCCGCTTTCAACTCTCGTTGCGATATTGATTGCGGGAGGACTTTTCGGGGTATGGGGCATCATTGTGGCCGTGCCGCTTTTCGGCATAATTATTATACTTTATAGGAATTTGTTGGTACTGTTAAAATGACAATAAAATTAGATTATCTGGATTCGGGCGTCAATGTTAAACTCGCAAATAAACTTGCGGGGTTTTTAAAAAAGAGTACGGTTTCTGAAAACAGTAGAGTAATCAGCGGCATCGGCGGGTTTGCGTCCGTATATGATGTGAGTAACTTGGGAAAGCATCCATGCATAGTCAGCTGCACAGATGGAGTTGGAACCAAATTAAAAATTGCGTTTATGTTAGATAAACATAATACTGTGGGTATTGATCTCGTCGCTATGAGTGCTAACGATCTCGTTGCGATGGGAGCGGAACCTCTATTCTTTCTTGATTACATAGCTACAGGAGAACTTGAGGAAAAGCGCTTTAAGGAGATAATAAGCGGCATAAACAAAGGATGCAAAATTGCGAAAATGAGCTTAATAGGCGGTGAGACTGCGGAAATGCCGGGATTTTATTCCAAAAATGAATACGATCTTGCCGGTTTCGCTGTCGGATGGGTAGAAAGAGATCAAATAATCGACGGCAGGACTATTCAAATAGGGGATCGAATTATTGGAATAGAATCAAACGGAGCTCACAGCAACGGATACAGTCTTATAAGAAAACTGATATCGGAAAATAGAATTGATCTGAATAGTTATGAATCGGATTTTTCCTCCTCAATTGGCGAGGCTTTGCTTAAGCCGACATATATCTACACGGAAGCGGCAAAATCTATAATGAAGTTCAGTCCGCATGCGATATGCCACATTACGGGAGGCGGCTTTTTTGATAATATAGGCAGGATTCTCCCCCGTGAAAGCGAAGCGGTAATAAAAACAGATAATATCCCGAAACAGCCGCTGTTTTTGTGGCTCGCTAAGCTGAGTAATATGGAAAACGATGAGCTGTACGCAACATGGAATATGGGAGCGGGGATGGCTGTCATATTGAGTGAAGAAAATCTTGATGAAGCTCTGAGAAACATTAAAAATATCGGAATGAATGCTTTTGAAATGGGTTATATCAAACGGGGCAACGGGGTAAAAATTGAATAAGAAAATAGGCATACTGATATCGGGTCGAGGCAGCAATATGACCGCTATTCTCAAAAATATAGAGAATGGCGACATTGCCTGTGAGGCATCCATTGTTATCAGCGACAATAAAGATGCGGCCGGGCTGCAGAAGGCGAAAAAATTAGGCATCTTGACGAAAACGGTGGAATGCACAGACAGAAAACAGTTTGATGCCGATGTGATCGGCCTTTTGAACCTTTATAAAGTCGATTATGTTATACTGGCAGGTTTTATGAGAATTCTCTCTCATAAGTTTGTATCAGATTTTGAAAATCGTATATTAAATATCCATCCTGCTCTTCTGCCATCATTTCAGGGGCTTAATGCTCAGAAGCAGGCTCTTGATGCCGGTGTCAGAATTGCCGGATGTACAGTTCATTTTGTTACAGATGATCTTGACGGCGGTCCAATTATTATGCAGGCTGCCGTACCGGTAAAATCAAATGATACCGTAGAAACACTTTCCGAAAGAATACTAAAAAAAGAACATCTGATTTATTCTGCGGCGATAGCGCTTTTGGTAAAAAATAAGTTGGAGATAAAGTCCGGCAGAGTAATAATAAAAGATGAAAATATAGATACCAATCAATTTATGATTGTTCCATAAAAAAATGGATAAGAGGTGAATATGCAGCTTGAAGCAGTAATAGGACTTGAAACACATATAGAACTTTCTACTAAATCAAAGATGTTTTGTTCCTGCAGTACAGATTTCGGGGCAAAACCAAATCATCATACATGTCCGGTGTGCCTGGCATTACCAGGGGCGCTTCCGGTGATGAATAAGCAGACTGTTGAATATGGAATAAAATTGGCACTTGCGCTTGGGTGCAGTATCCATTCGGTTTCCCGCTTTGATAGAAAACAGTATTTTTATCCCGATCTTCCTAAAGGTTATCAGATAAGTCAGTATGAGTACCCGGCTTTTACCGGAGGCACCGTAATGCTTTCCGGTGATAGAAAGATAAACCTGACAAGAATTCACATAGAAGAGGATGCCGGCAAAAATATTCATGGGGCGGGAGCCGACAATCACAGCTATGTGGATCTGAACAGGGCAGGGGTTCCGCTTCTTGAAATGGTTACCGAACCGGAGATCAGAACTCCCGAAGAGGCTTCTGAATTCTTAAGAAGAATAAGACAGATTGTCAGGTATCTAAGGATATCCGATGGAAACATGGAACAGGGATCATTAAGGTGCGATGCAAACATTTCTCTGAGACCGAAATCATCCGGAAAGCTGGGTAAAAAGGTTGAAATAAAAAATATTAATTCATTTAAACATGTTGAAAAGGCACTCAAATTCGAAATAAAAAGGCAGAGAGATCTGATATTGGGCGGCGGTACGATAACACAGGAAACACGTTTATTCAATGCTCATGAATCTGTGACATATGCTATGAGAAGCAAAGAAGATTCTTTTGAATATCGCTATTTTCCCGAACCGGATCTCCCGCTGCTGAATATCGCAGAGGAATGGATAAGGAAAGTATCCGAAACGATTCCTGAGCTTCCCGATGAGAAAAGAAGAAGATTTGCCGAGCAATACGGAATAACCGATTACGATGCCGGTGTGCTTACCGATTTATCTGAGCTTGCAGATTATTATGAGGCATGCTGTAAAAAAGGTAGAAACAGTGCTCAGATTGCCCATCTGATTTCGACGGAGCTGCTTGCAATTACAAAAAAGACAGGCATGGAATTTTCTGCTGTAAAGCCTGAATATGTTGCCAGAATATCCGATCTTATTGATGAAAATTTAATTTCGATAAAAATCGCAAAACAGCTGTTTCCTTTGTTGTTTGAAACCCGGGACGATCCCGATAACATAATTAAAACTAAAGGTCTGATTCAGATTTCCGATTCATCGGAAATTGAAAAAATTATAGAATCCATACTTGAAGGCAACAAGGGAAATGTTGAAAAATTCAAAGCCGGAAAAACAAAAATTTTAGGGTTCTTTGTAGGACAGGTTATGAAAGAGACTAAGGGAAAGGCGAATCCTAAGCTTGTAAACCGAATTTTAATAGAAAAGTTAAGCGCTGTTTCCGATGAATTCGACGGTTAACATCAATGGATATAGTACTTAAGAACGGAATAGTTGTAGATCCTCTGTCGGGAATTAGAAAAACTGCTGATATTGCAATTGAAAATGGAACAATTCAATCAATAGGGAATATAAAAAAAAGCACTCAAGAGTTAGATTGCAAAAATAATTTTTTATTCCCTTCGCTTTTTGACCTGCATACTCATCTTCGTGAGCCCGGTTTTGAATCATCCGAAACGATAGAAACCGGATTAGCAGCAGCCGCTCATGGAGGATACGGAAGCGTCTGCTGCATGCCGAACAGTCTGCCGGTAAACGACTCAGCCGTTATTACAAAATATATTCGTTATAGAGCAGAAGAAATAGGCGGGTGCAATGTTTATCCGATTGGTGCTATAACAAAGGATTTATGCGGCAAATCGCTTTCCGATATGTATAGTCTCAAGAGTGCAGGAGTAGTTGCCTATTCTGATGACGGATTTCCGGTAGAGGATTCTTCTTTGCTCAGAAAGGCGATGAAAATAGCGAAGTCTATTAATATGCCTCTTTTTCTGCACGAAGAGGATAAATTTTTATCGCAGGACGGAATGATCAGAGATGGTGAAATTGCGGTGCGACTGGGTTTGAACGGCATTCCGCCATCCTCGGAATCATCGATTATCGCAAGAGATCTCGAGATTGTCAGGGAAACAGGAGCAAGAATTCATTTTTGTCATATAAGCTGCATCAGATCGCTTCAGCTTATAAAGGAGGCAAAAAGAGACAACTTGCCCGTTACATGCGAGGTTACACCTCATCATTTATGTTTTACCGATCTGGATGTCGGGCAGTACAATACAAATGCCAAGGTCAACCCTCCGCTCGCCTCAATATCCGACAGGGATGCGCTTATCGACGGCCTTGTTGATGGAACCATAGACGCGGTTGCAACAGATCATGCTCCGCATTCATATGATATGAAGCGTAAATCTATTAAAGATGCGGCATTTGGAATGAGCGGCATAGAAACAGCCCTGCCTTTGCTTTATGCAAGTCTGGTAAAATCGGGGAAAATTGATTTTTCGAAGCTTCTCTATAAAATGATAATTACACCTGCACGGATTGCAGGAGTTAAGCCGAATACAATAGAAACCGGAAGGTTGGCGAATATAACCGTTTTCGATCCGTCAGAAACATATAATGTTACGGAGAAATTTTTCCTGTCAAAAGGGAAAAACTCGCTTTTGCTCGGTAAATCGCTGGAAGGGGCAGTAAAAGCGACTATATTTAATGGCAAATTCAGCTATAGGATGTTTTAAAAGTGCTTTTGAAAAAAAAGAAAATTGATAAGTCTTATTGGAATAAATGTAAAAAATGCGGTGAACTTATATATAACGATGATCTGATAGAAAATCTATCTATCTGTACTTCATGCGGAGCTTATTTCAGAATGGGAGCGAAGGAACGGATTGATATGTTGTGCGATTCAAACAGCTTCAGGGAGATTAACAGATCCGTCAAGTCGTCTGATCCGCTTGAGTTTACCGATCTTATTCCATATAGAGAAAGACTGGCAAAATCCAGGCAGAAATGCGGTATGGAAGAATCGGTTATAACCGGAATTGCCTCAATTGATGATATAGCTGTTGCTGTAGGTGCTATGGATTTCGGATTTATGGGTGGAAGCATGGGCTATGCAACAGGAGAAAAACTGGTACGTCTTATCGAATATGCTACAAAAAAGAAGAGGGCTCTTGTGATTGTTTCAGCATCCGGAGGAGCAAGAATGCAGGAAGGAGCTCTGTCTCTGATTCAAATGGCAAGAACCGCCGCAGCTTTGTCAAGACTGGCAGAACATCAGATTCCTTATATTTCCATTATGACTGATCCTACAACCGGCGGAGTTGCCGCTTCCTTCGCAATGCTGGGAGATATCAATATAGCGGAACCGGCTGCTTTGATTGGATTTGCAGGACCGAGAGTTATTGAAGATACAATAGGACATAAACTTCCAAAGGAATTTCAGAGATCTGAATTCTTGCTTGAACATGGTTTTTTGGATGCAATTGTCGGCAGAAGAGAATTGAAATCCAAAGTTGCCTCAATTTTGAAAATTTTGCTTCATAAAAAATGAATAAGGTTTTGCTCGTTATAATAGACGGGGTAGGGCACCGCAGCGAAATCAAAGGCAATGCGGTTAAACTGGCCAAAATGCAGAACTTCAACAAGCTTCTTGATGTGTGTCCCAACTGCCTGCTGAATGCTTCAGGTAACGCAGTCGGACTTCCCGAGAACCAGATGGGAAACTCAGAGGTAGGTCATCTTGCCATCGGAAGCGGAAGAATAATAAACCAGGATCTTGTTAGAATAAGCAATTCAATCAAGAATAAAAGTTTTTTCAGCAACAAGGTTATACTGGATGCGCTGGAATATGCACTTAACCACGATAGCGCCTTTCATATTCTGGGACTTCTTTCCGATGGCGGTATTCATAGTCATAAAGATCATCTTTATGCAGTTATGAAATTGGCTAAGGAAAAAGGAATCAAAAAGCTGTTTATACATCCGTTCTTAGACGGAAGAGACACAGATCCGCACAGCGGTATAAGCTTTTTGAGAGAGCTTAAAGATAAAATAGAGGAAATCGGTATTGGTAAAATTGCCGATATTTCCGGAAGATACTATTCTATGGATCGCGACAAACGATGGGAAAGAACCAAACTTTCATATGATATGCTTACGCAGGGGGCAGCCGTTACCGATGTTGATTTCATTCATGCAATAAAAGAATCATATGAAAATGGCATTACAGACGAATTTGTCAGACCTGTAAGCATAGTTGAAAACGGCAAGCCTGTAGGCTTAATAAAGAATAATGATTCAATCTTTTTTATCAATTTCAGAGGCGATAGAGCCAGACAAATTGTAAGGACATTTGTTGATGATAATCTGACCGGTTTCATAAGAACAAAAAGACCGATTGTCTATTTTGCATGCATGGCAGAATATGACAGCAAACTTGGACTTCCTGTGGCGTTTCTTCCTATTGATGTCAAAAATTGTCTCGCCGAAGTTATTTCAAAAAGCGGAGTCAAACAGCTTCATATTGCCGAAACTGAAAAATATGCACATGTCACATTTTTTTTTAACGGCGGCAAAGAGGAATCGTTTTTAGGCGAAGACAGGATCATAATTCCTTCTCCAAAGGTAGCGACTTATGATATGGAGCCTCAGATGAGGGCATCGAAGATAACTGATAAGGTGGTGAATGCGATGACAACCGGACAGTACGGTTTTATTGTAGTCAATTATGCCAATGGTGATATGGTGGGACATACCGCGATTATGGATGCTGCAATTGTCGCTATGAACACTATTGATGAGTCAATCGGCCGGCTGCATGATGCTTCACTTAAAAACGGTTTTACGCTTATCATTACCGCCGATCATGGCAATATTGAGCAGGAGATTAATGATGACGGCAGCCCTATGACAGCTCACACTGTGAACCCCGTTTATTTTATCCTGTGCAATTATAAAACCAATAATCCTAATCTCGGAAATAAGGATAAAGCTGTGTTTGGTCTTTCTTCTGTGGCACCTACAATTTTAAAAATTATGGGTATAGATAAGCCTGATGAAATGACAGGAGTTCCGCTTATATAATGAACCAAATTGTTTCATATCGCTTAAGGATATTGGGCAATGTTCAAAAGGTCGGTTACAGAAACTGGATGCGTGAAACGGCAATCGAAGCCGGCATTACCGGATGGGTAAAAAATTGTCCTGATTCTACCGTAGAGGCATTGATTGAGGGCAATGAAGATGCTATAAATAGAATTGTTGAAAGTTGCGGCAAGGGTCCTGCTTTTGCTGCAGTGAAATCGGTTGTGAAGCAGAAGGTTGATTTTGAGGGCTGCAGAAATTTTATAATTAAATAATGGGAATAAGAATGTTTGATTTATTACTTGATAAAGCGATAGAGAATTTTTTGAGAGGCAATATAGATGAGGCTAAAAAGGGATTTGAATCCTGTTTGATGCTTAAGCCTGACGACAAGCTTGCTATGCTTTGCTATACCATTGCCGATCTGCCGCAGGAAGGCCTGGAAAATTCAAAGAGTCTGATGCGTTATGCGGCAGTTGCGGACGATGACGAGATAGATGGGCTGTTATCATATATTTTTGATGAAAATGAACGCCGCATTGAAAGTAATAACGGTTTTTCTACAAGCTGGACACCGGAAGCTGAATCCAAAATTACCAAAAGAATCAAAGATGATCTTGAGACGGCAGTAAAAATTGATCCGGGGTTTTCTGAAGCGGAGCTTTTTTTGGGCAAGATATATCGAAAAATGGGAGATTACGGTACTGCGGTTGAACATTTGCAGAAGTCGCTCCTTATAAATCCATTTGAATTGGAAGCTGTCAACGAAATCGAAACTCTCATTACCGAATACGATAAAAAACCCGGAAGAAAAGAGGAAACATAGGATTTTGCTCAAGATGCTTCTTTAGCGCGCAAGGCGGGTTAAGAGCGCTTCTATATAATTCCTGGCGTATGCTGCTCTCAATTGTCCTCACAAAAAAGGCAGTGGTGTTCCATATGCGGGCTCACTTTCTAGTTTGATAGGATAATTTTTTGTAAAACATGCAGTGCAGAACTCCTTTTTTTCAACTGCTTTCATCATTCCGTCCAATGAGAGAAAATTAAGACTGTCGGCTGTAATATATTTTCTGATTTCCTCAACCGTGTGACTTGATGCGATCAATTCTCTTCTTGTCGGAGTGTCCACACCGTAAAAGCATGGTGAGATAAACGGAGGACTTGATATTCTCATATGTACCTTTTTTGCTCCGGCTTCTTTTAGCATTTTTATTATTTTCTTTGATGTAGTGCCTCTTACAATCGAATCATCAACAACGGTAACCGTTTTTCCGTCCACGATGCTTCTGATAGGATTCAGCTTGAGTTTTACGCCGAAATGTCTTATTGATTGTGACGGTTCGATAAAGGTGCGGCCTACATAATGATTTCTCATCAATCCCATCTGAAAATTTATATCGGATCTCTCGGCAAATCCTAATGCTGCCGGAATACCTGAGTCGGGAACAGGAATTACGATATCTGAATCAACCATTGATTCTTCAGCAAGAATAGCTCCCATCTTTTTTCTAACATTGTATACCGATTTTCCCCATAACAGTGAATCGGGTCTTGCGAAATATACATATTCGAAGATACACGGCGCCGGTGTTTCGTACGCAAATTGCCTGCTTTCTATACCATTATGCGTGATAAAAAGTATTTCTCCCGGCATAACATCTCTTACAAAATCTGCTTCAATGAGGTCGAATGCGCAGCTTTCTGAAGACAATATGTAGCAGTCGCCCTTTTTGCCCAGCGAAAGCGGTCTTATTCCGTACGGATCTCTTATGCCTATGAGCGAATCGGTTGTCATGAGAACGAGCGAATAAGCTCCTCTGACTTTGCCGAGAACTGAAATTAGGGATTCCTGCAAATTATCGGATTTGTTTTTTGCCAGAAGATGAAGAAAATTTTCGGTATCACTTGTTGTATGAAATATGGCGCCATCTTCAATAAGATGGTGGCGGATAGATTCGGAATTAATAAGATTGCCGTTATGCGATATCGCAATATAACCGTCTTTAAAATATGCGGCAAACGGCTGAACATTGTTTATTGAAGATGCTCCTGTTGTTGAATATCTATTATGTCCTATTGCGGCATCACCTTTAAGATTTTCAATTACCTGTTTTGTAAAGATTTCCGAAACCAGACCTCGGGCTTTGTGCCCATAAAATTCTTTTCCATCTGTAGATATAATGCCTGAGGACTCCTGTCCTCTGTGCTGAAGTGCATGAAGTCCCAAGTATGTAAAATTTGCAGCATCTTTGTTTCCGAATACTCCGAAAACCGCGCATTCATCATGAACGCCCATTTATTTCAATAAATCCGATGTTGAATACAGCCCTGCTTTTTGTTTGTACAAGAAGCGAGCCGCTTCAAGTGCTCCGGCAGCAAATGTATCTCTGCTTGTTGCCCTGTGGCTTATTTCAAGAATCTCGCCATCTCCTGCATAAATTACCTTGTGATCTCCAACTATATCGCCTCCTCTTATGCTGTGGATGCCTATTTCGCTTCCGGTTCGCTTTCCGACAACGCCATGTCTGCCGTATTTTCCATTATCCGTTAATGAAATCCCGAGATGCCCGGCAACAATATCGGCTATTTTGCCTGCAGTGCCGCTTGGTGCATCTACCTTGTTTCGATGATGCGCTTCAACGATTTCAATATCAAACCCTTTGTCTGCAAGCAGATCGGTGAGAATTCCCGTTAATTTAAAAAGTATATTTACTCCGAGGCTCATATTCGGAGATAAGAGTACCGAACATGTTTTTGCAGCTTGCCGTATAGTTTCTACATCATCATTGCTGAGTGCTGTCGTTCCGATAACTATCTTTTTGGATAGCCTCTGCGTTATATCTAAATGTTTCATAGTTGCTTCAGGATTAGAAAACTCAATCAAAACATCTGAATTTTTTATTGCGTCAGCGGCATTATCTGTTATGAGAATGCTGTTTCCGGCGACTTTGCCGATTGTTTCTGCTCCGGATCTTTCAATTGCTCCCGATAGTCTCAGATCTTCCGACTGATTGATTAAAGCGATAATTCTTTGCCCCATTCTTCCCGATGCTCCGGATACCGCAATATTAATCATTTAAGCAGTCCGTAATTTGTTAGAACCGATTTTAGATCGCTGATGTGTTGATTGCTCATTCTGTACAGCGGAAGTCTTACCTCATCCGATACTAAGCCGAGCATTGCGCATGCGGTTTTAACCGGTATGGGGTTTGTTTCAATAAACATTGCTTTATGAAGCATATAAAGTTTTTTGTTTATCTCTTTTGCTTCATCAAAATTGCCAGAGAGAGCGGCATCCGTTAATGAAACAATCGCCTCCGGCCAGACATTCGATGTAACCGATATCACTCCTTTTGCTCCGATAGAGATAAGCGGCAGTGTCATAAAATCATCTCCCGATAATACTGTAAAGCCTTTTTCTGCTTTAAGCAGGATCTCCGTTGCCTGCTTTATCGATCCCGATGCCTCTTTGATTGCAACAATGTTGGAGTTTTCAGACAGACGGGCTACCGTATCAGGTGCTATGTCGGAGCCTGTCCGTGATGGGACATTATAAAGAATTACCGGTATTCCGCATTCGGCTATCTCGGAAAAGTGACGATATAACCCCTCCTGAGTGGGTTTATTGTAATACGGGCAAACAGATAAAACATAGTCTGCTCCCGATTTTTTAGCGTATTTTGTGAGACTTACGGCCTCTGATGTACTGTTTGCTCCGGCGCCGGCAATAACAGGAACGGCGCCGGCAACCGTTTCAACCGCCGTATCAATCACCTTCTGATGTTCTGTAAAACTCAAAGTTGCGGATTCTCCAGTCGTTCCGACAGGAATTATTCCGTTTATTCCGGCAGACAGTTGTCTTTCTATGAGTCTTTTGTAACCTTCAATGTCGATTCGGTTGTTTTTAAACGGCGTAACAATCGCTGTCATAGCACCTTGTAATTCTTTCATCTTTCCTCCTTGCATTCAAGTTTGCGGTACTTTTGTCAATCCATGAACTATCATCTATAGTCCCGAATCAGTTTCCTCTTTCGCTGCAAATCTCGGCAATAGCTCTGCTGCCGCCTGCAATTTACGCCTTGGTGAGGCTGATCGGACTCTCAAGGTTGAAGCTCACGGAATTAGCAGAAATGTCTCTTGTTATAATCTATACTATCTTTTCACGATTGACAATAACTATTTAAAAAATAGAATAAGATTATGGGTATGAGAAGTTTTAGCGATTTGCAGGCAAGGTATCGTTTTACATCAAGTGATGAATCTCATCTTAAGACAATTTTACCGATTGCGGGTGAAAATTCGGCAGTATTTAAGATGGAATTTAACAAGGAACTTGTAAGTTACAAAAGAATAAGGGAATTTTTCCCTGACAATGAAAAGCTTGAAAAGCATGGCGAATTGATAACCGAATGGTTTCTTATGCTTTTTAGCGGACCGTTTGATGCAAATTATACGAAATATGTAAGATCAATAGCAAGAGCGCATGTAAAAAACGGTGTTCCGATCTATTATATAACGGATGCCATGAATTTTGTCAGAGATTTCTGCATAAGTATGATTGATGATAATGTAGAATTACCTGTAAGATCCAAACTCAAAAGATCGACAAACAGAATTATAGATATGAATCTCGGGATACTGACAAGTGAACATCTCGATAGATATGTAGAAAAACGTGACTTTATGCAAAAGGTGGAAGGTGGAATAATACGGTTTTCCAAACGCTTTACTCAGATTCTCAATATTGTTCTTATGATCTCGCTTGTTCTTATTTCTATAGGAATTACGGCAGATATTATTATCAGTCTTCTGAAAATCAGAGAGATCGGAGTTCAAAACGGTGTTATAGGAGCTCTGGGTTCCATACTGGTATTGTGGGTAATGATTGAGATAACCGATACTGAAATAAATCACTTGAAAGGGCAGAAGATTCCTATAAGTGCATTTATCGGAGTTGCACTTGTTGCGTTTGTTAGAGATTCTCTTGTTTCGACCATGTCAATAGAAAAAAATTATATAACAACGGTCATAAGCGTTTTTGCCATCTTGCTTCTCGGTATAACCTATTGGCTTGTCAAGAAAAAGGAAAGATGATAGCATCTATGCTCGGTACATTTGAAAAATCAGTCAAAGTGTTCATAAAGCAGCCCGTATTGCTTGTTATACCGTTTTTCCCCGCAGTTGTTTCGCTTGCCTCATGGCTTATAGCGCAATCGGCGATAAAGGGATATCTGAATAATGCTCACAGCGGCATCATTGTGACTTTATTTCATTTTGTCACACTATTTTCATATATACTGTTTTCCTCGATTCTAATAATATTCATTGAATCTTATTACAAAAAAATTCCTTTTTTTGAAGCCTTTCATGATATTTATTCCAAAGCATTAGAGATTGTTGCAGCTTGTTTTGCAATTTCCGTAACAATTGAAATAGGTTTAAAGCTTTTTGTGCTTCCCGGACTGGTTGTTATTTTCTTTTCTCTATTTATAATACCTTTTATGGTGATAGGTAAACTTAGTATAATGCGGTCTGTAAGAATGAGTATCTATCTTTCAAAAAAATATTGGGAAACTGTTTTGATGTATGCAATTGTTTTGATAGCGCTATCTGTTGTTGTCGGCGGAATCTTTTCCATTTTAGGTGTAGCGGGCAATTTTATTGCTACATGGATTATCTACGGCTACAGCGCATCCGTATTGCTGAATATCTATCTTTTACTGCAGGACAAGTATGGACTGTTTATCTATGAAAGCTAAAACTATTTCCATATCCAACCAAAAAGGAGGCGTCGGAAAGACTACAACGGCGATAAATCTCTCTGCCGGATTGGCTATTACGGGAAAAAAGGTTTTGCTTATTGATCTTGATCCTCAGGGAAATGCTACATCCGGTTTAGGAATAAGTAATGATAAGTTTGACTATAATATATATCATGTACTAATAGGTAGAAAAACAATAAAACGGGCAACTATCAATATTAGAGAATTTGCCATAGATTTGGTTCCATCCGATATATCATTGATCGGTGCAAAAATTGAACTCATAACTTCCGATAGCAGAGAAAGTCTGCTCAAAGATGCTATATCCAAGAGCAGCGACAGCTATGATTTTATAATAATCGATTGTCCGCCGTCGCTGGGAATTTTGACAATAAATGCTCTTGTTGCGTCCGATTCGGTAATAATACCCGTTCAATGCGAGTATTATGCTATGGAGGGAGTGGCGCAGCTTTTGAACACCATAAGACTTGTGCGCGCAACATACAATGCCGACTTAGATATTGAGGGATTTTTGCTGACTATGTACGACAAAAGAAACAATTTATCGATTCAGGTGGCAAATGAAATGAGACAGCACTTTTCAGGCAAGGTTTTTTCTACCCATGTTCCCAGAAATGTAAGATTGTCCGAATCGCCGAGTTTTGGAAAACCCGTAATCTATTATGAGGAAAAATGTGCCGGAGCTCAAAGCTATCTTGCGCTTACAGAGGAGCTGCTTTCTGAAGCGTCGTAGTTTGGGCAAGGGGCTTTCCGCTCTGATTCCCGATATAGATAAAGATATTTTAAACCTTGTAAATATTGATAAAATTTTACCTAATCCGTTTCAGCCGCGCCGCGAATTTAATGTAGAGAGTTTGAAACAGCTATCCGAAACAATTAAAAAAGAGGGCATTCTGGAACCCGTTCTGCTTAGAAAAATTGCAGACAGATACCAGATAATTGCAGGAGAAAGAAGAATACGTGCGGCAAAATTGGCAAAAATTTCAACTGTTCCGGCGATTATCAAATTTCATATAACCGATGTTCAAATGGCAAAATTTGCCCTGATAGAAAATTTGCAGCGGGAAGAGTTAACCTGCGTAGAACAAGCTCAGGGATATAAAAAACTGATCGACAAGTTCGGCTATAATCAGCAAACTGTTGCGGAAATCGTCGGCAAACAGAGAGCAACTATTGCCAATCTGTTGAGAGTGCTGAATCTTCCTTCAAAAGTTATTGATCTTCTTCAAAAACGCTCTCTTTCATTGGGTCATGCAAAAGTACTGTTGTCCGTTTCCAATAGCGACAGGCAGATTTTTCTTGCCGTAAAAGCCGCAAAAAAACAGCTTTCCATCAGGTCGCTTCAGAATGAAATCAGCAGAACCGGAAAGCAAAAGGATATCAGCAGAGATTACAGGATCTATGAAGAAAAACTCATCAGCACTTTAAATCTTCCTGTCAGGATCACCGGTAATAGAATAACAATAAAATTCAACGATGACGATGAGCTCGAGAAAATTGTAAAACTATTCTCGGAGGTTTAAAAAATTGCTGAGTTTCATTAAACTGATTTGAAAAAAAGGCAGTATCGTTTTCTTTATACGCTATGATGAGTACAGAATATCTACTGATGGTCAGGCGGCGCGGAAAGAATTTTTTTATAAAATCGATCTTGACGGTATCTATTATTTTGTTTATATCCGGGTGTGCCGACAAAAGCGGATTATCGCCCAAAATAAGATTGCCCCAAAATTATAGTAATATAAGCGCAAAAAGCGTTTTTAGTTCAAACAACTACAAATGGTGGAGAGAATTCGGCAGCAGAACAATAGACCGGCTCGTAAAGACAGCGTTGAAAAATAATAGTGATATAAAAGCTGCAGCTGAAAAGATACTTGAGATGAGGGCAGAATTTTCAGGCTCTCACAGCGTGCTTTTTCCATCTGTATATACAAACTTTAATGCCGCGAGACAAAGACAAAACTCAGTCAACGGCATAACAGGCAGAGCAAACAGCTATTATTTCAACAGTTTTCATCTCTCTCTTTCGGCATCCTACGAAATTGATCTGTGGAAACGTCTATCATCTTCGGACAAAGCTGCCAGAGCAGCTATGCTTGAAACAGCGGAAAATAAAATTACAGTTATTCACGCGGTTATTTCAAACTCAGTAATGCTTTATTTTGAAATATCAGGCATAGACCGAAGGATAAATCTGCTGAAAAAAGAGCGAAAACTTTTAAGACGAATAATATCAATAGAAAAGCAGCGATACGAAAACGGGACAGCTTCCTTGCTTGATCTAAAAAAAAGCGAATATGAATTTGCGAATAAAGAGATGGAGTTTCTCACGCTGAAACAGCAGCTCCATGACAAGAAGTATAAACTTATGATTCTATTGGGAAAATATCCTAATAATACCAAACCGTACAAACTGTTTGACTTTAGAAATAAAAATCTGCCTGTTCTGTCTGATCTGCCTTCTTCGCTGCTTCTGAAAAGACCGGACATCAGGGCAAAAATATTGCAGATAAATCGTATGAATTTTATGCTGAAGGCAGCTCACGCGGCAAGATTTCCGCAGATAAACCTTACCGGCAGCTACGGGAGCGAATCAGATGCGCTTAAAGATATTTTCAGACCGGAAAATATTCTATGGCAGATTGCCTCCGGTATCAGCGCTCCTCTATTTGATGCTGGAAAATTGAAATCATCGGAAAATGCTGCACTGCATAAATACAATGAGGCAGTCATAGACTACGCAAAAACTCTGATGGAAGCATTCTATGAGGTTCAGAACGCTCTGCAGAACAATGAACTTCTGAGCAAAAAAAGAAATTACGCAGAGATTCTTTTGAAAAATGCAGGAGTCAGGAAAAATATTATACTGAGCAGATATAAAGCCGGTTTAAGTAACCTTGTAACTCTTTATAATGCGCAGATGAGTTATTACCAAACAAGCGACCTTCTTAATCAGACCGATTTGGCATTCTATCTTAACAGGATTTCGCTTCATAAAGCGATTGGCGGTTCCTGGATAAAAACTGAGAAAAAGGGAGAACATAGATATGAATAAAAGCAGGATAAAAAGCGGATTGTTTCAATTTTTTATTGTTATTTTGTTTGCAGCGGCCGCTGTTTTTACTGTTAAAATTTTGATAGCCACAAAACCTATTATAAAAAAGAGGAGACCTGTCACGGTTTTACCTGTCGTGAGAACAATGACCATAAAACTAAAGCCGTTTGCCGCAACTGTCTCCGATTACGGAACAGTTGAGCCTTTCAGAAAATTTGATCTCTTGCCGCAGGTTGGCGGAAAAACAACCTATGTTTCAAAAAATCTCATGGCCGGCGGTTCATTCAAAAAGGGAGAACTGCTCATTAAAATTGATGATGCCGATTATAAGATTGCATATACAATGGCTCTTTCAAAAATAGAAAGTGCAAAAAGTAATCTTGCCGTGCTGACAGCGGAATCGGCTGCTGCAAAATCCGAATGGGATAGATATAACGCAGGCAGCATTCCTCCGCCGCTTCTCATAAAAACTCCACAGATAGAAGCGGCAAAAGCAGCTCTGCTGGCATCTGAGGCAAATCTCCAAATGTCGAAGCTGAATATTGAAAGAACGCAGATATGGGCTATATGCAAAGGCAGAGTGTACTCTGAACAGGTTGCTGCCGGTCAGTATCTTAATAAAGGTCAGAAGTTTGCGACAATCTACTGCACAGATAAACTTAAAGTTGTTGTGCATATAGATCCTGCAGAAGCTGTTTTTTTGCAAATTCCTGGTTATAGCACGGATAAAACTTACGGTTCCGATGCCCTAATAAAAGAGAAGCTTGGTAAAAAAGTCTATTTGTGGTATGGAAAAATTATTGGAGCTGCTCCAATAGATGAAAAAACGAGAACGCTTCCCGTGATAATAAGTATAAAAAACAATTATAAACCTAATCATTATCTTCCAATCGGATCATTTGTCAGGGTTGTTCTGAAGGGAAAAACAATAAAAAATGCCGTTGTTCTGCCTCAAAACGCTCTGTATCAGAACAAGAAGGGCAGGGAAGGAGTTTTTGTTGTCAGTACGGATAAAAGGATAATCTACAAGCGCGTCAAAATAGAAAAATATTCTGAAAAAGGCATTATTATCGACGGTGGATTGAAAAATGGGGATCTGCTTGTAGTCTCAAACGGCAGTTTCCTGAAAGTCGGCATGAAGGTGAATGTCGACAAAAGGTATGAAAAATAGATGAGGGCTCTCGTATCCTGGTTTGCCGGCAATCATGTTGCTGCAAATCTTTTGATGATTCTATTGCTTGTTTTGGGAACCGTTACGACAATAGATTCAAAGATAGAAATCTTTCCGGAAACCGCCTCAGGCCTTATATCAATCAGCGTATCATATCCGGGAGCAGCTCCATCGGAGATCGAACAGGGTATTATAAAGCGAGTTGAAGAAGGAATCTCCGGCATCGAGGGTATAAAAAGTATAAATTCTACAGCCTCAGAAGGTGTTGCTTCGATAATCGTTGAGGTGAGGAACGGGTGGAATACCGGAAACGTACTTGATGATATAAAATCCGAGGTTGACAGAATCACAACATTGCCTGAGCAATCGGAGAAACCGGTAATCAAAAAGCTTATTATAAGAGCTCCGGTTATCAATATAGCGGTATACGGAGATGCCGGAGAAAAGAGAATAAGAGAGGTTGCGCAGAACATTAAAGATGACATTATAAACCTTAAGAACGTATCGCAGGCAGAAATTGCCGGCATAAGAAATCCGGAAATTGACATAGAAATATCTGAGGCAAATTTAAGAAAATATCACCTTTCTCTTGCCGAAGTCGCTCAGATTGTCAGACGCTCAAGTCTTGATCTGGCCGGAGGCAATATAAAGACAGCCGCAGGAGAAATATTAGTCAGGACTAAAGAAAAAAAATACCATGCTGCGAAATATCGCAGCATTGTTGTGGCCGGTCTGAATAATGGAGCTGAAGTTAAGCTGTCTGATATTGCAAGCATAAAAAATGGTTTCGAGGATGTGGACAGGCTTTTCATGTTTCAGGGAAAACGGGCTGCCATAGTACAGGTTTTCAGGATTGGCGATGAAAATGCACTCAGTGTAGCTAAAGCGGTAAAAAGCTATATTTTAAGGAAAAGTCATAACATGCCTCCCGGAATTCAGATAAAAACATTTAACGACAGATCGGAAATACTTAAGTCACGTATCGATCTTCTGCTTAAGAACTTAGGATACGGAATGATTCTGGTTGTCCTTACCCTTGGAGCTTTTCTCGATAGACGGCTTGCCTTTTGGATAACTATGGGAATTCCTGTTGCTTTTGCGATGGGGCTTTGGCTGATCCATTATTTTGGTGTTTCCATCAATATGATATCTCTGTTTGCCCTGATTATGGTTCTCGGCATCGTTGTTGATGATGCGATTGTGATAGGGGAGAATATATATCAAAAGAGAGAGGAAGGCCTGGAACCGATCAAGGCATCAGTTGAAGGAACGCTGGAGGTGGGGCTTCCGGTTATATTTTCAGTGCTTACGACAATGGCGGCGTTTTGGCCGCTTCTCAACGGGACAGGCGTAATGGGAAAGATAATACGCAATATTCCAGTGGTTGTCATACTGGTTCTGCTGGGGTCCATTATAGAAGCTCTGATTATACTGCCGTCTCACCTTGCCAGATCCAAAATGAAGATATCAAATGATAGCAAAGAATTTTTTATAAGAAGATATCTGAAAATTTTTGTTAAAGGTCCATATAAGAGAACTCTGAAATTTGCTCTTAAATGGCGTTATGCTACTGTTGCTTTCGGAGTTTTTTTGCTGCTGTTTACTCTGGGTTTATGGGCCGGAAACAGAATCGGCTTCACATTTTTTCCGAAGGTGGAGGGAAACCGATTAATCAGCAATCTTACTATGCCCCCCGGTACTCCTGTTTCAAAAACGGAAGAACAAGCCAAAAGGATAGAAAACGACGCTGTTTATGCGATTAACAATGTGGAAAAAAAGCTTCCTAAAGGTTCGGCGCATTTAATAAAGTATGTTGCATTGGGAATCGGCACAGGATTAAGACAAGGGCATGGTCCTGTCGGCGGTTCATCGAATTTAGGAAGTAATTCTGCGCAAATCATTATCTCGCTTGTTGACAGTGATAAGAGAAAAGGCATAAGTTCAAGAGCGCTGTTGAAGTTATGGAGAGAAAGAGTTGGAACTATACCCAATGCTCAGGCATTAACATTTCAAAGTGAAATATTTAGTGCGGGGAAATCAATTTCAATTAATCTTTCTGACAGAAATGATGCGTCACTGTATCGGGCTGTTAAAGATTTGAAAAGTGCAATTAAAAAATATCAGGGTGTATATGATGTTTCCGATAGTCTTTTAGAGGGCAAAAGAGAACTTGATTTGAGTCTGAAGCCTGAAGCCGCAACATTGGGACTTACGGCAAATAATCTTGCGGAAGCAGTGCATAATGCCTTTTATGGTGCTCAGGCGCTGAGATTTCAGAGAGGCAGAGATGAAGTAAAAGTTATGGTGAGATACCCTGCTAAAGAGCGAAATACGCTTGATTCCTTAAGAACAATGCGCATAAGCAGCTCTGAGGGCAGAGAGATTCCTTTCTCGGAAGCTGCTCAGGTTAAACAAGGCTATGCTGCCGTTTCAATAAACAGCTCCAATCAAAGGAGGGTTATAACGGTAGGTGCAGATGTGGATGAGACTATAGGAAATGCAAATACCATCAGAAAAAGTATCGTAAAAAATCTCCTTCCCAAATTAATGAAAAAATTTCCCGGTCTCAAATATACACTTGAAGGTGAAGGAAAAGAACAGAAGGAATCAATGTCAAATGTAATGAAAAGTTTTTTGATAGCGCTCCTTTTAATCTATATTCTTCTTGCCGTTCCTCTCAAATCGTTTCTGCAGCCGATTTTTATCATGTCGGCGATTCCGTTCGGTATTATCGGAGCAGTGTGGGGACATATCATATTCGGAATGAACCTGAGTATTTTAAGCCTTTTTGGAATTGTGGGCCTTTCCGGAGTTGTGGTAAACGATGCACTTGTATTATTTGATGCCATAAACAGAAGAAGAGCCAAAGGCATTATTTTGCTTGATGCCGTTATTCAATCGGCAGGTTCTCGTTTCAGAGCCATTCTGCTCACTACACTTACGACTGTTGCAGGTCTTTTGCCCATTATCTCGCAGACAAGCCTTCAGGCAAAATTTCTGATTCCGATGGCTTTGAGCCTTGCCGCAGGAGTCCTGTTTGCTACATTAATTACACTCCTGCTTGTTCCGTGCGGTTATCTTATTATGGAGGATATCCTGCAAATCTTCAAAATTAGTGATTCCGATAATTATAGTGGCAAAAAATGAAATCGACAAAACTGTAACGATGATGGATAGTACAATGATCAAAAGAAATAAGATGCAAACTGCGATACGGGATTTCGGCAATGAAATAAATTATCTAAACTGCAAAACTTTCGGTTCAGCAAGTCGACTGATTCAATCAATAGACCTAATAAGCTTATTGAAACATAGCCATGCCAACCGCTTTCCGAACATGAACAACTTATAATGTCTGCCGTAAACAGCAAAAAAAGGGAGCACATTGCCGATTTTCTGCTTTTCACCGTAACGTTATTTTGGGGAAGCACTTTTATAATTGTTAAAGAATCCATAGCAATGATGCCGGTTTTTGCTTTTCTGGGAATCAGATTTTTTATAGCAAGTATCATACTATTTTTTGTAGTAATATTCAGACTGAGAAGAATAAATTTGGAATTGATTAAAAACGGAATATTTCTCGGAATTGTACTGTTTCTTTCGTATGCCTTCCAAACAGTTGCGCTTCTCCACACAAAAGCTACTGTTGTAGGATTTTTGACGGGCTTGAATGTAGTTATTGTTCCGGTATTGGCGGCGATCTTTTTCAGCAGACGGCCCGCTGTTTCATCGGCAGCAGGTGTCATATTCGCCGCAACAGGCATTTTTATGCTTTCATCGAACGGCAGTTTCCTGCTGGAGACAGGCGATATATTGGGAATATTATGCGCTGTATTTATATCGGTACATATTCTTTTGACTGATCGTTATTCAAAAATGTACGATATTTACCTATTGACATTTGTAGAGATTTTTACAGTTGCCGTCTTCTCTACCTTGACTTCTATGATTTTCGAGCCGCAATTTCTGCCGAAAAAATTCGACAATTTTCTATTGTTTTCCTTTTTAATAACCTCTGTTTTTGCCACTGCATACGCCTTTGTTATACAAACTACCGCTCAAAAATATACTACTCCCACAAAAGCGGCATTAATATTTACCGCCGAACCGGTTACGGCTGCATTTTTTGGATATTTTATGGGAGGCGAAGTTCTTACGATGAGAGGATATATAGGCGCGTTTTTGATATTTACCGGTATTATTGTAGCAGAATTTTCCCCGGCTATACTAAGAAAATTCAAACATGCGCAAAATAAAATAAGTAACCTGGAAAATATGTAGAACGATATTTCAGAAGCGCTTTACAAAACTATGACAATATGGATATTTGCCGGTTTTTGAGTAGTAATTCTGATGATAACTCTCAGCATTCCAAAAGCGACCAGCCTTAATAAGTTCTGTTGCAACCTTATAGCCTTTTCCTTTTAGGAGTTCTATCAGATCTTTTGCCGTATTTTTCTGATCATCATCAATATAAAAAATTGCGGAACGGTACTGTCTGCCGATATCGGGACCCTGGCCATCAATCTGAGTTGGATCATGGATCTGAAAAAACAGCTTTGATAGTTCTCTGAAATCGACTGATGTCGGGTCATAGATGAGTTCGATCGTTTCATAATGACCGGTCAAACCGCTGCAAATCTGATCGTATGTCGGATTTTGTGCAGTTCCGCCCATATATCCCGCTCTGGTCAGAATAACTCCGTCAATCTTTTGAAAATAACACTGCATTCCCCAGAAGCAGCCGCCTGCAAAATAGGCTCTATGGAGCTTTTCAGTCGGAATAAAATCAAGCGAGACGGAATTAACGCAATATCGAGTATCTTTTGGGGTAAATTTTTCACCGGTAAAAAGATGACCTAAATGCGCACCGCATTTATTGCATAGAATTTCCGTTCTTATACCATCAGAATCGGGCACTCTTTTTACGGCTGAATCCACTTCATCGTCAAAGCTCGGCCATCCGCAGCCTGCAGCAAACTTGTATTCCGACAAAAAAAGTGCAGCACTGCATCGTTTGCAGATATATATACCATTTCTGCCGAAATCGTTAAATTTTCCGCTGCCCGGGCGTTCGGTTTGCTTGTCGATGATTATCCGCTTCTCCTCATCGGTTAGTTTGTTGTATTTCAATTTTCACCCCTCGTTCTGTATGATTATATTTATATCCTGCTGTCGGTCAACCTATATAGAGTGGTCGCGTCTTTACATGTTGCTGAAAAGTGTCATCGTAAGCATTCTTCCCTACAATGGTTTTGTTATCTCCTCAGTAGTTAGTTTTAGATATTTTTTTGTTAATATCCACTCAAAATCTGTTTCTATGTAGATTTTTGTTAAACTTGTCAGATTTTTGAAAAAATTCATTGTTGAAGCTGATATAATATTAGAGCAAAACTGGAGAGCCCAGCTAATGAGGTGCTTATTTAGAAATTCTTCCTGTGTTTTCAACAAAACATATAAGAGTGAATTGTTATTCTTAGATAGAGCCAAATACGCCTCATTGGCTAAATAACTCATAAAAGTTAGCTCCAAAGCGATGTGGTCATCAGGAATTTTACCAATTAGTATGGGAGCCAAATTCCATTTTATGTATTCCTGCCGGACTGCAACTGCAGGTGCACCCATTACAGTTCCGTCACCTAAATAGAAAGAAGCAAAAGGAGGGGCAGGATGTTGCCCTGGCCCCTCGAATAAACGAGTATACTCAATATTGGTTTCTTCTAAAAAAACTTCCCAATTGTTAATTCCTTTTAAGTAGTTTTGAAGGGATATTAAACTATCCTTCCAGGGTTTATCCTGCCTTTCCAGTTTTATTATTGGTTCAACTTTCTCAAGAGTTAGGGGATAAGTATAAATCCCACCTAACAAGCGATAAAGTATTGCCCTTTGTGCCAGTGTTTCTGCCAATTGTTTCATACTTTGCTAACTCGTACTAACATATCGGCGTATGCGGGTTCACCCATGATGGGACTTAACGCTTCAGGATCTACAAGTTCATTATGATTAGGCGTGTATTTCCTATTTGCATAGATTGCCCCAAGTCCTTTACTAAAACGACCACCGGTGGCAAAACCCATTTTGATAACCCCTGGTCTGATTGTTTCTGCTACAAATGCTTTGCTGATAACATGTTTGCCTAAAGGATTTTCCACCTTGACAAGATCACCCATTTTAATACCAAGTTCTCCGGCATCCTTACTATTAATTAAAATAGTACCCACACTCCAGGTACCTGCCCGTATTTTTTCCTTTTGCATCTTATACCGGGTCGCAGGATCCACTTTGTCAATGTTCCACTGCTTACGAGCGGGATTCACATCGAGCATTCCGTATTCAAATTCTTCGTTCATAGGGACCCAGGTTCCCGCTACCGACACTTCAGAAAGCCATGGTACCATTTGCGTCGCAGACATAGTCTGATGCACACGTCCGCAAATAAGCTGAAACGGGAAGTCCTTTGCATATTTGGCATAAGAAGGATTATTCGGATTCCACTTGGTTTCGAACCAGTAAAAAGTTTCGGGATAACGTTTCCAGCCTAATGGCTTGATGCTCATAGGTATTTCACCGGCTTCCTCAATTAGCTTGTTGTATTTATTATATTTGTTAAATACAAATTCAACCTTTTTAGAACCGGTTTTTAGTATGCCTCCACCGTCAGGCTGAAAACGACGCCAGGACATTGGCCAGTCAGCAACGCCATAATGTTCTCTTAACCATTTAACAGTAAGCGGTTCACCCTGGATTACTTTCTTTTTGTGGTTAATTTTGACACTGCCGGCTTCTAATGAATCCGGTGTGCCGAGCAATTTGTAACCTTCGGGTAATTTTGGGTAAGGAAGCGGCTTACCAACATTAGGTTTGCCCGGTGCAGGTAATAAAGCTTCATTCCAAAAATCCTCTTCGGTTTTATATTTTGCCCAAAAGTCTTCGGCTTTAATATCTGTATCACCGTGTTTTACCAGTGCCTTCGCTAGTCCATTCATAATCTCAAACGGCGTCTTAGATTCGTGAAGCGGTTTGATTGCCTGATCGCGCAAATAAAGCAGGGGGTGAGGAGGATAAATATCGGAAAGACTCATACGCTCGGCATAACTGGCTTCAGGCAAGATAACATCAGCGTAAAGTCCGGTTTCAAGAAACGGTGTGTCAATATAGACAACAAGGTCCACTTTATAATTATTTTTTTCATCCCTGGCAGTCAATGCTTCCTGCCATTTGTACGTTGCAGAACCTGTGATTACAGGATTTCCGGTTCGGATAATATAAGCTTTGATCGGATATTTATGACCACGAAACGGGCCATAACGGAGTGATACACCTTCCATAAAGCGGCGCGGATAATCACCTACAACATCATCCCATCCAGCCGGCCAATCGCCAAAACGATCCATGTTCAGTTCTTCTTGCGTTCCTTCAACTTCCACTCCGTTTACAACACGCTTAACCTTGCGCTTGAGAAATTGTTTACCCTTTGCCGAGCCGCCTTTACTTGCTTTGGTCAATTCTGTGTCAATCGCACCACCGGGAATATCCATATTACCGGTGATTACGTTAAGAGCTGTTCCTAATATAGAAGCAACGGAACCGTTATAATGATGCCCGGGGCTTTGCATACCCCAGATAAGAGAAGCCGGTTTCGTGATACCAAAGAGATGCGATACCTCGGCAATTTTCTCTTTAGCAAGCCCGGTTCGGGCAGCAGCCCACTCTAGTGAATAATACTTGTGTTCATTACCCTGATCAATCTTATTCCACCAACTCTTAAATTCTGTCAAAAAATCATCCCAACCCTCACTATACTCTTTAAATGACCAGTCTATATATTGGTGAGATGGATCGTTATCGTTGTGGTTCTCGAGTATATAGCGGAGCATTGCAGCAAAAAGGTCAGCGTCAGTACCGGCTTTAGGTGCCAGCCACATATCGGCACGGGAGGCAGTATTGGTATGACATGGGTCTATAACAATGACTTTGCAGTCGTTTTCTACCTGTGCGGCAACAGTACCCCGTGACTCGTAGTTTATACGGGTGGCGACAAAAGGATTCCATCCGTTATAAATAATCAGTTTGTTTTTGTAAGTAAAATCCTTCTTAAGGCTGCCGTCTGGTTGGCGCACTAAAACAGGACGCATTAGATCCGGCTCTATGCGCTTGCCGCCTAACATCAATTTAGGTCCGTGGCGACGCGGTGTGTCACAGATAGAACCATGCTCTACACTGTTTGGAGTACCGAATGCAAAAAACAGACGCCAATAACAGTCCCGATCAGTAACATCGCCTGCATCCATGATTACAGATTCAGGACCATATTCTTTTTTGTATTTAACCAGACGCTTGGCAATATAATCCATAGCTTCTTCCCAGGAAACCTTTTTGAATTTATTTTCACCTCTTACACCTACACGTATCATAGGACTTTTGATTCGGTAAGGTGAATATATCATCTGGATCCCAGAGTTTCCTTTAGCACATAACGTTCCGTCATTGTAAGCACAGTGTTCGTTTCCATAGATTTTAAAGACACGATTATTTTTCACTACCATTTCCAATCCGCATTCGGACGGACACATCACATCGGCTGTGTAAACTGTTTTTAATTTACCTATCTCTGCTGCATATGTTTTAGCTTCGGCTGCGGACAGGGGACGAAAAAGGGAGCTTAAAGAATCCCACATCAATATACCTGCTGTGGCACCGCCGGAAAGTTTTATAAATTTTCTTCGCGATAGATTTCCCATTTTCTTTAGACCTCCTCTATTTTTTTACGATCGTCAAGAATATAATAATCCGATGGTTTAGTGTTGAATTCGGGTTTTCGCACCTTAATTCGGTCTTTGTTTTCTGCTATAAGCTTAGAGACCTTGCTTTGGGGATCGTTGATGTCACCTATATATCTTGCTTTGCCCATGCAGGCTCTGACGCAGGCCGGAAGCTTATTTTGTTTCAATAAATGTAAACAAAAATCACATTTATCGGCTTTCTTGTCTTTCCACACATATCGTGCATCGTAGGGGCATGCAGTTACACAGTAGTCACAGCCTATGCATTTTTCTTTATCTATAAGAACGAGGCCATCCTTCCGCTTAAAGGTGGCACCCGGAACAGGACAAGCTTTAACGCAAGGCGGATTGTCACACTGATTACAAAGTACAGGAAGAAAACGCCACGTGACGTCCGGATATCTACCATCCTGGCGGAGTTTTACCGTAGATCGGAAATTACCAATAGGCACATCGTTTTCTTGTTTGCAAGCAACTTGACAGGCATAACAACCGACGCACTTCCTCAGATCAATAACAAAAACATATTTTTTTGACATGATTTTATCTCACCTCCTTTTTGTAGGCGTCACCGGCTTTCATTTTTTTATCTCCGTACCATGGTTTATCGCCGGAACTGTGACAATTCAGACATACTTTTCGATTCACTCTGCTCAAGGCACTTGTAGGGGAAATCATTAGATTGCCGAACTTTTTTACAATGTACCACGCATCTTTGTACTTTTTACCTTTTTTGCCTTTAAGACTTTTCATTGTAGGATTTAATTCTTTAGTTGCGGTATGGCAGTGTGTGCAATCCAGTCCTACTTCTTTCGTGTGAATCTTGTGGTAGGATTTGATACTTTTTGTACCTGACATAGATTGTGCATAACCTGTTGTAATCCCAAAACCGAAAAGCCCAATGAACAAAACCAAGGTAGATAAAACAGAATAGCTTAAAATATGTTTATATCCTTTTTTAATTGTTGCCAAGTTCATCCTCCAGTTTTTGATTAAATTAGTGATAAATGTTTATCTATAAATAGTTCAATTAAATATGGGAATCTACTCTTGCCCCCAACCAGAGTGTCGAACTGCATACGACTGAAATGCAACCCTTTCTCGAATTGCTGATAACAACCCTTTTTCCTTTTTCTTTTCCTTTTGCATATTAATTACCTCCTAATTTTTTCTCGACAATAAATGTTTATTTTGTACCCCCACTACACATTTCTTTTTTACTCTGATATCAAACCGCTTTTCTAACCTTTTATGGTCTTCAGTTATTATCTGGTGAGAAATGTTAGATATAGTTTGAAGAAGACTGGTAATAAATAAATCTTCACTTTTGATTAGCGAAAAGTATTTGTACCGTCCATCTTTACTCTCGTTAATCAGTCCAACATTTTTCAACAATTTTAAGTGCTTTGAAATATTGTATTGGTTTTGCTCCAGAGAATCTACTATCTCACATACACAGACGGATTCTTCACTTAAAATAAGAAGATTAAGAATACGCAATCGCGTTTCATCACTGAGAGCCTTAAATATTTCAATAAATTGTTCCATATCAATCCTTTGTATGCTTGCTTGCGTTACTACGCATACAATATAACAATAATAAAAAATAAAGTCAAGAACTTTTAATCGATACTGCCCCAAATTTTGTGTAAATGTTAAAATTTAGTAAAATTCAAGTTGTTCCCGATAGCTCAATTTCAACTTATAAAAACACTCATAAAATTTTATTTATCAAACCCATCACATTTCCAAAGTGAATTTTAGCTGCCTGATGGAAGTTATACCAGCGGCTTGCGGTAAAATTTGGTTTCAGGACAATGCCTTTCTCATTTTTTTCCAACGCATCATCAATCCAGGCATCTTTTGAATATTTGGGGATTTGACCATAGTCCTTTTTCTTCAGAAAATTGCCGATAGCCTTTATCCTTTCATCATAATCTTCAGTATGGATGATTTCCCCAAAGGCATCTTTTACATCATCCCATGAAAATCCTTTTTGAGTTTTTCTTTTAAGATGGGCATAAATTTCCTTAACACATTCAAACGTTCTTTCTTTATTGTCAATGGCCTTATTGTCTAATCTATAGTCGATCCATGGTTCCGATATAACATCCGGGGCATGTCCGGCTTCTGCATGACCGATATTGGGAACAATAGATTTAAAGACGTTATACCATGGATAGACAGAATTCCACTCTTCCCGAAGACCGGTAAAATTCTGATGAGACCATGTATCGGCAAAGGTATGCAGTGCAATGCCTATTAAATATGAGTTATTGCTATTGAGTGCCTTTGAAAGGATAGCCCTGGCATTGGCCGAATTAGGAGTAACACTAAGAGGATTGCCGACATCTTTTATTTTAACTTTGTTGTCCCCGGGCAGAAAATGAAACGGCACATAAACATATTTCTGGACATAGGGGTCAAGTGAAACTATAGACAGAGATTGAGTCATTATGGGATAATAATAACCTCCATTTGTCTTCAGCCTTTGCGGGAAATTGATTTCTTCTCCATTGATCGAAAACTGCCTTTCATTGTTATCATCCACAAACTGAGATGCATAGGCAACTATATCGGGGTTGTTCAACTTTGTTATTTTTGCCATTGCATAAATCAAATAATAATGAAAATCCTTTTCCATAATCTCCTCCTGCTATGAATTTATGGTTGATAAATTTTTATTGCCCCTGTATTGATTCCTGCTCTAGCTATATCTTCAGGTGTAGTATTGGAAACGCTTATTGTGTTATCTAAAAAATTTCTACCCGCTTCTTTATAGCAATATCTAACGAAAGCACTGCAATACATTGCGTGAGGATCATCGAGCGGATTAGGAAGCCATTGTTTTTTCATAATAATTGCCCACCATGTCCCGAGAAGTTCCTGAATGGGATAAAGCACCTGTTCATCCACAAGCTGTAAGGCAGCGGCAAGGACAGTACTTTTTTCATCATCCAAAAGTCCAAAATCTATAACCGCAGCATTTTCTACCTCGTCCCCGCACCATTTTCCAATCCAGTTTTCCTGAGCACCATTTCGAAGTTGAGGTTGAAAAAAATTTACCTGAAGATCACTTTCAAATATGTAGGGGCTTTTGGTTTTTGTGCCTCCTGGCCCCCTTAGGTCAAGCCTTAGTTCGCCAAATATAAAGCAATGCGACCAGAGAGATGCCTTTCCGTCTCCGGTTACTGCCTCCTGAGCTTTTCTTATGGCCATGCCTATGATATCCTTTGTGCCCACAAGGCCTATCAACCCCGGTTTGAGATTACCGGTAAAGAAATTGAGTAATTGAGAATTTAATGTATCCATAAATTACATCCTCCTTGCACATTTTAGTGCCAACTTTTGTAATGCAACTTTAAATATGTTCCGCGATTTTCTTCAAAGGAATATCCCGTAATGTGCATATACAAATTACCCGCTTGTGTTAATAACTTACTTTACGCACTAAACTCAGTCTCAGCGAAAAGAGAAGGTGTTTTCTCTTTTAGTGGTAATAATAGCGTATGAGTGCGCAAGGTGAGTTAACAGGATTAACTGATTTTTGAAGTTCTAAAAACAATATATCAAATTAATTGTTTGATTGCAAAAGTTGATACTAACTGGCACTAAAAGATTACGAAACTATCTGTTTGAAGTCGCATGAAACCATGATTCCGCTTCAGGGTATTTGCATTTGGCATAACTTCTTGATTTAAGTTTATCCAATATTCATTATTCGTCGTTATGATTCTTTTTGTCATCGCGCACGCAGCGGAAATTCTGCCGAATCTTATCAC
>CAJVZA010000007.1 GCA_913009315.1 uncultured Hippea sp.
GAATCATGCCAGCATCATCGATGGAATCAGGCTGTGTAAAGCAAAAAAATACAGATACAGAAATAGAGATATGACTGAACTTGAAAATCGGTTAAAAGAAGCCGAATCGGACAATGCAGATAAATTGCTTATTGCCACAGATGGTGTTTTTTCAATGGATGGATCTGTAGCCCCGCTAAAAGAGATCTGCGATCTCGCTGATAAATACAACGCTATGACGATGATTGACGATTCTCATGCTGTGGGATTTATGGGAAAACATGGCAGGGGAACACATGAACAGTGCGGTGTAATGGGAAGAATAGACATAATAACCGGAACGCTCGGCAAAGCACTCGGCGGCGCAAGCGGCGGCTACACAAGCGGACACAAAACTATTATTGATCTGCTGCGTCAACGATCAAGGCCGTATCTGTTTTCAAATACACTTGCCCCAAGTATAGCAGCCGCTTCAATTAAAACATTGGAATTGTTGGATTCGAGCTTAAGATTAAAAGAAAGACTTGAGAAAAATACTAAGCGCTTTCGCGAAGGTATCAGTAAGGCAGGATTCAGAATAAAACCCGGAAATCATCCAATAGTTCCTATCATGCTTGGCGACGCTAAGATTGCTCAGGAAATGTCAGACAGATTGCTGAAAAAAGGCGTTTATGCAATAGGATTTTTTTATCCTGTTGTCCCAAAAGGCACAGCGCGGATAAGGGTACAAATCTCCGCGGCACATACAAAGGAAGATATAGAATTTGCGATAAAGAAATTCAAAGAGGTCAAAAAAGAGATGGGAATAATATAAAGTACCTCTATCTAATCCATGAACGGCCGTCTTGAATCCTCCGGTGTGCTGCAAGTCCCGGCAGCAATAAGCCCCGCTGTTACTTGTGTTTGCAATTTACGCCTTTTACTTGAAAATATAGGAATATAAAAATTAAATCTGCCGTGAACTCACCTTTTATCATTAGACTCGAATTTTATTTAGAGACTGCTGCAGAGTGAGGCTACTGCACAATATGAGTCAGTATAAAAGAAGAGGTCTTCTGTAAATACGGAAAATGACTCTTGACATTTATTCAATCGGATGATAAAAAGTGGGCATGCGGGAATAGCTCAGAGGTAGAGCACAACCTTGCCAAGGTTGGGGTCGCGGGTTCAAATCCCGTTTCCCGCTCCAAGAACAATCTTTTGTATGTACAAATAAATATGCACAGAGGAAGATGGCGGCATAGCCAAGTGGTAAGGCACGGGTCTGCAAAACCCTGAACCTCGGTTCGAATCCGGGTGCCGCCTCCAAAATATCGTTTTTTATAATTTTCTAATTAAAAGATAATTACAATACGCATAAAATAGAATAAACGACAATAAAATCATTTGAGGGGTTTTTATGAATAAATCTATCGAGTCTATTGAGCAGCTGCAAAATAAAAAGGTTGCGGAACTTTACGAGATTGCAAAACAACTTGATATTCCGCTTCGTCGCGGAATGAGAAAAATAGAAATTGCAGCTCAGATCAGTAAAGCATTGACTCCTGAGGATCAGGAGGGTCAGGCAAGCGGAGTGCTTGAAATTCTTCAGGACGGCTTTGGATTCTTAAGAAGTTATACAAATAACTATCTTCCGGGGAAAAACGATATCTACATATCTCCCATGCAGATAAGAAAGCTGCATCTGAAAAGCGGAGACCTTGTATCGGGCGCAATCAGGCCTGCCAGAGAAGGAGAAAAATATGCCGCTCTTGCAAAAATTAATTTTGTCAACGGAATAGTTTTAGATCCGAAGGTTAGAAGAGCCGATTTTGACAATCTTACACCACTATACCCGGAAGAACGACTCATGCTTGAAACAGCAAGCGACAATTTTGCCATGCGCATCGTAGATATGCTGATGCCTCTCGGGAAAGGTCAGAGAGGCATGATAGTGGCGCCTCCGCGTACGGGAAAAACCGTTATATTAAAAAATATCGCAAACAGTATTACACGCAACCATCCTGAGGTTAAACTTTTTATTCTTCTCATTGACGAAAGACCTGAAGAGGTAACCGACATGCAGCGTTCAGTTGATGCTGAAGTTGTAAGCTCAACATTTGACGAATCTCCAAATCACCACGCTCAAGTAGCGGAAATTGTGATGGAAAGGGCAAAACGTCTCGTAGAAAATAAGACGGATGTCGTTATACTCCTGGATAGTTTAACCCGTGTAGCAAGGGCGTACAATGCCATAATACCACCTTCGGGCAAAGTTCTGACCGGAGGTCTTGATGCAAACGCACTTCATAAACCTAAACGGTTCTTCGGAGCCGCAAGAAACATCGAGGAAGGCGGAAGTCTAACAATTATTGCGACTGCTTTAATAGATACAGGTTCAAGAATGGATGATGTCATATTTGAGGAATTCAAAGGAACCGGCAATATGGAAATGCATCTTGACAGAAGAATTTCCGACAAAAGAATATTCCCGGCTATAGATATCACAAAATCGGGAACGAGAAAAGAGGAGCTTCTCATAGAACACAACAGTCTTCAAAAGATATGGCTTCTCAGAAAAATGCTTTCAGATATGAGTTCAGTTGATGCTATGATATTTTTGTTGGATAAACTGAAGAAAACAAAGAATAATAGCGAATTTATGGATATGATGAATAGATAATAACGGGTTTTGAAAATCAGGCTTAATATGTTCAGCAATATAAAATTGATACCTGCTCCAATGGCATCTCTTACGGATCTGCCGCTTAGAGAGCTCTATATAGAATTTGGCGCAAAGGTTGTAGTGTCTGAAATGATTTCATCTGAGGCGCTCCATTATGGCAAGCCTTCGGATCTTTTAATCAGATCGCTTTCCCAGCATGATCATTACGACGGAAGCTATATTTTCGGCGCCCAGATTTTTGGTTCCGATAAGAAAAAAATGGTGGATGCGGCTTGCTTTATTTCGCAATTTCCTGTTGATTTCATTGATATAAATGCAGGATGCCCTGTTAAAAAAGTAATATCTCAACATTCCGGAGCATATCTTATGAAAGATTACGAGAGACTTTTCGATATCTGCGAAGCGGTAAAAGCATCGACATCGCTGCCCGTAACGGTAAAAATCCGCATAGGATTTACAAAGATTGCCGACAATATTACGGAAATTTGCAAAAAGCTTGAATCAATAGGTATATCGGCTTTATTTGTTCATGCGAGAACAAGAGATGAGTGGTTCTCAGGCGAATGTCACTGGGATATTTTAAAAAAAATAACATCGGCAGTCAGTATACCTCTGTTTGCCAATGGAAGCATAGACAGCAAAGATTATTCGAATATCGTTATCGACGAAACATCGGCAAACGGCGTTATGATAGGAAGATATGCCGCGCAGGCACCATGGATTTTTTCAAGCTGGGCGGGAAAGTCTTTTAAAATTGATAGAAAATTTGTTGCAGAAATCATGATCAAACATCTCGCAGCAGCAGAATCTTTGTATGGAGAATATGCCGCAACAAAACTTCGAAAACAACTTATGCTCTATTCTTATAAATTCTCAAACTCAAAACAGTTTAAAATCTCGATCTGCAATTCCTCAAGCGTAAAAGAAACTCTGAATGCTATAAAGCGTTGGCAAAATGCGGCTTAGAGTTTCAGCCGTAGAGTATCTGAATTCATACCCGCTTTATAAAACATTAGACAGCGGTATTTTTGAAATTAGCCTTGACTATCCGGCGATCTGTTCAAAAAAGCTTGCCGACGGTCTGGTAGATATCGGTCTCATTCCTATCATGGGCTACAGAAACAGCTATTTTATCATTCCTGATATGGCAATAGGATCTGACAATCGCGTAAAAAGCGTATTATTGGTGCTGAATAAACCGATTGAGTATTGTAACACTATCTCAATCAGTCCTCATTCAATGAGTTCAAATATTATTGTTCAGATTATTGCCAAAGAATTTTTAAAGGCAGAGCGGTTGAAATTCGGGAACTTTGATAAACCTGATGGGAAGATAGTCATTGGAGATGAGGCCCTAAAAATTTACAGACAAGGTAATTCTATAATTTATGATGTGGCAAAACTATGGAAACATTACACCGGACTGCCGACGGTATTTGCTTTTTGGGCTTCGAATAAAGTCCTTCCCAAAAAAATTATCAAATTACTCAGCAAAGCCAAACAGGATGGAATCAAGCAAATAGACAGATTTGCCAGGGAATTTTCGATAGAAAACAGATATGCGGATGCCGATTTTTTTGAAGATTATCTGAGAAATTCTATCTGTTATGCTCTTGATAAAGCTCAGAAACAGGCCATAGAACTTGAATACGAACTGGCATATAAATACGGATTAATAGGTAAAATGAAGCCTAAATTTTTATGAAATATGGCGCAAAATGGATTTTACCGATAGAAGGAGATCCGATAGAAAACGGTTCAATTGAAATTAAAGACGGAAAGATAGTCAAAATCAGCAGAAAATCAAATGGAAAAGTATTGGATTTAGGAGAAGGTATAATAATGCCGGCTCTTATAAATTCTCATACTCATCTGGAAATGCCCAAAATCGATACGGTTTCTCAAAGCGGATTTATGCCATGGCTGGATTCATTTCTGAAATCTGTAAAGGCGATGCACAAAGCTGATTTTCAAATTCAATTACAAAAAAATGAGAGAAAATCTGCAGAAAATGGAACATGTCTGGTCTGCGATATAACTAATCACGAAGATCTCAGATACAGTTCAGCAGGTTTTTCGTTTTATGAACAAATAGGATGGGATAGTGCGCCGATAAAAGAAATAAGAAGCATTAACAACATCGTTCGCTGCTATGCCGCTCATGCTATATATTCAACATCTCCCGCAAAAATTAAAGCAACTTACGATTACAACACTATGCGCGGTTTGCCATGGAGCATTCATTTGGCCGAATCGAACGATGAGATAGAATTTTGCAGCGGCAAAGGAAAATTCATCGATTTCTGGAAGGATGCAGGTAATCTAAAACTCATCAGAATTCCTCATCTAACACCTGCACTGTATTTGGATAAGCTTGGCGTATTGGGAAAAAATTCGATTTTGGTGCATGCTGTACATCTGTCTGAGAAAGAACTTGATCTGATAGCACAGAGAGGATCTACGATATGCGTATGTCCAAGAAGCAATGAACATATCGGTGTCGGAAAAGCCGGAATCAATCGGTTTTTGAAAAGAGGAATAAATGTTGTTGCAGGAACCGATTCACTTTTGAGTAATAAAGACCTGAACATGATTAAAGAGATAGAATATATTGTTGAAAATTTCGGCATAAAACCGGAAACGGCAATTAAATTTGCTACGTCAAACGCAGGAATTGCGTTAGACCGCCCTTTTGGAATACTAAAGGAAGGATATTGCGCACCTATTTTATTCTTTGAAGGAAACGCCTCAGACCCTTATGAGATAATGTTTAATGAAAAAAATAATTCTGCAGTTAGAATAATCAGTTGAAAATTACTTTCGATGTGTCCCATTTGCGGCATTGGGGGCATTTCCAGAACACCTTCTTTTGCACAAAGCCGCAATATTCACATCTAAATTTTGGTTTTTCAGAGATATTATCAAGAAATTGCCACACAGGCCTGCTGTCAATATTCTTTTTAATAATATCTATCTTGCATTTCCAATAATACAAAAGCTTCTTATATTCCTCTTCTTCAAAACTTGCCGACCCAATAAGATCTTCTGCAAGTAAAAGACGGTTTTCATTGCTCAAATGATGCAGCAGATCAAAAATCAGCTCAGGACTCTTTGGAAACTTTGATAATATTGATTCATAGAATTCCAGATAGTCTTCCTTTAACACTTCAGTAACAAAACCTGAAACCACAGATACGAATCGGTGATTTTTTTCTATAGCTTTTTTTATGAGCATCAAGGACTTCTCTTTATTATCCTCATCGTACTCCAATCTTGCAAGCTCATAATACGCTTCAAAGCAGTCACTGTCTGTTTTTATAGCTTTCTTAAAAAATGATTTTGCAGATTGATTGTCCCCGTTCACTTTTTTTTCCATTCCGATGGCCACCAGAATGTGCGCTTCCTCGTTTTTTCTTTTTAACCCAAAATTTTTCAGCACATCAAGAGCTTCCTTCCATTCATGATTTTTTTCGAGTGATTCTTTAAGAAGATGAACAGCATCTTCATCTGATCCGTCCATATCAACCAATCGCTTAAAATTATCTGCCGCTTTCTGATGAAAACCGGCCTTATCATAGTCCGTTCCTATTGCTAAGATTATTTCCCTTTTCAGTTTGTCATCGATATGAGGCTTCGCCATAAGACTTTTATGCACGATAAGCGCTCTGTTGAGTTCTCCGCGTATTCTGAAAAGATTTCCTATGGCAAGATATATTTCTATTAATTCAGGATTAAGTTTTACTAAATTTGTAAGTTCATTGATTGCTCTGTCTGTCTCATTATCTATAACATAGTTGATGCTTTGCACATACTTTAAAAAATCCTGATGACTTTTTTCTGCAGCCTTGCTTTTTGGTCTTATCGTAAACGAGATGATGACACCGCATACAACACCAACAAGCAAATATGAGAGGTTGATGTAGGTAAGTACCATTATTGATCGTCTGCGGTTATCTGCTCGCTTTTATCCTCTTTTGTTATAGTGAGATTTCTTAAATAACCGATCTCTTTTTTCAGTTCATCAATTTCATTTGCCTGTCCTTTGATTTTGGTTTTCAGCCTCATTATATCTATAAGGCCGTATAAAAAACTTATCATAAGTCCTATAACAAATGCTATAATAAGAAAAGACCATACCGGTAAGACTTTAGAATGAAGCATGAGGAAATTAAGCTGCAATGTTTGCTTGTTATATAGAGCAAAAAGTATCCCAGCCACCAAAACTACAATCCATATAATCAATTTGACCAATCTCATTGAATACTCCTGAATTCATTGAATAGTTTATCATAAGTTACATTAAGTGCCTCAGATATTACCCTTGATGAAGATAAAACAGGCATAAAATTTGTGTCTCCATTCCATCTTGGAACAATATGAATATGAAGATGGTCTTTGACGCCGGCACCGGCGGCCTGCCCAATATTTATCCCGATATTAAATCCTTCGGGGTTCATCGCATTTCTTAACGCATTTATTGATCTGATCTTAAGTTGTATCATTTCACTGATAATTTCAGAAGACAGATCATCAAAATAGGTTGCATGTTTATAGGGAACTACCATTAGATGACCCGGATTATATGGGTACTTGTTCATAATAACAAAGGAAAAACTTCCCCTTTTCAAAACAAGCAGCCTTTTATTGTCATCGTTGTTCGTACTATTTGTGACTTTGCAGAAAACGCAGCTGTCGTTTTTGCTCTCGTCTAAAATATATTCGGCTCTCCATGGAGCCCATATTCTTTGATTATTCAAAACCACCTCCGTCTGCATGCAAGCCGTTAATTATTCTATGCTATGAAAAGCATATTTTCAAGCCCTATCCATGAGGGGATAGCCGCGTCAGATTCTTCTCTTCATCAAAAAAGAATTTTATCAGCTAAAGGAACTATTTTCTTGATCTTGCAATAGCGGCACTATGCTTTTCGGTTTCCGAATTAGATTCGAAGTTTTATGAAAATTGCACTATTCCGTTACTTTTGCCACTCTTGACACAAAACTAAATTTTATTATAGTTGTGATACAAGTTTAATAAAGTTGATTATTTATAAATTAATTCCAAAATTTTGAGGAGGTTTTATGAGAAAGATTATTGCAGTTTTTGTGATGTTTCTTGTTGTCGGATCCGTGGCTTTGCTTTCTGCCTGCGCACCTAAGCAAAAAGCCCCAAGCGTTATAAAGTTTGGGTCTGCCATGTCGTTGACCGGCAAGTACGCAAGAGAGGGGAAGTTTTATAAAGACGGATATCTTTTGTGGGAAAAAAAGATTAACAAAGCCGGCGGCATTAAGGTAAACGGAAAGGCATACAAAGTAAAAGTTATCATCTATGATGATGAAAGCAATCCGGCAAAAAGTCAAAAACTTTATGAAAAGCTGGTAACATCAGATAAGGTAAATTTTCTTTTAGGCCCATATAGCTCCGGCATAACAATTCCGGATAGCTCAATAGCCGAAAGATATAAGATTCCTATGATAGAGGGAGGCGGAGCATCCGGGAAAATCTTCAGCAGAGGATATAAATATATCTTTGGTACGCTTCCGGCTGCCGGAAACTATTTCAAAAACACTATCGAAATGCTGCACATGATGGCTTACACCGGTAAAAATTCAGCTAAAACAATAGAAGTTGTCCATTCCGATTCCGCATTTGATAACGCCGTTGCGGCAGGTGCTGTACGTTGGGTAAAAGCATTCGGTCTGAAATTGACCGGCGTACAGGAATATCCCAGCGGGTCAAATGATCTGTCAAGCGTTCTGACGAAAATTAAGAAGAGTAATCCCGATGTAGTACTTGTAGCCGGACATACACATGACGCGTTACTCTTTATCAAACAGGCTAAAGAAAATAAGGTAAATACAAAATTGATGGCATTTACCGTCGGTGTTCAGGCAGTAGACTTCAGGCAGTCATTAGGAAATGACGCTAACTATGCGGTGGGGGTTACCCCATGGCTGGCATCAATGAATTTCAAAGGCGCTGTATTTGGAACGGCTTCCGAGTTTGCCAAAACATTCAAGGCAGCTTATGGTTATGCTCCCGATTATCATGCCGCATCGGCAGTAGCCGGAGCCTTGGCATTTCAGAGCGCAATAACTAAAGCCAATTCACTTGATCCCAAAAAAGTTAGAGATGCGTTAGCATCGCTTGATTTGAAAACGATGTACGGTGAAGTTAAATTCCAGGCAAACGGCCAGATTGCAAAAGGTCAGGCTGTTATACAGGTACAAAACGGAAAAGCTTATGCAGTTTTTCCGAAACAGATCGCACAAAAAGAACTACTTTATCCTGCTCCAAGCTGGGATAAGCGCTAATTAGACCAGAAAAATATTGTTAATCTATGAACGATCATCTTGAGCTCGAAATTAACATTCTCTGTGTCGCAAATCCCGGTAATAGTAAAGCTATTACCGGGATTTGCAGCTTACCGACGGATATAGGCATCCCAAAACACACCAAACAGCAGGCACGGACTAAAAAATATGTTTGAACTTCAGATTATTATAAACGGGTTACTGCTGGGCGGATTATATGCTCTGATGGCTATAGGTATGTCGCTAATTTGGGGCGTTACCAATGTTGTCAATCTTGCTCATGGTGCTTTGATAATGCTTGGAGCATACACTACTTTCTGGCTTTTCAAACTATTACATCTTGATCCTTTTATCTCGCTTGCCGCTTCATTTGCAGTACTTTTTGTATTCGGTTTTTTGATTCAAAAATATATAATAAATTTTGTAATAAGAGCAAAAATGTTCATAACACTTTTACTCACATTTGGACTGGATATCTTAATAACCAATGTTGCGCAAACCGCATGGACATCGAACTTCAGGCAAACCTCTCCTTCGTACGCCTCGAACGGTTTTTCTTACGGCATAATAACCGTGCCGTATGTGAGACTGGCTGCGTTTGCTATTTCGATTGCACTGGTTTTTGCGTTATATCTGTTTCTGAAAAAAACAAAAACCGGACAAGCCATAAGAGCGGTTAGTCAGGATATAGATGCAGCAAGACTCATGGGAATAAATGTTGCCAATACCTTTGCCGTAACCTTTGGGATAGGCGCCGGTCTTGCCGGTGTAGCAGGATCAATGATTGGCGTTTTAATACCGATTACTCCGCATATGGGTGAAATATTAACGCTAAAATCGTTTGTAATTGCTCTCATCGGAGGATTAGGGACAATTTTTGGTCCGCTTGTCGGAGGACTCTTTCTGGGTCTCGTTGAAACATTCGGTTCGTTTCACTTGGGAGCAAAATATGCCGATGTGATAGTCTTCGGCATATTGGTTGCCACTTTAATAATAAAGCCCACAGGAATATTAGGTAAAAATAATGAATAAAGTCTTAAAATATGTTTTTCTTGCAATTATTGCAGTACTCATTGCAACAGTACCACTATATTCCGGGGCATTTATTACACGATTTTTAATAGGAGTAATCCTGTATGCAATAATGGCGGAAGGATGGAATGTAATTGCAGGATATACCGGATATCCTTCATTTGGTAATGTTGTATTTTTTGGCTTAGGAGCATATGTTACAGCCCTGTGCATGATAAACTTTCATACACCGTTTATTCTGAGTCTGATTTTTTCCAGTATAGCCGGTGCTTTATTTGCAATTATTATCGGAATACCTATTTTAAGACTAAAAGGGCACTATTTCGCAATAGTAACACTTGGGATCGGCGAAACAATGATGGCGATAACGTTCAATGTTCCGTTTACCGGAACGGGTGCCGGACTTTCGCTTCCGTTGGCAAGCAATCCTAACCTATTTTATTATGTCAGTCTGATTGTACTGGTAATCTTTATAGTTTTTCTCAAATTTATACTTTCCGGACGTCTTGGCTATGGAATGATAGCTGTCCGCGAGGATGAAGATGCTGCAAAAATGATGGGGATTGATACCGTTGCCGTCAAGATAAAGGCATTTGCAATAAGCGGATTCTTTACGGCTATAGCCGGCGGCATCTATGCATACTGGTCGACATTTATAGATCCTCCAACAGTTTATGATCCCGTAATGAGTATAAAAATGATAATTATGACTGTTTTTGGAGGCGCAGGAACACTTTTGGGGCCTGTTGCGGGAGCGTTTATTATTATATTTTTATCAGATTTCCTTTCTACTCACTTTACCATTCTGCACACATTCTTTTTTGGAGGACTAATCGTGATGACAGCCATATTTTTGCCTAAAGGACTTATGGACGTATTAAGCCAAAAAGGAATAGGGTGGAAATATTTTATTGAAAATATAAGAAAGCATAGAGTATAAAGATGAATATTATAAAAGGGGAAAAAGTTACAAAAAGCTTCAGCGGCTTAGTAGCCTTGAAAAATGTTGATTTTGAACTCAATAAAGGTGAAATTTTGGGACTCATAGGACCCAACGGATCAGGCAAAACCACACTGATAAATGTTATAACCGGTTTTTATAAACCGACAAGCGGAAAAATATCATATAAGAATCATGATATCAGCGGACTTTCACCGCACAAAATCAGCAGACTTGGAATTGCCAGAACATTTCAGATTGTTAAACCGTTTATGGAATTAACTGTCCTTGAAAATGTTGCAACAGCTGCACTTTTTGGAAGAAATATTCATATCCCAAAATCTCAAACCAGAGAAAATGCGAAATCGGCGATAGAAGCTGTAGGTCTTTATGACAAATCGTCATACAAGCCGGGTTCTCTTTCGATTGCGGAATTAAAAAAACTTGAGATAGCAAAAGCCATCGCTCTCTCGCCGGAACTCCTGTTTCTTGATGAATCAATGGCAGGTCTAAATCTAAAGGAAACTCAAACTACAATGGACCTCATTCTTAAAGTGCGCGAACAGAGAGATTTGTCGATCTTTTTTGTAGAGCATGTAATGAAAGTAGTTATGGGAATATCCGATAGAATAATGGTTCTGCATCATGGTGAGAAAATTGCAGACGGTAAACCAAATGACATCGTAAATGATGAGAATGTAATAAAGGCATATCTTGGAAAACGATACAAAAGACAAAAAAATGCTTAAAATAGAAAAACTTTCAGCGGGTTATGCGGATACGCAGGTTCTGTGGGACATAAATTTATCGGTAGAAAATGGTGAAACCGTTGCATTGATAGGCTCTAACGGAGCCGGAAAATCAACGCTTCTTGAAACCGTGATCGGTCTTGTCAAACCAATTTCAGGATTGATAGAACTTGAGAACAAACCTGTATATAGTGACTCAGCATCTATATCTATTCCAACCAGAGAAAGAGTTAAAAACGGAATGTCTCTTGTACCTCAGGGAAGACATCTTTTTCCGAATATGACAGTTGAAGAAAATATCTCTTTAGGGGCTTTTCTGCAAAACAACAGAAAGACGCTAAAAAAAGAACTCGAAAAGGTATACGAACTGTTTCCAAGAGTCTATGAGAGAAAAAATCATCCTGCAGGCAAGCTTTCCGGTGGAGAGCAACAGATGGTTGCGATTGCCAGAGCTCTAATGTCCAAACCTAAACTGCTTATGATAGATGAATTATCACTTGGATTGGCACCTGTAATCGTTGATATTCTCATAGAAATAATTTATGATATCAGCAAAACGGGTACTTCACTGCTTGTGGTTGAGCAGGATGTTCAGGTAGCTTTAAGTGTTGCAAAAAGAGCATATGTGCTCGAAACAGGCAAAGTTGTCATGCAAGGCAAATCAAAAGATCTGCTTGATGATCCGCAGATACAATCGGCATATTTGGGAATATAGCCGAATCCATATTTTTTTAGCGGATCTTTATCCGTGTCATCGGTTAATAAAATATTCCGTTTAAACAGTTTACAGCAAACTGCATTGCCAATCTGCCGGATCTTCCGGCACGGGCAAGTGCCCAGCGTTCAGCATTTTTTTCGTAACGTTTTTCCCATTTAATATTCAACTTTTTAAAGTAATATTTTACAATAGCCAAATATCTCTCTTTTGAAAGTGGATAAAACGGTATGATTAGACCGAAGCGAGCAGAAACAGAAAGAATCTCCGAAGAAGTTTCATCCGGATGAATATCATTATTATTGATCTCACTAATAAGATGTCGTTTGTTTGCGGTTGCTACAATGAGTGCATTCTCGGGAAGCATTGAAAGTCCGCCATCAAGCGAACGTTTAAAGTTGCGATATATATCAGGATCGTCGAGTCCCAGATCATCCATGAATATAAGAAATCGATAACGAATATTATAAATTTCCTCTGATAATTTTAACAGCTCTTCAGGATCAAAAAGTTCTATTGCTTTAAGATTCCTGCCGGAAAATCGCTCTATCATTTCATGCACAAGAGTAGATTTTCCGCAGCCTCGCTCACCCCACAGCAGAACATTCACAGTCGGTGTTCCGTTAATAAACGCAGACAGATTTTTTTCCATCAGTTCTCTCTGCTTGTCTACGCCAAGCAATCTTATTTCTGTCCTTCTAAAGCTCCTTGTCGGTACGATTCTTTCGCTTCGGCTATCCCAGCGAAATGCGGTAAATTCGTTTAAAATATCGGTATTCATTTATTCTCCGGTTAAGGTAACTCTATTAATTTTGAGCGTCCGATTGAGAATCTAAATCTGCCGGTAAGACGCAAACTGCAAAAGTTGGCAGTACCAATAAGGCTGATTTGGAGCACAATATGATCGTTCATAGATTATAGATCTGCCTTTTTAAGATTTTTTACAATTTCAGCTGCATATTCTATCGCCTCTGATCTATTTTTTATAGCCCCCTTAATCTGCTCTTCCCGTATCTTTTTGAGAATAGTCTTAAAGACTGGAGATGGTTTCAATTGAAACTCTCTTATTATATCATATCCGTTTATCAGGGGAGCAATCTGTTTTTTTGGTAAATAATAATTGAAGTAAAAATCCGAAAGCTCTATAAACATCTTATGCATATCTACAAAGAGCGATTGGGATATTTGCCCTTTTGCAAGGGTATCGGCAATTGATAAAAAAAGAATCAATACGCCAAGTTCATCATATTTGCTGAAAAATCTTACCTTATGTTTTTTCAGCATTCTCTTTTCTCTAAAAAGTCTGAAATAATCGGCAACTGCAAGATGATAGAGAATAAGCTTCTTAATATCGAGACTCTCTTTTTTTGCAAGAGAAAGTCTCGGCGCGATCTTCTCATTGAATATTTTTGCGCCTTTTGACTCATGCCTGTAAAAATGGATGGAACCCCCGTAGTTGGTTTTTACAAACGGTTTTCCTATGTCGTGAAAGAGAGCTGCAACTTTAAGTATTAGCATGTTTTTTTTAATCAATTCCTTTAATTCGGTATTATGCTTTACTATATTATCAATATCACAAATCATCTCATCTATTTTTCTTACAGTCAGTAAAGAGTGATCTTTTACATCATAAAGATGGAATCTGTTTTGAGTGCATTCATTTGCATATCTAAAATTTACAAACATCTGATCGATAAGCCCTACCCTGTTCATTTCAACAAGATATTCATAACTTTCTGTCGCTATAAGTTTCAAAAACTCATAACCGATTCTCTCTGATGAAATGCGTCTGATCAGTTTTTTGTTTTTTTCAATCAGCAATAGAGATCTGTCGGAAATTTTAAATTTTAGTTCAGCTGCTATTCTGAAAGCCCTCAGCATGCGCAGAGGATCATCTTTTATTGCATTTTCACTTATTATTCTGATAATCCTGTTTTTCAGATCGGACTTTCCATTAAGAGGATCAATGATCGATTGAGTCGCAAAATCATACGCCATTGCGTTTATCGACAGGTCTCTTTTTAACAGATCGGATTCTATATCGCCGGCTTTCGGCAAAGAGACATCAATTGTAAAATCTGCCCCATAAGATCTCCATACGGATCTGTCATTTCCAAATCGAAAAAAAGATACCCCGAGACTCATTGCAACAGACTTTATAAATTCCGATTCTTTGCCGAAAACAACAAAATCATAATCCGGACTATTTTTTCCTAAAATCAGATCTCTAACATATCCTCCGACCAGATAAGCTTTATATCTGCATGCCGCAGATGCTATTTTTTCGAAAAAGATACTATTTTTTTTAAATTGTTCTTTTATTGTCTTTATACCTTTTTTAAATAACTATAATTTTTCCATCTTGTCCGTTCAATATTTCGCCTCCGTTATCTCCGACAAGATATGTATCCTCCAATCCTACAACCCCTTCATCAAAAACAATTTTAGGCTCAACAGCTATCACCATAGATTTTTCCAGCGGTTCATCAAAACGTTTTGCCAGAACAGGATACTCATCTATAGCCAATCCTATGCCATGTCCGACAAAATGTACCTGCGATTCTCCTTGCCCCATAAAAATTTTTTCATATCCGGCTTTTGCCGCCTTTGCCAATACGCTCTCATATATAGATGAAGGAATCTCACCCGGATGAAGTCTGTCTGCTATATAGTCTCTCATATCAATACAGAATTGATGCGCATCAGTCATCTGTCCGGACAGATTCCCAATAGAATATGTCGTGCTCTTATCGGTTTTATATCCCTGATATCCATATAGAATATCAACCATAATTGGAGAATTTTTTTCTATTTTTATCAAAGGACTTCCAAAAAACGGACTGGCAGGACAAATTCCCCAACCGCCGCCGGGAGTTCCGTCGAAAACACTATAACATTTTCCTCCCTTTCCTGAAACAATAGTCGGTGTAGTAATCTCCTGCTCGAATGCATTCATGCGGCAGATACCGTCATGTTCACCATAAAACATACTTTTAAGAATATCGGCGGCAAGCTGCTTTTCGGTTTTTCCTGCCCTGATTAATTTCGGTATAATATTTTCGTGAAGCTCTTTCTGGAGTTCTCCGGCTCTTTTTAAAAGTGAAATCTCATAGTCGCTTTTCTTTGATCTTATATATACCATAATAGAATCAATAGGTTGAAAATCAGCTTTGATTCGTTTTGATAGTCTTGCCGAAACCTGTAAAGTTATGCGCATAAACTCAAGACCGATCTTCTTGCCCGAACAATCTCCTATAACGGCCGTAATGTCTCCTATGCTTTTCATGGGATAAATTTCTTTGATCGGTGATTCAAGCTTTGTTCGGTAAAGACTTTTTCTGACAAAAAGCTTAGGCTGGCCTTCCGGTTCGACAAATAACATTGCGTTTACAATTGTACCCGTAAGATAAAAGAGATTCATTCTGCCGGCTATAAGAGCACCATCCAGATTATTATATTGCAGTGCGGCTTGAAGATTTTTTATTCTTTTGTTTATTTCATACTCCGGTAAATAAAATTGTTCCATTTTGACTCCTTTTTAATTGTTCAAATCGTCTCTGTTAATTCTAAGCGTTTCGAATTGAGCCCCAAATCCGCCTGTCTGAGTGTAACGTACAGGAGGCGGGCGAATTTGGGGCTCAGAATGATCGTTCATGAATTAATAGAGGTATCCTTAAGTTGATGATAGTTAGAAATTTTTTTTAATTGCTTGTATATATCCGAAAGAACAGTACCAACCATTCCGCAAAGCAGGAAATCAGATATGCCATCTTCCGTAAGAACAGTTTTTGATAAATTTATTTCAACCACAACAGCGGGACGTTTTTTATATTTTGCTATTCTTGGGAGTGCGGCGAATGGATAGACAACAGTCGATGTGCCGCATACAAAAACCAGCTCAGCCTTTCTCATCTCGTTTATGGAGTTTTCAATAATATCTTCGTCAATGGGCTCTGTAAAATGCACGACATCATCCTTAAGAGCATTTCCGCAGCGGCACAAAGGGGGAAGTTTGTCAAAATTTACTTCATTCCAAAAATATTTAGCACCGCAATTGATGCATTTAAGTTTATCAATACTTCCATGATATTCAATAACATTTTTTGAACCGGCCTTACGGTGCAATCCATCCACATTCTGTGTAATTACAGATTTCACAAATCCTTCTTTTTCCATAGAACTCATGATAAAATGTGCCTTATTAGGTTTCGCATTCCTTAGGATTTTGTAAAATTTTCCATATCTTGAATCGGAGTCAAGGATTGCCTCCCAATATGTTTTTGGATTTTTTAAAAAAAGCTCATAAAGATGATAGGCGTACTCCTCCGATTCTTTGTCTTTTGTCCAGATTCCATTGACGCCTCTGAAATCCGGTATACCTGATTCAGTGGATACGCCGGCACCTGTCAAAATGACAGTATAGTTGCTTTTGACAATCAGTTTGACTACTTCCAAAAGCTCTGCATCAGCAGGCAAGTCGTTTTGCATACTCGACATATCGCTCACCCAATATCTTTTTATGCGCCAAAACCTCTCTGAACGATGTTATGGCAATCCTATTTCCGACAAGACCAACCATAACTCCGCTTATACCGTCAAGAAGTGTTTTCACCGCCTGAGCACCGAGTCGAAATCCCAGCATTCTGTCGAATACGGTGGGAGATCCGCCCCTTTGAAGATGTCCCAAAACCGTAACACGTGTATCAAATTTTGAGATAGTTTTTAAAGCATCAGACATTTCAGCTGTTGCTCCCGTTCCCTCGGCAACTACAATAATACTATATTCTCTGCCTCTCTCATGCTCATTTTTCAGCCTGCCGGCAATACCTTTAATATCGTATTGCACCTCAGGAATAATAAGCGCTTCCGCACCGGTTGCCATAGCTCCTACAAGAGCCAAATATCCGGATGACCGCCCCATAGTTTCAATTACAAAAGCCCTGCCATGAGAAGAAGCGGTATCTTTTATGCTGTCAATAGAGCGTACGATAGTATTAAGTGAAGTATCGACACCCAATGCAATATCGGTTCCGTATATATCATTATCAATTGATGCCGGAATAGCCACAACAGGTACTCCTATTAACTCCAAAGCCATTGCTCCATGAAGAGACCCGTCACCGCCGATCACTATCAATCCGTCAATACCATTTTTTTGCAGCACTGCGGCTGCCTGCTTTTGAATCAAAACCTTTTCAAATTCCGGAAATCGAGATGTTTTAAGGAGAGTTCCCCCTCTTCTTGCAGCTCCCGACACGGTTTTATAATACATTTCAATAGCCATACCTTTAACCAAACCAAGATAGCCTCTTAAAAAACCGGTTACGGAAATATTATCCCTGCGTGATTCTTCAACAATTGATTTGAGAGTCGGATTCATGCCTGCCGAATCACCGCCGCTCGTTAAAACTGCTATACGTTTCATATCCTTAGCTCATCTGCATTCTTTTATATCCTTTTTGATGCGGGTTATCAACTCGTTCGTATTGTTAAACCGTATTTCACCTCTAATATAACGTATAAGCTCCAATTTTACAACCTTACTCTCCAAATCTCCGCTAAAATTTATCAAATGAGCTTCTATATGTCTTGAGTCTCCAAATGTAGGGTTTGTTCCAATATTTATTGCCGCTTTATATACCTTATCTTTAATAGATGCATTGCCGCAATACACTCCATCTGCCGGCAAACCGATTTTGGGATATAGATTGATGGTAGGAATTCCTATTTTTGAACCTCTTCTGTTGCCCTTTTTTACTCTGGATGTAACAGAGTAGTGCCTGCCCAACATTCTACCTGCCTTTTCCATATTGCCCGACATAAGATATCGTCTTATTTTAGAACTGCTGACTATTTCCCCGTCAACCATAACAGGCGGGACTACTGCAACCTTAAATCCGTACAGTTTTCCGAGAATCTTAAGTTTTTCTATATCACCTTGCGCATTCTTCCCAAATGTATAATCATACCCGACAATCGCATATTTCATGTTTATGTTTTTCAGGATATATTCTTTTATGAAACTATTGTAATCCATATCTCTTATCACTTCATTAAATCTGTTAATTATACCAACCTCTATTCCTGATTTTTTGAAAGACTCAATCTGATCTCTGAAGCCCGATATTATAAACGGAAGTGTCGGTTTGAGAATAAATCTTGGGTGAGGCCAAAAAACAAAGACAGCAGGAATCAAAGCTTCTTTTTTTGCAATTTCATGCGCTCTGTTCAATACTTTTTGATGGCCGGTATGAACTCCGTCAAAACTTCCAAATGCCACAGCCATTCCTTTTTTCAAAATTCTGTCATCAAAATTTCTTACGACTTTGATATGTCCCAAATTATCCATCAATTCAGTGTTTCAACCGATAGATCTGCCCCGAACTCACGTTCCATTGCGTCTATTATTTCATCAACTATAAAATCAGGAGTTGATGCCCCTGTAATAAGCCCTATTGTGCTGTTTTTCGGGAACAAATCAAACCCAATGTCTCGAACGGTCTCAATATGATAGCATACTTCACAATGATTTTGACATACTGTGTAGAGTCTTCTTGTATTTGCACTGTTTTTGCCGCCTACAATAAGCATAATATCAACCATACAAGACAGCTTTTCGGCTTCCGTCTGTCTGCTTTCGGTTGCCCCGCATATAGAGTTATATATATCAACCTCAACAGCTTTATCAAGAAGCACCATTACAACCTCTCTGAATAGCTGTTTCGACTGTGTTGTCTGGGAAACCACGGCAATCTTTTTAAAATTAGGAAGCGCCTTCACCTCTTCGATCGATTCGGCAACTACAATATCTTTTGCATACGACATTACTGCTTTAACCTCAGGATGCTGTTTATCTCCAAAAATCAAAACAGTGATTTTTTCTCTATTTTTTCGTTTAACAAAATCCTGGGCATTTTTGACAAAGGGACAAGTTGCATCAATATAATCAATTCCCATCTTATTCAGCAAATTATATGTATCGGGACCAACTCCATGAGATCTTATAACAATTTTACATTCCTTATTTGTTTTATCATTTAAACTATCGATTGTCTGAACACCTTTAGCCCTCAATCTCTCAATCATTTGAGGATTGTGAATCAGCGGTCCGAATGTTTTTACCTTGTATTCAGATGAGAGTTCATCAACAATACCAACTGCTCTTTTGACGCCATAACAAAAGCCGATGTTGCTGGAAAGTATAAGTCTCATTATCCGATAGATATTTTGAGAGTATTGCGAATAACCGAATTAATCATTTTTAAAACTCTGTCATAGCTTGCAGTCGTATCGAGATATACGGCATCAGCGGCCATAGAAAGCGGAGAAACAGCCCTGCCCGTATCCTGCATATCTCTGTCACTCAACTGCTTTTTGGTTGCAGACTTATCATCCTTTGTTCTTCTTTTGGTACGCACCTCAAGCGGAGCATCCAAAAACAGCTTCAAGTCGGCATTTGGAAATATAGCAGTTCCCGCGTCTCTCCCTTCAACAACTGCGGATCGTTTGCCTACCATTCGATATATCATTCCGTTTATGTTTTCCCTTATTTTTGAATCTTTGGCAATATTGCTTGCGGCAATAGCTGCCTTTTCACCTCGTATATCGCCTTCTATACTCTTATTTCCATAAAAAAGATCCCATTTGCCGCCGCTGTTTCTAAATTTGAGCTGCATCTCATCAATATCTTTGATTATCGCTTTGGCTCTATATAACGCACCGCTATCTATATACAAAAAGTCAAGTTTTTCTGCAATCCTCTGACTTACGCTGCTTTTTCCTACACCCGAAGGACCATCAACGGTAATAATGATCTGCCTGTCTTCAACATTTTCTAATTTCGCATTTCTTACAGTCGAAAGAAATTCCAGCACTCCTCTCTCATTTTCTATGCATTCTTTCAGACGATTCAGGCTTTTCTCGTATTTCTCAATTGATTTGGTCAGGTTTTTTTTATTATAAATAAAGATATCGTTCCACATTGACGGAGAACTTGCGGCAATTCTGGTATAGTCCGCCAGGCCGCCCCCTATGTATCGAGGCAGATGTCCGTTTACAATCACCGAATCAACAAGGCTATACGCAGCTATATGCGGAAGATGGCTCACTGCGGCAAAGATCTCATCGTGCCTTTCCGCATTCATAAATACAATAGCTGCCCCAACCGATCTCCACAGTTCCGACACTTTTTCAATTCTGCTGCCTTTTTTTTCCGTTGTAATTATAACATTTTTTTTCTTAAACAAGCCGGGTACGGCTGCCGACGGTCCGCTGTTTTCGGTTCCCGTAATCGGATGGCAAGGCACGAAGCACTGACTGTTTTCAATTCTGTTAATTCGATTTATTATATATCCCTTGACGCTTCCGGTATCAACAACAATTGTTTCATCGTTTAATCTCGGTGCAATCTTTTTGTATACATCAGGTATTTGACCAACCGGAACCGACAAAACTATAAAGTCACTTTGATTGACTGATTCCAAAGGTGCCGCTTCATCTATAATACCAAGTCTCACGGCTTCGTTCAGATTGGATTGATCACTATCATATCCTACTATTTTACCGGAAAGTTTATGTTCTCTTATATCTAAAGCTAAAGAACCTCCGATGAGTCCCAATCCAATTATAAAAACTTTTGAAAACACTTACTATATTGTTCTGCCAACTGCTTTTGATATTATTTCTATCGCTTTCATCATAGTATTAAAATCAGATGGAAGAAGCGCCTGCACGCCATCGGACAATGCTTCCGCCGGGTTTGGATGCACCTCAACCATAATACCGTCAGCTCCGGAAGCTACAGCAGCAAGTGCCATAGGTATAACAAGATGTTTTCTGCCGGTTGCATGCGAGGGATCAACAATAATAGGCAGATGAGAAAGCTCTTTTATTGCAGGAACAATGGCAAGATCCAAAGTATTTCTCGTATATTGCTCAAATGTTCTTATGCCTCTTTCACACAAAATTACTTCTTCGTTTCCTTCGTTCATAATATATTCTGCGGCAAGCAAAAACTCCTGAAGCGTAGCAGACATTCCGCGTTTCAGCATAACAGGCTTTTTTGTTTTTCCAACCTCCTTTAAAAGGCTGAAATTTGCCATATTGCGTGCGCCTATTTGAAAAATATCGGTATATTTTTCAATAAGTTCCACATCTCTTACATCCATAACTTCTGTTATAACTTTCATTCCGGTTGCATCGGCAGATTCTCTGAGAATTTTTAAGCCTTCTTCTCCGAGACCCTGAAAAGAATAAGGACTTGTTCTCGGTTTGAACGCACCGCCTCTCAATATCGTAGCACCGTTAGCGGAAACCGATTCTGCAACTTTCATAACCATGTCTCCGTTTTCAACCGAACATGGTCCGGCCATAATGGTTATCTTTTTGCCTCCGATTTCAGAGCTCTTTAAATCTATAATGGTATTCTCAGGATGAAACTCTCTGCTGACCAGTTTGTACGGTTTATTGACCTGCATAACATTTTCAACACCTTCAAAAGCAAGAAATGCTCTGCTTTGCAGCGTTTCTCCTTTACCTATTACCCCGATTACGGTTTTATTGTCACCTTTAGAAAGATGAGTTTCAAAGCCCCATCTGTTTATTCTTTTGATTAATGCGTCAACCTGTTCTTTGGTTGCGCTGCGCTTCATTACAATAATCATCATCTATTCCTCGTTTAACACAGATTTTAGGCTTGCTATAAATCTTTTATTTTCGGTTTCGTTTCCGACTGTTACTCTTATAAACTCCTTGAGGCCATATCCCGACATGCTCCTGACAATTACACCCTTTTTAAGCAGTTTATCAGATATGTTTTCTGCATCTGTTTTTAAATTTATCAGCAGAAAATTGGCATAGCTTTCAGTATATTCTATTCCCATATTTTTAAATTCGGATTTGAGATAAGTCATACCGGATTCTATCATTGATCTCACTTTAGATAAAAATTCAGTATCATCCAATGCGGCAAAAGCGGCAATTTGGGCAGCTTTATTTACATTGAAAGGCTGCCTTACATGATTTATGGCATCTATAATTTCTTTATCGCCTATTGCATAACCGATTCTTAATCCTGCAAGACCGTATGCTTTTGAAAACGTTCTTAATATCAGAAAATTATCAAAGCTATGTATAAAATCTATTGTTTCGGGAAAATCGGGTTTGCCTGTCGCATATTCATAATATGCCTCATCCATAACCACAAGAATATTCTCAGGTACATTCTTCATAAACTCCATCAACTCGTCATGCTTGATGATAGTGCCTGTCGGATTGTTGGGAGAATTCAAAAAGATGACCTTTGTATTTTCATTAATTGCATTTTTAACTGCATCGAGATCGGTTTTGAACTCCTTCAACGGCACCCTGAGAACATTAACTCTGTGAACTGCTCCAATAAGCAAGTATTCTGCAAATGATGGAAATGCCATAATCGCCTCATCATTTTTTTGACAAAATGCAGAATATATAAGATTTATAATTTCATCAGAACCGTCACCTACCGCAATCTGTTCCGGCAAAACGGAATACTTATCGGACAACTTGCCGATAAGATCATAATTTGAGCCATCCGGATACCTGTAAAAGGTATTGATGTTTTCTTTCAATGCGGCTACTGCAAGAGGCGACGATCCCAGGCTGTTTTCATTCGAAGCGAGCTTTACAATCTCATCGGCAGTCATACCTATTTCTCCGGCCGCATGTGCAATCGGTTTGCCGGCTTCATATGTAACCAAATTTTTGACCCAATCTCTAACTTTCATTATTTTTTACCTCTGTTTATTTGTTGTTTTCTAACCTTTGAGCGGGATAAGAACCGAGATGCTTGAAAATTGTTGACTGCATCTCAAGCTCACCCATTGCTCTTCTGACATTTTCATCGTTTATATGCCCGTCACAATCAATATAAAAAATATAGCTCCACGGATCCTTATGATTCGGTCTTGAAAGTATTCTCGTCATATCAATTCCCCATCTCGAAAATATCGACAGTGAATCATATAGCAAACCCACTCTGTTTTTCGTGGAAAATAGTATTGACGTTTTATCGGTTCCTGAGGGTTTTGCTTCAAAATCTCCTATAACAAAAAAGCGCGTAGCATTGTTTCTCTTATCTTCAATATTTGAGGAAAGCAGATTCAAATGATAAATATCGGCAGCCGAAATAGAGGCAACGGCCGCAGAATATTCCTCTTCTGACGCAAGTCTCGCAGCTTGCGCAGTGCTTGCGACATCTATTATCTGTGCATCAAGATTATTTTTTATCCATCTTTTACATTGAGCTAATGCGTAAGGATGAGAATAGATTTTTTTAATTTTTGAAATTGACTTCTCCCGACTTAAAAGGTGATGATGCACATTTAATACTATCTCGGAAACTATTCTAACTTTTGTTTTAAGAAAAAGATCCAACGTATCGTTTATAACACCTTCGGTAGAATTTTCAATCGGGACAACTCCAAGATCCGTCCTTCCGGATTCAACTGAAGAAAATACCTGCTCTATATCGGTCTGAGAAAAATATTCCGCACTCAAGCCGAAGCGCGAGATGGCGGCTTCATGACTGAAGGTTGCTTCAGGTCCAAGATATGCTACCTTGAGAGCACCTTCCAGCAGAATAGATGCAGATATGATTTCTCTGAAGATAAATTTTAGACTTTCCTGCGGAAACGATCCCTCGGAAAATTGCATTACTCTGTTAAAAACAACCTTTTCCCGTTCAGGGGCAAATATGGGAGATCTCTCCTTTCTTTTGACCTCACTTATTTTTTTTACCAACTTTGCCCGCTTATCTAAAAATTCTACGATCTCTTTATCTATGCGATTGATCTCTTCTCTTATCTTTTTCATAGTAGATCGCTGCCTATCTTGCGAAGTTTGACATATCTTGCCTTTACAACTTTATCGGATTTTAAAGATTTTAGTTCTTTTAAAGACTTTTTGATAAAAGCAGCAATATTCTCGGCTGTCTGCAGTTTATCTCTGTGGGCTCCGCCAGGAGGTTCATCTATAATTTCATCAATAATTCCAAACTGCAAAAGATCTTTCGCGGTAATCTTCATAGCCCTCGCTGCCTGTTCTGCATGATCGGCAGATCTCCATAGGATTGACGAACATCCTTCGGGAGATATAACCCCATATATAGAATACGAAAGCATTGCAATTCTGTCTGCTACCGCAAGCGCAAGCGCACCTCCGGATCCGCCCTCTCCTGTTATAATGGAAATTATAGGAGTTTTAAGTGACGACATCTTATAGAGATTCATTGCTATAGCCTCCGCCTGACCTCTCTCTTCTGCATCAGGACCGGGATATGCTCCCGGCGTATCAATAAAATTTATTACGGGCAGTCTGAATTTCTCGGCCAGACTCATTATTCTTTGAGTTTTTCTGTATCCTTCGGGACGAGCCATTCCAAAGTTATATCTCAAATTATCTTTGGTAGTCTCACCTTTTTGATGACCTATGACCGCTACAGGTATGCCGCTGAATTTGCCGATTCCTGCAATTATCGCCTCATCTTCCTTAAACAGTCGGTCACCGGAGAGTTTTGTAAAATTTTCTATAAGCTGTTCAATATAAAAATCCGTGTGCGGTCTATCCGGATGCCTTGCAATCTGAACGCGCTCTTTAAGGGTAAGACTATTATAAAGCTCTTTCAATAATTGATTGCGCCGTTTTCTGATAATCTCTATCTCATTATTTATATCAAATTTGCCCTGCAGAGCCTCAAGTTCCTCTATTTTCTTATCAAGCTCAGCTATCGGTTCTTCAAACGGAAGCAGATGAACCATTTTTTACCTTCGTTTTATCTTTTAGTAGTTTGTATATAATTGAATCGCAAATTGCATCTTTGCTTGCATCAAGAATATCGGTCGAAACCCCAACCGTTTCCCAGCTTGTTTCGGAATCTTTTGTTGTTATAAGTACCCTTATAGACGCTCTTGCTCCGTTCTCCGGTACAAGAATTCTAACTTTATAATCGGTAAGTCTGCATTCCGAAAGTGTAGGAAAAAACTGCCCGAGAGCTGCCTTCAGCGCCTGGTCAAAAGCACTGACAGGCCCGTTTCCCAAACTTGCTGTGTGTGCGGTTATACCGTTTACACTTACTCTTGTTGTAGCTTCAACTAACGGCGCTTTCTCATTTTCTCTCCTTTCATCGAGCACTCTGTAGCTGATAAGTCTGAAATAGTCCGGAACCTGATTTAATGCCCTCTTTACCATCATGATGAAAGAGGCGTCTGCAGATTCGAAATAGTATCCGAGATTTTCCTTTTTTTTGATCTCAGCCAGAACTTCTCTTGCAGCGGATGTATTCTTTTTCAGGTCAAGCCCCAATTCTTTTGCTTTATATACAACATTGCTGGCCCCTGAAAGATCCGAGATAAGAACTCTCTGCTTATTGCCCACAAGGAGCGGATCAATATGCTCATATGTTCTGCTGTCTTTTAGAATAGCGGAGACATGAACACCGCCTTTATGAGCAAACGCACTCTTGCCGACATAAGGAAGATGGTTGTTGTGGCGCAAATTCAATATCTCATCAACTTTTCTCGATATCGAAGAAAGATGTTTCAGGTTATCGCTTCCTATGACCTTTTTGTTCATTTTCAGTTCCAAATCGGGAATTATTGAACAAAGGTTTGCATTGCCGCAGCGTTCACCATATCCATTGATAGTACCCTGAACATGAGCAATGCCTTTCTCTACTGCAGCAAGACTGTTTGCAACTGCGCATTCCGAATCGTTGTGCGTGTGTATGCCAAGCATAACCGTTACACTCTTTTTTACATCTTCAATAATCCTGCCAACTTCCCGCGGAAGTCTTCCGCCATTTGTTTCACACAACACAATTGTGTCGGCTCCGGCATCTTGTGCCGCTTTGATGGTTTTCATGGCATATTCTTTGTTTGCGATATAGCCGTCAAAAAAATGTTCCGCATCGTATATGACCCTATCGGTGTGATTCAGAATATATCTTATCGATTCATAGATCAGTTCTAAATTTTTATCAAGTTCAATCTTCAGAGCATTTGTAACATGAAGATCCCACGATTTTCCAAAGATTGTTACAATAGGCGTCTCGGATCTTATCAGCTTTTCAAAAATTATATCGGTTTGAGGGCTCATATTCGCCCTGTATGTGCTTCCAAACGCAGATATTTTAGCGTGGTTCAATTTCAAGGTACTCACGTCTCTAAAGTATGTCTCATCTTTAGGATTTGAGCCGGGCCATCCTCCTTCGATTATATCTATACCAAGTTCATCAAGCAGCTCTGTAATTTTAAATTTATCTTCAACCAAACATGTAACATCTTCCGACTGTGTACCGTCTCGTAACGTTGTATCATAGATCTCAATCATCTTCCCCCCATAAATTTGTTATGAAGAGCTCTTAGTGCGAGTTCAAAATAACGCTCTTCTATTAAACAGGAAATTTTTATTTCACTTGTAGTAATGGCGGCTATGTTTATGCCTTCCTGCGATAACGCTTCGAACATATCCGATGCAACTCCGTAATGATTTCTCATACCGACACCAACAACAGAAACTTTTGCAACGTCTTTATCGGTTTTTATTGCTTTCACATTCAGTTCATTGCATGCGGGTTCTATAACCTGCTTTGCCGCAATAATCTCATCGGCAGGAACCGTAAATGAGATATCCGTCATACCTTTGTCGCTAATATTCTGCACAATCATATCAACAATAATCTTTTTCTCCGAAAGCTTTTTGAATATGGCCGCCGCAATACCAAGTTTATCGGGAACCTCAAGAATCGTAATCTTTGCCTGATCTTTATCACCCGTGATTCCTGAAACTGCACGATTTTCCATTTTGCCCTCCTTAGCAATGACTGTTCCCGGAAGAGTCGGTTCAAATGTAGATTTCACAACAATAGTAACATTATAACGCTCTGCCATTTCAACCGAACGTATCTGAAGAACTTTGGCTCCAAGACTGGCAAGCTCCATCATCTCATCATAGCTTATATTTTTTATAATTGATGCCTTTTTAACAATTCTCGGATCGGCGGTATACACTCCGGCTACATCCGTATATATGATGCATTTGTCAGCCCGAAGAGCCGCAGCAAGAGCGACCGCAGAGGTATCCGATCCTCCTCTTCCCAAAGTTGTAACATCGCCATTCTTATCAATGCCTTGAAAGCCTGCCACTACGGCAACTCTACCCTCTTGCAAATTCTTCCATATTTTATCGGTTTTTATAGATCTGATGCGTGCCCTGGTGTGTGCATCATCTGTCTGCATTCCTACCTGCCGGCCGGTCATAGAGATTGCCCTGCATCCAATTGAGTCAAGAGCAATTGCCAGAAGAGAAGAAGAAATCCTTTCACCGGATGACAAAAGAAGGTCCGTTTCCCGTTCATCGGGAATTTCAGTAAAAAATTTTGCCATGTCCAAAAGTTCATCGGTTTTGCCCTGCATGGCCGAAACCACGACCACAAGATTATCTATTTCTCTCTTTTTTTCTTTTATTAACCTGGCAACATGCTGAATTCTTTCCAGACTACCTACGGATGATCCTCCAAATTTGAAAACCTCAGTTGCCATTATACCCTCTTAAATAAAATTTCTCTTCTTCCATGAAGATCAGGTGCGCTAATGATACCATCTTTTTCCATCTGTTCAATATACCTTGCCGATTTATTATACCCTATTCTGAGCTTTCTTTGAAGGTACGAGATGGATGTTTTTTTGTCGTTCAATACTGTATCTATAGCTTTTTGATAATTATCATCATTATCGTCTGCTTGATAATTCAAAAACTCATCGCCATTCTCATCATCAGTCTGATCATCATCAAGAATTCTCAATAACGATTCATCATAATACGGCTCACCGTTTTTTCTCAAAAATTCAGTTACTTTAGATGTTTCATATTCCGATATGTATGCTCCATGGACACGCTGAGGAACACTTGTTCCCGGGGCCAAAAACAGCATATCTCCCTTGCCGAGCAGTTTTTCCGACCCTGATGTATCAATAATAGTTCTTGAATCAATCTTTGATGCCACCTTAAAGGCAATACGTGCGGAGAAATTGGCCTTTATCAAACCGGTCAAAACATCTACCGAGGGTCGCTGCGTTGCAACGAGAAGATGTATTCCCGATGCTCTTGCCATCTGAGCAAGGCGCGCTATTGCCATTTCTACCTTTTTCACCGAAATCATCATTAAATCCGCCAACTCATCAATCACTACTACAAGAAGAGGCAGCTTTTCATCATCGGCAACAATTTTGTTATAGTTAGCTATGTTCTTTACACCCTTTTTTCCCATAAGAGCATATCGATACTCCATTTTTCTCACCATGCCGGCCAATGCCGTCTGAGCTCTGTTTGGGTCCGTTATGACAGGAATAAGCATATGAGGTATTCCATCATAAACCGATAACTCCAGAACTTTCGGATCAATCATCAAAAATTTTACCTCATCGGGTGTTGCTTTGTAGAGTATGCTTGTTATTATTGCATTCAATCCGACGCTTTTGCCAGATCCGGTTGAACCCGCAATAAGCAGATGAGGCATTTTCGATAGATCGGCAACAATAGGATATCCTTCGGTATCCTTACCTAAAGCCATTGTCAGAGGTGAATTGGAATTTCTAAACTCTGATGAATCTATAACATCGGACAGATGAACTATCTCTCTTCTTTCATTGGATACCTCGATTCCTATCACACCTTTGCCCGGAATAGGCGCAACAATCCGCACTGAAAGCGCTTCCATTGCCATTGCAAGATCGTCGGCAAGATTAATAATCTTGCTTATTTTGACAGTTGATGCCGGCTGATATTCAAACATTGTTATCACCGGACCCGGATGTATGCTTGTCACCTTACCCTCAATACCGAAACGTTTAAGTTTATCAGTGAGAATATCTGCCTTTTGCCTTAAATCATTCTTGTCAACAATGGCATTTGCACCATTCCTGTTAAGAAAGTTACTGTCGGGGAAAAGATAGTTTTTGCTAACCTGAATATCTTTGCATTTATCAATTTCGGCAGAGTTATCCTTTTCGGCCGGCAAAATCTGTTGATCTGTTTCTTCTGCTCTATTCGCAATCTCATATGAATCGGTATAAGATTTTTCGGAAGCCGGAACGGTTTCTCTGATAATCGGTTTGTTTTTTTCTTCTGCAGTAGTCTCTGTCTGAGGGCGGTTGACGGATTCGGTTTCACTATTCTCAATCTTTTTTCTTATGATAACATCTTGAACAGTTTTGGCAATCCTGAGCAGATCAGCAGTAATCCGGTTAAGTAGAGCAGAGTAACGAAACTGATAAAAGCAAAAAACAGAAAATGCACCGGCAAATATTTTGGTGGGATAATCGCCTATTATCGATACCAGTTTTGAACTTATAAAATTTCCTATAAAACCTGACGGGAAAAATCGATGCACAACGAGGTAGCTGTTGTCATAGTGAGACCAAAATAAAATCGGTAAAAACAATATACCGAGAATACCCCATACCAGATGAGGCTGAAATTTACTCTCTATTTTCCAGTCAACAGTTGACACAAACAGCACAAGCGGAAAAATAATCGCAGCATAACCTATGGCACCAAAACTTATAAATGCGATCAGTTTGCCTGCAGTACCTGTTATATTCAAAGTCAGACCTATATAATCAATGAGTGCAATCTGATAAAAAAGAATAGCAAACAGTATTATAATAAATAAGGCATCTCTTACTGTCTTCACTTGCGGAATATAACCGTTTCGACAAAGGGGCTGAATCCTGTCTTTTTTGATATAAATTTTGAAATATCTCTGTTAACTTTCATTAAAATGGAATTATATTCGTTGTTTTCTTCAAGAAGTTTCAAATATTTATTAGTGGCCCTGGATTCTATACTATTTTTTATTTCTTTGAATGAATCTTCCGTTAAAAATCCTATAGATCTGCTGAAGGCAGACAAAGCATCTACTCTGCTATTTGCGCGGATTGTAATAAAAACAATGCCGTTTGCGGCAAGTTTATTTCTCTGATTAATAATGTTGATATCAACCGAAGCGGCATTTCTCTCTTTTATAAAAATCTTTCCGACTGTAATTTTTCCGGTAATTTTTGCTTCACCTTTTGCGTTAAGCGTTACCACATCTCCATTGCTTGCCATGATAATATTTTTTTCATCAATACCCATCTGTTTTGCCAGCTCAGCCAATCTCGCCCTCATTCTGTATTCCCCATGAACCGGAAATAGATTTTTAGGTTTTGTCAGACTCATTATCATTTTTAACTCATCGGATGAACCATGCCCTGAAACATGAACAAAGGCATTCTCTTCATAAACAACATCTACACCTTTTTCATATAGCATATTGACAACAGCCGAGACCGATCTCTCATTGCCGGGTATTGCATTTGACGAAATTATTACGGTGTCTCCATGTTTGGCTTTGATCGTTTTATGCTCATCGTTGACAATTCGCGAAAGAACGCTCATCGGCTCGCCCTGAGAGCCGGTTGTAATAATTGCAATACTATTATCATTAACCGCGTTGATTGATTTGACATCTATAAGACTTGCCTTGGGAATCTTAAGATATCCCAGCTCTTCCGCAATCTCACAGTTCTTGACCATGCTTTTCCCTGTAATGCATATTTTTCTTCCATTCTTTATTGCAACATCAACTACCTGCTGAATTCTGTTGATATTTGAAGCAAAAGTCACCACGAGAATACGTCCTGTAATTTTCGGAAAGATATTTTCAAATGCTTCTCCCACAAGCTTCTCAGAAGGGGTATGCCCCGATCTCAGAGAATTTGTAGAATCCGAAAGCAATATATCAACTCCCTCCGCCCCGTAAGCAGAGAATCGATCAAAATCCGTCTTTTCTCCAACCGGTGTCATATCGATCTTAAAATCCCCTGTTATTATAGCCGTTCCGGCCGGAGTTTTAATTCCATAAGAAACGGCATCTATAATACTATGAGTTACTCTAATCGGTTCTACAAGAAATTTTCCTATCTTAACCTTTTCTCTGGGTTTTATTGTAATTAATTTAGGATGCGCGAGAGCCTTAAACTCCTGAAGTTTTTTTGCTATCAGACCGATGGTAAGCCCTGTTCCATAAACCGGAACATTGATATTCTGCAATATATAAGGTATCGCTCCGGTATGATCTTCATGTCCATGGGTTACAAATATCGCTTTTATCTTTTGAGCATTTTTTTTGAGATAACTTAGATCCGGTATAACATAGTCGACTCCATGCATATTATCTCCGGGAAACATAAGTCCCGCATCAACAACAATCATTACTCCGGCATACTCCAAAACCGTGCAGTTTAATCCTATTTCCGATAAACCTCCGAGAGGAATAATATTTAAATCTCCTTTTTTAAATAGACTCAACTTTGTCTTTTTCTTTGCCATATGTACTCCATAATTTGTATAATTTTAAAAAACCGTTTTGATCAATCTGGTGTGCCCGCTTTGCAGCGAAATCACCAAGAAACCCGTCCTTTATTGAAAGGTTGTTTGCAACCATTTTTTTTGGATGTTTCCAGCATATTTTTAAGAACCTCAAATATTTCTCTTCATCTATCTCTGAATAGCAGCGCTTTCTTTTCGGATAGATGGCTATTATCTCCGAATCGACTTTCGGTACAGGTACAAATTGATGCCTTTCTACACTCATCAATCTTTGGCAATCGGCATAGAATGCAAGCCACCACCCTAAAAAACTTCTGCCTTTTGTATCATTCAGATACTTTTGAGCAACCTCTTTTTGAAGACATATAATCATCAGATTCACCCTGCCGCATTCTATGAATCTTTTTATTATATGCTTTGCACTCGCATAAGGCAGATTAGCTACAACCTTAAAGCTGTCCGGAAATCTGCTCAAATCGATATTAAAAAAATCATCCATTATCACTGCAGCGGATGTTCCTGAGAGTCTTTTTTTTAGTATTGTCTCAAGAGATCTGTCAATTTCCACCGCAATTAGCTTCGCTTTCGCAGATAGCCGCGCAGAAAGTCTGCCGTCTCCCGCTCCCACTTCTATAACCGTATCGTTTTTAGAGAGATTCGCCGCATCAGTTATGAAGTCGAGAATTTTTTCAGATGAAAGAAAATTCTGAGAGTATCTCTTTTTCGGCCTAACTGCTTCCATCACACATTAATTCAGCCATATTTAGGGCGGCATAAAAACTTCTATTATCACTCTTGTATAATCCTGCTATATCGAAAGCGGTTCCATGATCAACAGATGTTCTAATAAAGGACAGCCCGAGAGTCACGTTAACTCCATCAGAGAAATGAAGCATCTTAAAAGGTATTAGCCCCTGGTCATGATACATAGCTACAAATCCATCATATTTTTTTCGTTTTTCTTCAAAAAATGCAGTATCCGAAGGAAGTACTCCATCGCAATATTTCAGCGATCTTACAATCGGCTGAATTATTAGTTTATCGCACATTCCAATCACTCCTCCGTCGCCCGCATGAGGATTTACACCAAGAACGGCGATTTTCGGATCACTTTTTCCAAAATAGCGCCGCAGTGCGTCATGAAGCGTTTTTATAGTATAGACAAGACGTTCTTTCGTTACATTAGATACGACATCACTCAATTTAATATGGTCGGTAACAAGACTCACCTTGAGATCGGAAGATGCCATAGTCATAACAGTTCGCCTTCCTGTCAGTTTAGAAAAAAAGTCGGTATGACCTTTGTACTCAAATCCGGCCATATTTATCGCCTGCTTGTTAATCGGAAGCGTAACAATCGCATCAGCATTTCCATTTAATACCATATCTGCCGCTCTCTGCACATATTTGAAACTCATCAGACCGCTCAATTTCGAGAGCTTACCAATCTCTACAATAAAATCACCGCCTATATCAATTAGATTAAGAGCTCCTTCCTTTACATCTGCAGCAGTACTTTTATCCTGTAATATATTATAATTAATTACAGGAAGCTTGTACAGCATTCGATATTTTTCCAACACGGATTTCGACCCAACAACAATCTTTCCATGAAGCATAGAATCAAAGTATGCTTTCAAAATTATTTCCGGCCCTATACCTGAGGGATCCCCCATTGTAACAACGATTAACATTATCTTACGGCAGATAGTAAAAAATCTGTTTTTGCTTCTTCCGACTACTAATTTTCAGTGCAAAACCATTTCAGGCTGAAGATATGAATCTCTTTCACATCTGCAGTTGCACAAAAACTGTTTGTGAGCAAATCCAAGTTTCCTGCTATACCTCCTTGCATGCCTCCCTGTTATTTACCCGAGGATTCGGATCAATCACTTTAAGTTTGTAAGGCTTACTTTTAAGTCTTACCTCTATAATATCGCCTTCTTTGACTTCGTAAGAAGGCTTTTTTAGTTTATCATTCACAAAAACAACACCGTTTGTTATGAATTCTTTAGAGATGCCGCGTCTTTTCACTATTCTCGACATTTTCAAGAATTTATCAAGCCTCATCACTATTTTTCATATATGGAAACAGAAGAGTATTGTTTGAGAGTGCTCATCCATCTTGCAAAAGATTCGCTGATGTTTCGGTTTACAAGAATAGATTTGATACGTTCTCTGACATCAGCCAAAGGCAGTACCCGTTTGTTCTTTCTGCCTGCAAGCTCTATTATAAGGAATTGTGTTTTGGTTTTGATCAACCCGTACACTTCTCCTATTTTCAGTTTTTTTATAATCTTATAAAAAGACGGATACAGACCTGAAGGATTTATCCAACCCATATCAAAATTACCGTAGTCAAGTATCGATGCAGCATCATTAAAATCTAATTTTCCACTTTGTATATTTTCAAGCCAGGTCGAAGCGTTTCGCTTTTGAGCGTTCTCATTCGATATATTATAATCAAAGGCAATCTTATAAAGATGAATCGATTCTCCGGTTTCAAATCGTTTTTTATTCTCCATATAATATTTTTTTATCTGATCATTGTTGACCAGTATGCTTCCTCTCACTACATAAGAGATAATTTCTCTTTTGAGCATCTGAAGCTTGATGAACTTTTCCATGTCCGACTGCCTGAGACCAACCCGCTCCAGACTCTTTAACCGTTTTTCTGTTATAAATTGATCTTTTAATTTATTATATTCGTTGTTGTTTATTGTCAAATTAAGCTTTTTTGCTCTTTGGGCAACTAATTTGTCTTCTATCGCCTGATTAATAGCCTTTTTCGGGTTATCGATACCATAAAACCGCATAGTTTTGAAAAGGTCAACAGCCGTTATTGGTTCATCATTTACAACTGCCACGGTATCATCAATAACACCGGACATTCCGACACCGACTTGACTTACAAGAAGCAAAATAACCAATACAAAAATAGTCTTGCGCATCTATATCGCCTTTTCGAGACAACTAATTATTTTATTTAAATCCATAAATCTGCTAACCCCTTTAAAATATACATCATTTTCACCGGCAAATCCAGCTTTGCCTTTATAACTGTCTATTATATTGATAATTGACGAAGTAGCAACAGGAGGATTCTTCTTGAATTTCAGAATAAGGCATTTATTATGAAAATCAATCTTTTTCACCCCTATTTCAGCGGCTTTATCCCCTATTTCGGCTGCAAAAAAGAGATTTTGGAATTCATCAGGCAGTCTTCCATACCTATCGTATGCTTCACGCAGCAGTCTTTTTATCTGTTCTCTGCCGGCATCACCAATTCTCTGATACCATACAAGCCTGTCATCCTGACTCATAAGATCATCCGGAATATAGCTTGGCAAATCCCATGAAATTTCAGCAGAAGATTCCTTTTTCGCTGCTCCTTTGATTTGCGCTACTGCATCTTTGACCATCTGATGATAAAGAGAAAAACCGAGAAAATGTGATTTTCCTTTCTGCTCTGTTCCAAGCGGATTGCCTGTTCCTCTGATTCTGCTGTCGCTAAGTGCCAAATCAAAAGATGAACCAAAATCTTTACTAAATTCCTTTAATGCCGAAAGTCTTTTCTTTGCACTTTCGGTCAGTCTGCTTATTTTATTAACAAAAAAAACAGCTCTGGCGCCTTTGCCCGAACGCCCCACCCTGCCCCTAAGCTGATAAAGATCGGCAAGACCGAAGTTTTCCGCCTCATCAACCACAATAGTATTGACATCCGGAATATCTAAGCCTGACTCAATAATGGACGTAGAAAGCAAAATATCATATTTCTTCATTCTAAAATCTTTCATGCGGCTTTCTATCTGACCTTTTGTAAGTCTTCCATGCACGATAGCAATTCTGGCATTCTTAACAAGCGCTGCTATTTTATCGAAAACTTCATCGATATCTTCAATGCGATTATGAACATAATAGATCTGGCCGCCTCTCTTGAGCTCCCAAAGTATGATATCCTGAACTATTCTGTCGGATTTGATGCGTATTTCCGTGTCTATTGGTACTCTGTCTGCAGGGGGAGTATTTATTACATTAATATCCCAAATTCCGGAAAGCACCATCTGCATCGTTCTCGGAATCGGAGTGGCCGATACCGTAAGCAGATCAACTGCAGCGTGATTTTTTTTGAATTGTTCCTTAAATTTAACACCGAATCGCTGCTCCTCGTCAATTATAACAAGTGACAGATTGTGCAGTTTTCCTGAAAATTTTGCAGCTCCCTGAGTTCCTATTACAATATCGCATCCTTTTAAATCGCTGTTGTCAATTTTATCAGAGCGTTTTATGTTAATCGGAAAGCCGGAAAATCTCCCGCAAAAAACATCATAATGCTGGTCGGCCAAAATAGTTGTAGGAGATGCAATGAGAACCTGTCTGCCGGAAAATACGGCTATGGCGGCGGCTCTTAGAATTACCTCAGTTTTACCGTATCCTGTTCCTCCGGTTATAAGTCTGTCCATTGGGATATCTCTCAGCATGTCTGATTTTAGTTCCCGTATCGCTTGTTTCTGGTCGGCTGTTTCGGTATACGGGAAAGTCTGTTCAAACTCGAAAAGATATGAGTTTTCCAGGTCATAAGGCAAACGCCGGGCAATAAAACGATTTGCGTAAATCGATGCAAATTGCTTTGCCATACGCATTATTTCATCATAAGCCTTTCTTTTTCTAATCTTGAAGGCATTACTTCCGAGCAGGTCCAGTTCCTGAGGATCCAAGCCTTCGTATTTGGTTATTTTGGCTGCATCCATAATTGACACATAAAGAGACTCGTCATTTCTGTAAGCTATTTTATACATATGGCTTTTGCAGCCTGAATCATTGATCTGAACAATTCCCTTGAATCGTCCTATTCCGCAATCCTTATGCACAATTATATCATCGGTATTAAAAATAGAATGTTCTCTGCCGCTATGACGGGGGCTCTGTTTTTGCTGAACTGTCTTATTTCCAAAAATCATTGCGAATGAGAGAAAACAGGTTCTTCCGATACAGAAGTTATCGGCAAGTTTTCCATTTATACATAGAATATTCGAATATTGCCCAAACAACTTTTCGGTTCTATTTTGTGCATCATTGTCATCCGACACAATTTTCACCTGAAAGCGGTTCGACAAATTCTTTATTTTCTCAAGGATAGTGTTGAAATTTCCATTTAATACCGGCTCAGTATACTCAGAAAAAGTCGGCCCTATAAACAGTCTAAGAGCATCGGATTCTATGGCAGCGATCTTTTTTCTTTCAACGGTAATTGTATCGGGAGACAGCAGATAAATATCAGACCTGTTATCATAGCGCCAGTTCAGATCTTTATAAAGCTCATCAAAATTAACATCGCCGACAAAAATCCGGTTAAAACCTTCAAACAAATCGGGTGTCTGAAATGAGAAGTTTTTACGGACCCACATTGACTCATCTATGTCGAAAGCCTTTTTAAATTCATTTGCCGGGCCGATACTGATCTGCTCTGTCTGCCTTGTTGAAAGCTGGGTATCGCAAGAGAAAAAGCGCATAGATTCTATCTCGTCACCGAAGAACTCTATTCTTACAGGTTCATCATATATTGGAATAAAACAATCAATGATGCCGCCTCTGATACAGTATTGTCCGCTTTGAAAAACTTTATCAGCTGCTGCATAGCCGTAATTTGCCAACTTTTCAATAAATTTATCTACAGGATAATCCTCTCCGACAGAAATAGAAATAAAATTATCCTTCAATTCGTACGGATTGCATATCTTGTAAAAGAGCGCCCGGGCGTCCGTAACAACAACTGCGCTGCCTTTTCTATTCATAAACCTATATAAAAAGTTCAATCGCTCATCTAAAATTTGTCTGTCAATTCGTCTTTCCTCGTAAGGCATCAAATCAAGATCGGGGAAACAGAGCGGAGATATTTTATCCGTTTGTCCACCCAAAAAAAACGACACTTCATCATAAACTCTGTTTAGCTGCTCTTTTGGTACGATAATTATAGTGTCGGAGTGAATATCTTTGGTAATAAGGTGAACCGCCGCAGATAGATTAGGAACAGTTGATGTCAAAATTATCCCTGTGTTATAAACTGCTTATATGCTCTGTAGGTTTCATATAGATCAATTTTTGAGGAGACTTCATACGGAGAATGCATTGAAAGCAAAGCCGGTCCAGCATCAATCACATTCATTCCATATTTTGCAAGAAATTTTGCAACGGTTCCGCCTCCACCCTCATCAACCTTTCCCAATTCTCCTGTCTGCCATACTATCTTGCCCTCATTAAAGATCCTTCTTATATGACTTACCCACTCTGCATCGGCGTCGTTTGCCATATACTTTCCTCCATGACCGGTAAATTTGGTCACAACAATTCCTCTGCCCACAAAACTTGCATTATCGTTTTCATAAACTGATTTATAAAGAGGATTGACGGCAGCATTAACATCAGCTGAAAGAGCGCCGCTTTTTGACAATAGTTCGAGCATATCGCTCTCATTCAGTACAGTTCCAAAAGCTGCTGCTGCCCGATAGATTCCTCTTATAAGAAACATCGAATTCATTCCCGTTGCTCCCTCCGAACCGATCTCTTCTTTGTCGGCAAGAAAAACTATTGTTGTATAAAGAGGTATACCGGTATCAAAAAGCGCTTCGGCCGAACTAAAAGCGCATATTCTGTCATCCTGTCCATATCCTGCTATCATGCTTCTGTCTATTCCCAAATCCATAACCTGCATAGCAGGAACTGCTTCAAGTTCGCTCGAAATAAGATCTTCTTCTATTATACCGTACTGTTCATTGAGAAGCTTTAGTATATGAAGCTTTACGAGCGCCTTGCCTTTTCCCTGCTCAGGCATACTTCCGGCCAGCAGCGCAAGATTCTCTCCTGTTATTATCTCACCGGCTTTTTTATCACCTTGAGTTTTGCGAGAAAGATGCGGACAAAGATCGGGGACAACAAAAATCGTTCCCTCATCTTGTCCGAGTTTCAGATAGATCCGCTTTCCATCTTTTGTAATAACGGTTCCCCTAAGCTCAAGCGGAATGTTTGTCCATTGATATTTTTTTATACCTCCGTAATAATGAGTGTGAAAAAACGCCAGATCGGTATCTTCATATAATGGATTCTGCTTAAAATCGATTCTCGGACAATCAACATGAGAAGCTATAATTCTTACACCATCGGTTATAGGCTTGCTGCCTTTTCTGATAAGCATAAGATTTTTGCCCCTGTTTGTTAAAAGCAGTTTACTCTTAGATTCTTCCTTATAGTCATGCTCTTCGGCTCTTTTTTTATAATATGAAACGGTTTCCCGCTCTGTTTTATTGTCATTGAGAAATCGTTTATACTGTTCGGCAAAATCAAATACCTTCTTTTCTGTTTTACCGGTTACGCCTTCCCATCCCTTTTTTCTTTTGTACTCTACCTTTTCTCTTAGATCTGCTATTTTTTTATCTTTCACCTTTCCTCCATTTATTCTTTAGGATATCCTGATAAGTTCCGTATGTTTCAAATTGAAGACAGCAGCAGAGATGTTGCCTGATTTGCAACAAAATAGAAGACTAATTCGAAGTTTAAGATAATCTTTATGAATTAACAGAGTCGCCCTTTACAGTCCGCCCCATAATCAACATAACCTTCGGCAAAAAGAAAATATTAGTGTAATGCATCTTGTCGGCACAGCAGAAACTGCGGCGGCAGGGTTCAAATACGGTAAACATTTTCCCTCTTCTTGACCTTCGAATAGCTTAGTTGCTATGCTATCACTGCTTCAGCGCATACAATTACCTATAAAAACGCCGACAGATATGCACTGTACAAGATGAGCTATTCAATCTCAAGCGAGTCGGAATCAATGCCGCCGGTTATCTTTTTCAGCGCTTCGAATTCCTCTTTATTTAATGTTATTCCTTTTTTCATCCGTTCATGGGCTTCATTCCAATCTCTTATATCAATCTTCGGGTCTCTATCATTCCATGAAACAATATTTATCTCCTTTTTAAAGCCGTTCTGTTTGTCTGAAAGAATACCAAGCTGCTTTATAATCTTGAATGTTATAGCCATTTAATCCTCCAAGTTATTTATCTATGCAGAATGATATCCATATTTTATCTATTTTCAATCTGTCCGGCATATTTTATCGGGACTCTCTTATTCCAAACCGAAATGCAAGTTCAAGCACAGCAGTCTCACTATAGACAGGTGCTGATACATTAAGATTGCTATGCTTCACTTGTTAATGACTTTTTCTCTCTGTCATCGTAAGCATTTTCCCCCTCCGTCATTGCGAGCGCAGCGAAGCAATCTCAGTTTCTTCAGTGTATCACAGGCATCCTGCCTGTGTTCTCTTTTCTTCTGTTCCGCATTTAAGAAAAGGCGTTAAGAAAATCTTCTGATGAAGCGTATAGAAAATTAAGGGTAACTCTGATGGCCTGATGCTTCCATAGAAGACAACTCAGGAGCAAGATAAAGTGATCTGTTTTTCGAAGGCTTAGCGGTATATGTTTGTCTTCTATAGATCCGCATAGAGCTTTTAGAAATACCCTTGTTTTTAATCAACGACAAAAAAATAAGCCTGCCGGTTCTAATTGATACGGATAAAATCAAGGAGTTTTGTCAAATGCAAAGACACGACCCCGAGATTTATCCGGATATAATCTTTATCGCTGTGATAAGCCATCTTTTTGTATTCTTTTTCAGAGTATACAGCACATTGTAGTGAATATTTTTATAAGGCAAAGCAATCCGGTTGCTTTTCAGCCTTTTGTATTCGAATATCCAGTTCTCGGATGTTTGAACCGATGCTGACTGTCCCGATATATCAATCTTTTTGTATCTGATTTTTATAAGTCTCGCATCCATGTATAGATCCGAATCCCGCCACGAGGCTATCCAGAGTTTCAGCTTTTCAAGGATTTTATTTGACGCTATGCCTTTTAATGATTTGACACTGCCTGTTTTTGCAGCTCTTATAAGTCCGATATTATAATCTGAAACGGTTTTCTTTATGGATGCCATGTCCTGATTTTTGCATCCATAAAATGAAGCAGTCAAAAACAGGACAGAAAATAGTTCAAGAAAAGATAAAGAAAGAATTTTGACAGAATTAACAGGGTTATACATGGATAATTAAGTAAATCTCTTTTTTTGCATCCATTGATTCCAGCCTTTTTCTGTCCTGTTTAATCTTGTCAATCACGTTCAAATTCTTTTCTCGTTTGTATTTCTATCATTTTTGTAAAAGCCTTATTGTTACGGATCGGGGTTAAATACTCGCATCATATGACAATCGGAACATGGCACACCCTTGTTGGGTGCAGTAGGAATTACGGCTCCAGCTATAGCATGTGCGTCTCTCGGCTTTTGGTTCAAAAAGGTTGATGGTTTACGAAACTGGTTTACCAACAATTTGCCTTGATAGTTATAAGGCGATGGATCAGAGGCATATCCAATCAGCCTTGATCTTTTTGAACCGTGCGGAACTGCAACATGACAATTAACACAATACATTCCGGACATATCACTTTCATTGTAGTGCCAATCATTTGGATTTGTCAGATTATGACAGTTTAGGCAAAATAGACCGGCGTCCGGGTAATCGGTCAAATTTATCCTATAAAGCTGACCACTCGCATCTGCAGGCCAATATTTGTTTTGACCCTTCAACATATATTTATAGTTTGAACCATGCGGACCTCTCGGATCACCCCCAATCTCATTATTCGCTCCATGACAGTCGGAGCAGTACATAGTCTGGTTGCCGACATTTGTCCATGGAGCTTTCATTGCGGCAGCCGCCAATGCCTTTGGCGTATAAGAACCCGTTTGATTATTCAGTGTTACGACAACGGGATGGGCGGATTTATTATTCGGATTGAATTCCCACGCCTGATCGGTTATTTTCCCTGTCGATTCTTCGTTTTCAAAATTTGTAACACCCTTTACAGCAGCGCCAAGTGCAAATTCCGAATGGCATTTGAAGCAGATCTGATACTCTTTCGACGCCGCTTCAAGTGTGGTAAAGGTTGTAGGCTGTGTCCATATAGATTGCCATGTCGGCTCGACACCTGTAACTCCTCTGAGAACATTTGATACATCATTTGTTAAAAGATTAGGCGATGCCGGATACCATCCGGTTGGATCAGCCGGAGAGCTATGCGTTCCCGCAGTTGCCTGATGCGGATTGTGACAATCAACACATGTTGCATGCCCGAAAGATGGCGGTGTCTGATCAAGAATCTCAAGATCTTTGTGAAGATAGAATGTTGGCGATGAAGAAACAGGATGACCGTAAATTCTGTTTAGTACAGATTCAATATTTTTTCCTCCCTGTGCAGCACCTGTTCCGTGGCAGGGTGCGGTGCTTGAGCTGCCGGCTGCTCCGGTATAACAGGTAGTGGAAAATGATCCTCTTAACAGATATTTGTTATTTGCAGCGGCTTTATGCGGAACATGGCAATTTATACATCCAAGCCCGGAAACTGTATTTATACCGTATGCACTTGTTACGGAGGCATCTGTATATTTTGCCGCCTGAGTTTTATGAACGCTGCCTATCCAGCCTGTTTTGTCGTGGCAGGATGTGCAGGTTGTGTTAATCTTTTCGGCATTGTTTGCTCCCCCTGTTACTCTCAAAAAATCATAGTTTTCAATATGAGGGTCATGGCAGCTTTCACATTCAACATAGTTTACGCCGGAATATGAATAAA
>CAJVZA010000008.1 GCA_913009315.1 uncultured Hippea sp.
GTTTTCCCTGTATGATTTTACCAATTCGGCATAGTGATAGGTTTTGTTATTCTTCTTCCTTGGTGTCACCTTGACAAACATAGTCGCACCTCCAACATGAGTCTATACCACTATATTAATCCTAAATAACTATGAAGTCAAGACACAACAGCTATATATTAATTATATATTTTATAGGTCTATACTACAGTTAATCTATAAACGTTGTTATATAAGGCTTTTTGGATGTTTTATAGGGATTATGGTTGAAGATCGGTTTTAACTGTTGCATCTTCTTTGATATGAAAGTCAAATAAAGGGTGAGATTTTATTCAGCAGGTAATTTCTCTATCTGCTTCTTGAAAAGCAGCAATAAACTCCTTTATTTTTAAGTGGTTCTTTATGCCCGGGGATAATTCCAGTGAGCTTGAAAGATCCACTGCATATGGTTTGACTATTTTGAAAAGACTGAAGATATTCTGTTTATTCAGACCTCCCGAAACGATAATTTTTCCTGGAGCGAGAGTCTTTAACGATTTCCAGTTAAAGCTTTTTCCTGTTCCGCCAATGGCAGCACTGTCAATTAAAACATACTCATTGGAATGGCATTCCGATATCATCTTATAAGAAACAGCTCTTATCTTTTTGATTCTTGTTTCGACATTATTGTTGCCGTGTATCTGTATTACGCTGAATCCGGCATCTTCCACCATTTTTACTAAATGATTACTTGGATCTACGCAAACTGCCACGGTAGCAATAAAGGGAGAGAGGCGCTTAATAATATCCGTAGATTTTTTGATGCTTATATTTCTAAGGCTCTTTTCATAAAGAACAAAACCAAGTGCATCTGCTCCATTATCCGAACAAAACAGTGCGTCATTAAGATTTGTTATTCCGCAAATTTTCAATTTTACCATTTTAGCGGCAATTTGTTTGCAAAATTAAATTATTAAGAACGTCAATTCTATTTTGCGTCTTCATCAGAGAACTTCCTATAAGAAAGTTATGAAAACCGGCATTAAGGAACGGATCAAGATCGGTCCTTGTTGCGATGCCGCTTTCTATTACAACCTCTCTGTCGGAAGGGACGGTTTTTGCGATTTCTATTCCTCGCTTTTTGTCAATTGCAAAACTTTTTAAATCTCTATTATTTACGCCAATAATAGCGGCACCGGCTTTCAGTGCTCTGTTGAGATCATTAGATGATTCAACCTCGACAAGAGCTGAAAGACCAAGTGATTCAGTTAAGTCCAGAAAATTATTCAGCTGTTTATCGGATAATATTCTTACAATCAAAAGCACAAAATCGGCACCATATATCCTTGCTTGATAAATCTGGTATTCGTCAATAATAAATTCTTTCCGTAAAATCGGAAGTTCGGTCAGTTGTCGTGCTTCTTCCATATCTGTTATTTTTCCGTCAAAAGCGGCGTTGGTCAGTACCGATATTGCAGCGGCGCCTCCGATCTCATAATCTTTTATGACATCCGAGAGTGCATTGTCGGATATTTCACCCAATGATGGTGATTTACGTTTGTACTCCGCAATTATATGAATACCTGTTTTATTAAGTAAATTGAATATATTTATTGGTTCATAGCTTGCATATGAGAGTGATCTTTTCATAACCGATTCACTAATCTGCGCCTTATCGAATTCTATCTGCCTTTTTGTATTGTTGATAATTTTGTCAAGCATTTTTTCTGACAAAAAAGTAACCTCCTGCAGCAATCATGGGTATACTTAAAAGCTGCCCCATAGAAAGACCGGCTATTATAAAACCAAGTTGTGGATCCGGCTGTCTCGTAAATTCAACAAGGAATCTGAATACCCCGTATAATAAGATAAAAAGCCACATCAGTTTACCTTCTTTTGCCAGCAGAGAATGCTTTGAGACCTGCATAATTATCAACAATACAATGCCCTCTAAGAATGCTTCATACAGTTCGGACGGATGACGGGGCAACGGTCCGCCATCAGGAAATACCATTGCCCATGGCAGATTCGATACCCTGCCGTAGAGCTCATCATTAATAAAATTAGCAATACGTCCAAAAAATAATCCTACCGGAGCTATAGCAACAGTTTCATCTGCAAGCTTATAAAAACTAATATGATATCGTCTGCAGAACAAAAGACCGGCAATTACTAAACCGGTTGCTCCGCCATGAAATGACATTCCGCCTTGCCATACTGCTAACATACTTAGCGGATGAGCCAAATAGTAAGGCAAGTTGTAGATAAGTATATATCCTATTCTGCCTCCTAGAATTATGCCTAAGATCGCATATGTAATGAGCGTATCTATCCGTCCTTCCGCTTCCAGTCCAAGCCTTTTTCGGCGGCTTTTTCTGGATATATAGAAATACCATGCGAAAAAACCTATCAGATAGGCTACTCCGTACCATCTTACTGCAAATGGTCCTGCATGAAAAATTACAGGACTGATATCAGGATATTGGATCATAAATGAACGGTTTTATATGAAAACTGTTTTGAATTTTTTTCGCAATACGATTGAGTTCTGTTTTGGTACCTCTGAAATTAATAATAACTCTGTAGAAGACTCCTTTCTTGTTGGAAACCTTTCTAATATGAGCCTTCATTGCCTCAGAAGCAACCTTTTTAAGCATACGTATGGCGGAAGACTTGTTTCTAAAACTTCCTATTTGGATTGCCCAGTTTTTAATCTTTTCTTTCTTTATGTTTTTTGTACCACTTTTTCTTGTGATTGCATACTTACTTTTTATAACAGTAGGTGGCTTGACAGCTTCAGCAGAGGCAGTTTTCTCAGGTGACGGTATGACCTTTTGTTTGGGTATTATCTTATTTAAAGGGCTGCTGGTCTCGGCCGGTGTTGATGTTTCGGCTGCGATCTGTTTACTGCTGCCCACAATCACAATTTTTGGCCCTATTGTTCCTTCATTTTGTGAAGTGGTAGTCTTTTCTTCCTGTGAAATAACGGTTTTACTCTTTTTATTATGGTTAAGATATGTATTTATAAAGGAAAATGCAAAAAATCCAATCCAGATACCAAGCAAAAAAGTGAGTACGGCAACTAAGATACTCATTTTCATGCTAATCATTTTTGGTTCTTTTAATTCATTTAAGCTGTCTTCAATGGTTTTTCTCTCTTTGGTCATTCTCACATCCTCTCAGGGTGGCTTATCCCTAATGTTTTTAAGCCATCTGCAATAATATATGATGCTATATCGCACAAACGCAACCTTGAACTTATCATATTTTTTTCACCCCCTAAAATTCTAACTTCATGATAGAATTGATGAAACAATTTTGCGATATCAAGAAGATAGCTTGACAGATAGAATGGATCAAGCTGCAGCGCAGATTTGGCAATCGCATCTTTATAACAGGCAAGCTCTATCATCAGTGCTCTTTCAAGTTTTCCAATATCTCCCGCAAGAAGCGGAGTTTTGTTGTTATATTTTACCTTCTGTTCAAGAGCCTTTTTGAATATACTGCGTGTTCTTGCATACGCATATTGAACATAAAAAACCGGATTCTCGGATACTTGTTTTTTTGCAATCTCTACATCAAAATCAAGATGACTTGTCACTTTTCTTGTTAAAAACAGGAATCTGGCGGCATCCGGATTTACTTCATCGATCAATTCTTTCAGAGTAACAAATTGTCCCGATCTCGTTGACATAGAAAACGGTTCTCCTTCACGCAGAAGATTGACTATTTGAACAAGTACAACCGATAATCTCTCGGGGGCAATACCGATTGCTCTGCATGCCGCTTTCATTCTGCCTACATATCCATGATGATCGGCTCCCCAGACATCAATCACCTTGTCAAATTTTCTAATAATAAATTTGTTGTAGTGATAATAGATATCGGAAGCAAAATAGGTTAAATCTCCATTTGATTTTTTCAATACTCTATCTTTGTCATCTCCAAACATTGATGATTTAAACCATATTGCTCCACCTTCCTCATAAATTAACTCTTTTTGCTGCAGGAAATCAAAAAGCTTTGATATGTTACCGTTATCAATCAGCTCTCTTTCACTGAAAAAATTATCCATTGTTATCGAAAATTCTGCAAGATCTTCTTTTATTCCTTCCAATATTATATCTGAAGCCTTTGCAGATATCTGTTCTGTTGTATCAGTTCGATCTATTTTATCCGCAACATCGGAGATATAGCTTCCTTTATAGCCGTCATCAGGGATAGCTTTGCCATCCATTACTGCCCTAACCGATTCGCCCAAAAGGCGCATCTGCCTGCCTCTATTGTTTAGATAATATTCTTTTTTGACGCTATAACCGAATTTTGAAAGAATTTTTGCGAGCGAATCTCCAACGACAGCTCCTCTTGCATGACCTATATGCAGAGGACCGGTTGGATTTGCGCTGACAAATTCGACCTGAACTATTTGATTTTTGCTTTCAAAGGTTGTTAGTTCTTTGCTTAGAAACTGCCTGTCAAGCCATGTTTCAAGTTCTCTGTCAGATACTCTGATATTGACAAAACCACCTTCGGTATCAGCAGTTTTGATAAGAGGATCATCAATTGCCGCTGCAAGTCTCTCCGCTATTTTCGAGGGATTTTGTCTTAGTTGTTTAGCAAGACCGAAGGCAATAGGTGTTGAGAAATCGCCAAAACCGGATGGAGGAGACTGGATTGCAATATCAGGTGACTGTTGTCCTGTTATTTCTGAAACAGCTCTGCCGAGTATAGTTTTGAGAGCTGCTATCAAGCCTCTTCCTTCTTTTTATCATTTTTCATATTTTTTTCTTCCGTTCCCCTTTCTTCGATTGCAATCTCGTTCTCTGTATCTTTAAGAGATTTTTTGAAATTCTTTAAACCTTTTCCGAGACCGGAGCCTATTTCAGGCAGCTTTTTTGCCCCAAAAATTACGACTGCAAGCAAAAGAATCGGTATAAGTTCCTGCCAACTTGGTAACATATCTATCCTCCTATTTTTTTGGACGCATCTGCGGAAACAGAATTACATCTCGTATTGAATTGGACCCGGTTAATATCATAACCAGCCTATCTATCCCTATGCCCTCTCCGGCTGTCGGCGGAAGGCCGCATTCAAGTGTTTCTATATAATCATAATCAACTTCACCCTCTTTTGCTTTAGCCTGTTCTTCAAGCCGTGCTCTCTGATCGACAGGGTCAGATAGCTCGCTGAAGGCGTTTGCAATTTCCATACCCCCGATATAAAGCTCGAATCTGTCTACAAAATCGGGGTTTTTTTCAGATCTTCTTGCAAGAGGTGAAACGGCAACCGGAAAATCAGTTATAAATGTAGGGTTTATAAGTTTGGGTTCAACCGCAACATCAAATATTTCCTCCAAAAGTTTAGCATGAACCATTGAATGAGAAACCGGCTTACCGAGCTGAACAGCTTTTTCATAAGCGGCGTCTTTGTTTTTAATGACTTCCCCGTCTATTTCGCCAATCTCGACAATTGCATCATAGAGGCCTATTCGTTTCCACGGTTTTGCGAAATCAATCTGATTGCCGCTGAAGTTTATTGATTCTGCATCAATCGCTTTTGCCGCATAGCCGATAAGCTGTTCAGTAAAGTTCATAAGACCGAGATAATCCTGATATGCATAATAAAACTCTATCATGGTAAATTCAGGATTATGAGCTAAATCCATTCCTTCATTTCTGAAATTTTTTGAGAGTTCGTATATTCTCTCAAGACCTCCCACAATTATTCGCTTTAGATAAAGTTCCGGAGCTATGCGCAGATATAGATCTATATCAAGTGCATTATGATGAGTTATAAACGGATTTGCAGTTGCTCCACCCGCAACGGGCTGCAAAACAGGTGTTTCAACTTCAACAAAATCGTTGTTGTCCAAAAACTCTCTAATTGCTTTGATAATTTTTGCCCGCTTTCTGAAAACAGCAGTTGATTCGGCGTTCATAATGAGGTCAAGATAGCGTTTTCTATAACGAAGCTCTTTATCTTTAAGCCCATGCCATTTTTCAGGGAGAGGTCTTAGAGACTTCGTTAAAAGCGTAATCGAGTTTGCGTTAAGTGTAAGTTCTCCGGTATGAGTTATAAAAAGGGTACCTTTAATGCCCAGTATATCGCCTACATCTGCACGTTTTGCAACAAAAAACTGCTGCTCATCAAGATTGTCTTTTTTGCAATAGACCTGAAGCATTCCTTTTTTGTCGGATAGTTTATAAAAAAGTGCCTTGCCGAAGGATCTTTTAAACATTATTCTTCCCGCTATCGTAAATTCAATATCAGGTATATCCTCCGGAGCGACATTTTTATACTGATCGGCTATATCGCCAAGTGATACTGAGGGTTTGAAGTTGTTGTTGTAGCAGGATATTCCTCTTGACTCGAACTCCTCTCTCTTTTTTAATCTGCTTTTGGTTGCTTCAATTAGTTTTCTTTCTTCTAAACTCATTATCTCTCCTACAAAAATTGATCAATATCGCCGGAGAGAACCGCTTCCGGATTATGACTTATTATTCCTGTTCTGTGGTCTTTTACCATCTTGTAAGGAAATAATACATAAGATCTAATCTGGCTTCCCCATTCATTCGCCTTTTTATCAACCATTCCCGCCTCTTTCTCTTTTCTCTTTTTATTTTCCCTTTCATAAAGCCTGGATTTTAATATCGTAAGCGCAGTCGTCTTATTCTTGAACTGCGAGCGTTCATTTTGACATGTTACTACAATTCCTGTCGGCAGATGGGTTATTCTGATAGCAGAATCCGTTTTGTTGACATGCTGACCTCCGGCTCCGCTTGATCGATATGTATCTATCTTGAGATCTTTTTTATCAATATGAGTATCAACTTCATCGGTTACCTCAGGAATAACGACAACCGAAGCAAACGATGTATGTCTTCTTTTAGAGGAGTCAAACGGTGAAATTCTTACCAATCTGTGTATACCGCTTTCGGTTTTTAAGCGCCCGTAAGCATATTTGCCTTTTATAATAACTGTTGCCGCCTTTATGCCCGCTTCAGCTCCGGCTTCTTTATCGGTTATCTCGACCTTGTATCCATATTTTTCCGCCGCTCCAATATACATCCCCAGAAGCATCTGAGCCCAATCGCATGCTTCAGTTCCTCCTGCACCGGGACGTATGGTAATAATGGCATTGGAAATATCCATTTTATCGGTAAATTTCAATATTCTTACTGCGTTGTCAATCTCCGCCTTTGTTCTTGCAGACAATTCCTTGATTTCAGAATAGAGACTGCTGTCTCCGAGTTTAATAAACTCATCAAGTGTATTAAGACTGCCGGCAGCTTTGTTGAAAAGTTCAAGTTTAAAGGCAAGATCGCCTTTCTGCTTTGATGCAGATTTCATAAACTCCATATTTTTCCAGTTGTCTTGATTGCTTAATTTTTCATCTATTTGTTTTATCTGTTTCTCGAAAAGATCGATGTCAAAGCAACCTCCCAAGCTTATCAATCCGTTTTTTCATCAGTTCTACTTCACTGATAATTTCTTCCATTCTTCCTCCTAACATTATAGAAACATCTAAACCATATCGTATAAGACTATTAAAAAATTGCAACTGATAAAGATCGGATATTAAGGGATTGACTATTAAACGGATTCCTTATATTGCTATCATCTTTTAGGTACTAAACGCAATCTCAACGATACAAGAAAGTATTAGATACAAGACAGGTTCTTGCCGCCGTAGTTACAATTGCTGCGTTAAGATTCCGGCGCAGTCAAATAATGAGACCGCTGCACAGTAAACAGATTCACAGTTGTTTATTATACAGTGGTCTCATAATGTTTTACTTGTCTGCCCTTTGAATAGCTTCATAATAGTTATATCTATCAATTCTTTGATTCGGCAGAGTTGCTTTCTCTCTGCAACCTATGTAAAATATAATGATAGCTACAATATTAGAATGACAGGAGGAGAAATGAAATATCCTGAGCTTGACTCACTTTCAAAAGATGAACTAATAGGAATTGTTGAGGATGAGGCGAAGAATTGGCTGGCTCACGACGGACTTTGGTTTCAGGCTGTTGAGCGTCGTTTCGGAATTGAAAAGGCCATAGAGCTCGACAAAGAGGCATGGAGTTATTTTACCGTAATAGAGGCAAAAAGAATTATGAAACGCCTTGGATTACCCGAAGAAAGCGGGCTTGACGGATTAGAAAAAGCGCTGACATTCAGAATGTACAGAAGAATCAATGATCAGGAGATTTTATGGGAAAATGGCGCTCTTATACTAAAGATGACAACCTGCAGGGTTCAGGCCGCAAGGGAAAGAAAACAGATGGATTATTTTCCCTGTAAACCGGTAGGTGTCGTCGAGTACGGTAAGTTTGCTGAAACAATAGACAAAAGGATTAAGACTGAATGCATTGCATGCCCTCCGGACAAAATCGAACGCAATTTTCACTGCGGATGGAAATTTTCGATTCAATAATTTGTGCGGTGGTCTCATAATCAAACATTTAAGGTGCTGCTTTGAAAAGAGGAAAAAATAAAATGTCAAATGACAATACAATGTTGAAAAAATTGGAGATTACGGCTCAAAATTTGCGCAGTAAAATAGCTCTTCTCGTAGAGGGCGATAAGCGAGTTACCCGGGCTGTGCACACAATAATAGAAAAGAAAATAGCCGTTCCCGTTTTAGTTGGAAAAAGAGCTGTGATAGAGAATGAGTTTTCAAGCAAAGATCTTATGCAATGCGAAATTGCCGATACGGACGAATTAAAAGAGCAGTTTATCGAAAAATACAAAAATCGCATCAGAAATTCTCATCACTATTCAGAGAATTCTGCTTATATAGCTGCAATGCTTGTTGAAACCGGATATGCGGCCGGAGCTGTAGGTGGAGCTGACTGTCCTACTGCAGATATGGCAAGAGCGGCTTTGAAAATTGTCGGAACAGTTAAAAACTCTCCTATGAGCGGAGCATTTTTGATGATTTCGGAGGATAAAAAGATAGGCTGCGATGGGGTATTTATATTTTCCGACTGTGCAGTTATGCCAAGACCGACATCTTATCAGTTGGCCTGCATCACGAACGACGCAGCTGATCTGGCAAAATCAATAGGTATCGACCCAATTGCGGCTCTGCTTTCTTACTCAACAAATTTAAGCGCCAAAGGAGAAGAGGTTGACCGCATCAGAGATGCACTGAAGTTTCTCAAAACAAGTAAATTTACTGTGGATGGAGAGATGCAGCTTGATGCAGCCATAGTTCCTAAGGTTGCAGAGAAGAAATATCCCGAAAGCAGCGTAGCCGGAAATGCAAATATTCTGATATTTCCCGATTTAAACAGCGGAAATATAGGATATAAGCTGGCTGAGAGAATAGGCAAAATGAAGGCTATCGGGCCGCTTTTTCTCGGTATAAAAAAGCCGTTCAATGATCTTTCGAGAGGCTGTTCAAGCAGTGATATTGTGAATTTAGTTGCCGTAACTTCAGTTATGTCATGCCATTAAAAAGTCTTTAACTGTCAACTTTCCTGCCTCAGCTGCAGAAAAACTGATACGGCAGGGTTAATTTATCATTTTTCCTCTCCAAAAATCGGCGTAATTGTGCATCAACGAAATTGAATATTTTACGATAGAGTAAGTCCGAAAGAATGAGTAAAATCGCTGCTTCATAAAAGCGCTCGTTCATGGCGGGCCGATTGAATAAAACTTCAGTAAGTCTTCAATATTCCGATGACTTTTATGAAGCAGATGCTATGTCAACTTCTTTCCGGCACTCCTCATTATCCTCATTTTCTTTTCAGTATCATACAGCGGGTGTTGATTTTCCGGAAAATCTGAGCTTGTCAAATGAAATTTTATCTCCGTTCTTTCGAGTGTTTCTATTATTTCAGCGCTGATTTTCTCAATACTATCTTCTTCTATATCTTCTTTGAGTATAATAAATGCAAATGAATCGCCCCCGTGTCTTGCAAGATTTCTAAATCCGTATTTCGTTTGTATTTTATCCAGGCTATCAACCATGTCTCTTATTGCTTTATCACCTGCGGCTGTACCCTTCTCACGGTTTATCCCCCCAAGATTCATTAGATCAATTAAAAAAAGTCTAAATGGACGATTTTCTTTCTTAAAAACAGCTACTCCGCTTTGAAAACCTTCGGGCCGAAGTAGTCCTGTTCTGTAATCAATATAAAAATAAATATCGCGCCAGATATCAAGCTCAGGATATGTAACCTGTGCTTTAGAATATGTATTTTCATATTTTTCTGCATACCTTCTCAATTCATCGAAATGATCTATCGCAGCGGCCGCTATTTCAGGATCAAGCTGTTTCCCCTGTCCCTGTATAATCAGCTGCCGTGTCTGCTCGTCGCTAAAAGGGCCGCGATAGGGTCTTGTTGTCAAAACGGCGTCTATTACATCAGCAACCGAAATTATGCGTGCCAGATACGGAATATCGGTACCTTTAAGTCCGTCGGGATAACCGTTGCCATCCCATCTTTCATGATGGCCTCTTATAATTGGAACCAAAGATTCAAAATGTCTTACAGATTTAATAAGGTTTGCCGAAATAACAGGATGAAGTTGTATTATGCGGTACTCTTCCCGTGTCAGCTTTTCGGGTTTGAGCAGTATCATGTCAGGTATTCCCATCTTTCCAATATCATGAAAGAGGGCAGCCGTTTTAAGTGCATCAATCTCTGATGTACCTAAACCGCAAATTTTGCCCAAAAATTCTGAGTATGATGCAACCCTCTCGCTGTGGCCCCGAGTATATGAATCGCGTATTTCCATTGATGATATCAAAAGCTTTGTCAATTGAGTATCTATCGAACTAAGAAGCGATTCATTGGCTTTTATTATGTCATAATTGATCAGCTCAAGCAAAACATTCTGCGCAACAATCCTCAGGGACAATGATTTTATTTCAAGATCTTCGGAGTTTTTGTAAAAAGAACCTAACACGCCGTAGTATCTTTCTTCGGTTTTTAGTGATTCTGCAAGCAGAAGCAGATTCTTTTCTTTAAATGTAAACGGCATGCACTCTCTAATCTTCTTTTTTTTCATATTGATAAAAAGTGCGGCGTATCCTGCCGTATCAACAGTTTTTCCTAAACTATCCAAATCAATCGGATGATTCAGATTACTGATATGAAGCAGATCATCGGCTTTATCATAAAAAAACATGGTGTCTGCATCAAGTGCAGCTTTTGCCCTGTTAAGAATCAGCTGCATTGTAGTTTCTCTATTGCTTACCCTCCCACTTCTGCATATATCTGCAGCCAATTTTCTTATTCTTTCTTTAAAATCCTGTAATCTTTTTATGCTTTTTTCTTTTTCATATAGGTTTATAATAATTTGCCCAAAAAGCTCAAATTTTTGTATGTCTTCTTTTGTAAACCGGTAATTTGTAAAACAATTTGCAGAAAATTGACCGAAATAGTTTCCCGATTCATCATAAAGCGGCATTCCCATAAATCCGCGCAAGCCTGCATTTTTCCACTCTTTGTGTGCATCTGGATATTTTTCATAACGATTGATTACTATAGTTTTTCTTTCAGCCTTTGCCTGACCAGCGGCATGTTGATCCATGGTAATCCAATACTTTTTATCCAGCGGATTAATAAATTGATATTTCGGTCGCATATAGTAATATTTATAAACCAGAAATCCTTGATTATTTATTTGTGACATTCCGACTGTATCTGCATTTATCACCTTAGACATTATCTCTAATGTTTTATTCGGATCAAATGTGCTCATTTTTGATAAAAGCAAAGCAAGATCCAATGTCTGCATAACATTATTCTTATCCTGTTTGTGAAATCTGGCGAAGACAATAACAATAATAATCGATAAAATAAATAGTAAAACAAGGAGCATAAGCATTTTTGAAAGAACGGCATCTACATCGTGAGTATTTTGTCTATACGCTTCGGATGATTGGGTGTTAAGTCGTCGAAGAATTTTGTTTTTTAAAACTTCTGCCTGCGCAACAACAGACGCTGAAATATGAGCAATCTGCTCAGCATCATTAACATCATTTGACAATATGCGTTTGTTTTCGGAAGGAATATTTTCTGCAGCGATAGCATCCTTTAAGTCACTTATTTTTTTATATGTCAAAAAACCGTGATTTGTCGTAAAACCACGATAATTTTTGATAACATTGAATATTGTCCGATTGTTATTTTTTATGTAATTACCGATATCATTTCTTAATTTTTTTACAGCATTATAATAATTTTGACGCAGCATCTCAATTTGATTAATTTTCTCTCCAAGCAGATTAAGATTACTTTTAAGCTGTGTATCGCTTATGCGATTTTCTAACAAGCTAATCAGTTCCGTAAGCTCTTTTTTCTTGCTGTCATTATCGATAAAAATATCAGTGTATGTCTGCTGTTTGGTAAAAAGTTTATTGTCATGTTGTTCGATGAAGCGATTATTAAGTTTGCCAATAGAGATTAGATCATAAATTATGCTGACAAAGCCTATCAGGATTGAAACAGAAAAAAGAGCAATAACAAACATTCTAAACAGCTTTTTATTCAAAAAATTATGGCTTTGCATTGAAAAGAATGATATTATATGCATCAAATAAATCAAGAGGAGGAGAGAAATTATGCCTGAGAAAACAATATGGAGAAAGAGAGCGGAAACGGTAATCCGAAATCTCAAACTGCGCGGTATCAACAGTGTATATTTTGAGGATAGCGAGGAGGCGAATGAATTTATTGCAGATGCAATCAAAAAAGGGGCAACTGTCGGTCTCGGAGGTTCTACGACCATAATTGAAACAAAACTTATAGATAAGCTGCGCACACTTCCCATCAATCTGTTGGACCGCTACAAAAAGGGAATAACAAAAGAGGAAGTTGACAAAATGAGACTCGATTCGCTAACAAGCGATATTTTTATCTCAAGCGCAAATGCAATTACATTATCCGGGCAGATCGTCAGCTGTGACGGTGTCGGCAATCGCGTTGCAAGCATGCTTTTCGGTCCCCGAAAAGTAATTTTAGAGATAGGTGCGAACAAAATCGTCAATAATTTATCGGAGGCAATAGAGAGGATTCACAATGTCGCAGCACCTCAAAATGTAATACGTTTCAACGGAAATGCTCCCTGCGGCAAAACTGGAATATGCGATGATGCGCATTGCAGATATCCGGAACGATTTTGCAATGATTGGGCCATAATAGAAGGACAAAACGATTCTGACAGAATTACAGTTGTTTTTGTGGCAGGGAAGCTTGGATTCTAATGAATTAAAATTATCTCTGCCAACCCATAAACGATCATCTTGAGAGCCCTAAGTTGTTTTTCCCTGCATTGCAAATCCCGGCAATAGTCCTGCTGCCGCTGCCTGCAATCTGCGTCTTGCTATGAAGTTATTCAAGAATATAGAACTTGCTGTGAAAAACATGGATTTAGCAATACTACCACATAATTTTCGTTAAATGTATCCAATATCTACCTCAAATAATGGAAAAGATTTGCCTCAAAAATAACTTTCTCCCATTACGGCTTTTATTCCAGGATTATCTTCTATCGGATTCGGACTCTCAATCGGATTCCTGGAATTAGCAGAGTCATCCTTAAACTCATCTTACGCATAACGTACTATTGTAATTTTACTATGTTTAGATTACAATATATTAAAGCTCATATTCCGGAATAATCAATGAGCATTTAAGATTTTACGGTTAAGTTATAGTGGGGTGTATAAATTAATGAAATATGTTTTGTTTCTCGGCGATGGCATGGCAGACCTGCCTATGAAAGAGCTGGATGGACTGACTCCGCTTGAATATGCCAAAACGCCTGCCATAGACAGGATTGCGCTGTATGGTGAAGTCGGAATGCTTAAAACCGTTGCAAAAGGGTTCGAGCCCGGTTCTGACGTCGCAAATCTTACAATTCTCGGTTATGATACAAGACAATTTTACACAGGACGGGCACCGCTTGAGGCTGCCGGCATCGGGATACAGCTTGGTTCCAATGATGTGGCATACAGATGTAACTTTACGAAGATGGACGGCAAAAGAATGCTTGACTATTCAGCCTGTCATATTAATGATACGGCTGCAAAAATTGTTGCGGAGCGGCTTAAAAACGAACTAAACATACCGGGAGTAGAGTTCTATCATGGAACGAGTTATCGCAACATTATTATATGGCATAATGGAAAATTGGCGCATTGCACGCCGCCTCATGACATCAGCAACAAACGGTATAGTCCATTTCTGCCTCAGGGTGAGGGCGCCGATTTACTTAAGGAAATTATGAACAAAGCCCGCCAAATTATCAAAGAGATGGGCAATTCTGATATAACGGATATTTGGATATGGGGCGGAGGCACAAAACCTCAGCTCGAAAATTTTAAAAAAAGAAACGGGGTTGGCGGATCCGTTGTCAGTGCAGTGGATCTTGTCAGAGGAATAGGAAAGCTTGCCGGTCTTTATGCTCCCAAGATAGAGGGCGCGACGGGTGTTATAAACACAAACTATGAAAACAAAGTAAAAAGTGCGCTTTCGCTGCTCCAGAAAAATGATTTCTTGTTTCTCCACTATGAAGCTGCGGATGAGGCGGGTCATTCAGGCAATGTTAACGAAAAGGTTCAGGCTATTGAAAACTTTGATCATTTGATTGTTGAACCGGTTATGAATGAGCTTCCATCTTTTGGAAAATGGCGTGTAGCCGTACTTCCGGACCATGCCACACCCATAAAACAGAGGACGCACAGCAAACAGACCGTTCCTTTTGCTATTTTAGACAGCGATATGCCCAAAAACAGCGGGTGTAATTTTAATGAAAGAGAGATTGAAGAGAAAACTTCGATAACGATTGATATCGGATGGAAATGGATGGGAAAATTTTTGAGGTAAAAATGGGGTAAGACCTATTGATCTGCAAAATGTAATAGAAAAAATTTCAGGACAGGAAAGAATACAGCAGATGGCTTATGCCGGTCAGGAGATTGCATCGGATTTTTCAAAAAAGATAGAGAAAAAAGAACTGAAAAAAAGATTAAGCAGTGTTAATGAAACAGACAGAATTGTTGAGGTATTCAACAGCGGCAATAAAGAGAGAAAACAGGAAAAGAAAAAGAAGGATAACCGAATAGATATAATTGCTTGAGGAGACATAATGGCAAAGCTGATATATTTAATGAGACATCTAAGAGAATCAGGCACGGACAGGAAGCTGCAGCAATTGATTTTAGAGCTCTCCGAGGCTTCAAAATATATTGCTCATGCTATCAAAACGGGTGAAATGGGATATGCCGGAACAAGCAATCTTTACGGAGAATATCAGCTTACTCTTGATGTGCTTGCAGATAAAATCATCAAGGAAAGGCTTGATCATACCGGATTGGTATCATATATGATATCCGAAGAAATGAATGGCGTTACCTCATCGCATAAAAATTCTATGGGTCCTTATTCGGTATGCTACGACCCGTTAGACGGTTCATCTTTAATCGATGCAAATCTTTCAATCGGAACTATAATATCGGTAATGCCGGGAAAACAGATACTCCAGCCGGGCAAAAATCAGGTTGCAGCCTTATATTTTCTGTATGGTCCGCGGGCTGCACTTATATATACAGTTGGCAACGGCACTCATCTTTTTGTGCTGAATGACGCGTATGAATATATCTTGCAGGAAGAATATATTACTCTCAACGGATTCGGCAATACATATGCTCCGGGAGGATTAAAACAGAAATGGACTTCCAAACATGCTATGTTTATACATTATCTTGAAGACAACGGTTATAAGTTGAGATACAGCGGAGCATTTGCTGCAGATATCAATCATCTGATAGCAAAAAAAGGCGGAGTTTTTACCTATCCGGCTCTGAAAGATGAAGAAAGCGGAAAACTGAGACTGCTGTTTGAGCTGTTTCCTATGGCATTTATCATAGAACAGGCGGGAGGAGCTGCTTCAAACGGTACTATGAGAATACTTGATATAGAACCATCTGATTTCAGTCAAAGATCCCCAATCTATATCGGTTCAAAAAAAGAGGTGAGGATAGCAGGCAAATACCTGAAAAAGATATAAAGAAGTAATTTTTGGTACTTGAAATGATCTCTTTTCGGTTGATCAAATTCTTAAAAAGTTAGTTGTTCAAATACTAATAAAAATAATATTTGACAAATCTCTCAAATATACTTAAAATAATGTTTCTTATAAAAAGATTTAGAGGTGAACTTATGGATAATTATGCAGTTATAGAAAGCGGAAGCAGGCAATATCTTGTAAAGCCGCAGCAGGTCATAAGAGTAGAGAAGATTGCAGGCGAGGCCGGAAGCAAGGTAGTTTTTGATAATCTGCTCTCAGAGGGCGGCAAAGATGTGACTGTGGAAGCAGAGATACAATCTCAGTTGAAGGACAAAAAGATCACTGTTTTTAAAAAGAAAAGAAGAAAAGGATACAAACGAAAGCAGGGTCACAGACAGAATTTAACAGAATTAATCATAACTAAGATTAGCATAGGAGAATAATATGGCTCATAAAAAAGGAATGGGCAGCAGCCGCAACGGAAGAGACAGTGCGGGTAGAAGACTTGGTGTAAAGGTTGGTGACGGGCAATTAGTTACTGCAGGATCTATTTTGATTAGACAGAGAGGCACTCCTTTCGCGCCTGGAATCAATGTGGGCCGCGGCAAGGATGATACGCTTTTTGCTAAAATTACAGGGAAAATTAAGTTTGAGCATAAGGGATATAAAAAACGAGTCTCAGTTTATCAGGTTGCATAAATTTGGAGAATGTTTTTTGAATGCTCATAGTTTTACATAGTCGTTGGAGTTTTCTTTTATAGATCATGTTACAATAACGGTATCCTCGGGCAAAGGCGGCAGAGGTGCCGTAAGTTTCAGACATGAAAAATATATTCCCAGAGGCGGGCCTGACGGCGGCAAAGGAGGAGACGGAGGCGCTGTAATTATCAAGGCGGATACCAATACTCATCTGCTCCGATCATTCAGGTCAAAAAAATTTCTCAAAGCTCAGGACGGGCATCCGGGACAATCAAAGAATCGAACAGGCAAAGGAGGAGAAGATCTCGTACTGCCGGTTCCTCCATGGACTATTATATTTGATGAACAGAACAATCTGATAGCTGATATGTTTAAATGCGGCAGTCTTGTGATTTGCAAAGGCGGTAAAGGCGGTCTTGGTAATTCAAGTTTTGCAACATCTGTAAGGCAAAAACCTGTAAAATATCAGGAAGGGCTGCCCGGTCAGACAAAAACGATAAAGCTGATGATCAAAATGCTTGGCGACGTAGGTATAGTAGGTTTCCCGAATGTAGGCAAATCAACATTCATAAGCAAAATCAGTGATGCAAAACCGGAAATAGCAGACTATCACTTTACCACCATCAACCCGCATCTTGGAATGGCAGAATATGACGATAAAGAGATTTTGTTTGTCGATATACCGGGAATTGTTGAGGGAGCAAACAGCGGAAGAGGATTGGGCCTGAGATTTTTATCGCATATAGAGAGATCAAAAATATTGCTTATTATGCTTGATGGAACAGATGACCCGATAAAGCAATATGCTGTTCTGATAAATGAGCTGAAAAAATATGGAAAAGGAATATCTGAAAAGCCTAAGGTAATCGTTGTAAATAAGATTGATCTTATGGAGAAATGTGAGCAGTATTTTGATTTTCCTGTTTTTTACATTTCCGCTCTTAAAGCAACCAATATCGATAAGCTTTTGGAGTTTATTGCCGGCTTGATATAAAGTGAGAATAGTAGTAAAAATCGGCAGTTCGGTTTTGCTGGATGAAGACGGAAAAATAGAGACTCGTCGATTAAAAAACATTACTGATCAGATAAGCGTTCTGGAAAAAACAAATGATGTTCTGCTTGTTTCCTCAGGTGCGATTGCTGCCGGAACAGCCGTCTTGAATGTTGAAAAACAACCTGGTAATATCATTCGTCAGCAAGCGTTATCGGCAGTTGGTCAGCCGTATCTTATTTCACTTTATCAAGAGCTGTTCAGCAAAGACGGAACAAGAATTGCTCAGGTACTTTTGAGCAGGGATGATCTGGCAAACAGAAGACGCTACCTGAACGCAAAAAATACCCTTTTGAATTTAATAAAGATGAAGGTTGTTCCGGTTATCAACGAGAACGATACTGTAGTTGTATATGAACTTTGTTTTGGCGATAATGATAACCTTTCAAGCCTGGTTGCAAATCTTATAGAAGCTGATCTGCTGATTATACTTTCGGATATCGACGGAATATATAATGATGATCCGAAAATTAATCCTGACGCCAGAATAATAAAAAATATAAGCAATATTGAAAATTTGAATATCAAAACAACAGAGCACATCTCGTGTTATGGTACCGGAGGAATGAAAAGCAAGATTGATGCAATCAAGCGCGCTTCTTTGAGCGGAATTAAATCTATTGTTGCAAATGGAAAAAGAGATGGAATAATTCTGGATATAGTGTCGGAAAGACATTCCGGAACAACTGTTCTGCCATCAAGAACGCCTCTTCAGGCAAAAAAATATTGGCTTCTTTATGATGGTGTTTCGCAGGGCAGGGTATCTATTGACCGCGGCGCATATAATGCTATAAATTCAGGTAAGTCTCTCCTTCCGGCAGGTATCAGGAAAATAGAAGGCGGCTTTCAAAGAGGCGACATTGTTGATATAATCATAGATAACAGGTCGATTGGAAAGGGTATAATAAACTATAACTACGATGAGGCAATAAAAATTATTGGAAAAAACAGTGCCAGGATATCTAAAATTTTAGGTTATAGTTACGGAGATGAGATTATAAGAAGAGAAAACGTAGCATTTCTGTAGGAGGAGTAATGACAAATATAAATGAGGCGGTTAAAGCTTCAAAGAGCGCATCAAGAAAGATCTCTTTGGTCGGCAGCAGTGCAAAAAACCGTTTTTTGGAAAATCTCGAAAGACTCCTTGATAAAAACAGAGAAAAGATCCTACACGAGAATAGCATAGATATAGAAAACAACAGAAAGAGATTAAGCGGCGCAAAAATCGACAGACTTATGATTAACGATGAGAGAATTTCGAAAATTATCGAATCTGTTAATATGATAAGAAAGATCGAAGATCCTGTAGGTAGAATCAGCTCCGGCAAAAAGCTTCCGAACGGACTGCTTCTGCTGAAAAAGCAGGTCCCGATCGGACTTATAATGATTATCTATGAGTCACGCCCGAATGTTACCATAGATGCCGCAGTTCTATGTCTTAAAGCGGGCAACGGAGTAATTTTAAAAGGCGGGAAAGAGTCAATTAACACAAATAGAATACTTTCCGGTCTGCTTAAAGAAGCGCTGCGAATTGCTGGAATAGATGAGAATGCAGTATATTTTGTGGATACAACAGATAGAAAGGCAACGGCATCGCTTCTTGAAATGGATGACTTAATTGATCTGGTTATACCGAGAGGCGGAGGTTCGCTGATAAAATATGTATCTGAAAACAGCAAAATACCGGTCATAAAACATGATAAAGGCCTGTGCCATATTTATGTTGACAATCAGGCAAGTTTATCAATGGCAAGAAAAATAGTTTACAACGCAAAGGTAGAAAGACCGGGTGTGTGTAATGCTGTCGAAACCCTTCTTGTAAATTCAGATATTGCGGAGAACTTTTTGCCGGAGATGGCAAGAGAACTGATTTCTGCCGATGTTACCCTTTTGGGCTGCGAAAAGACGGCTCAAATCATAGATGTTGAGCCTGCCGATGAAAATGACTGGCGGACAGAATATCTTGATTTAACGCTTTCAATAAAAATTGTTGATAGTGCTGATGAGGCGATAGATCATATAAATCGATACGGTTCGCACCATTCAGATGCCATAATTACCGATAACTTTTCTAATGCGATGAAATTTACGGATGAAACAGATTCCGCTGCGGTTTATGTAAATGCATCAACACGATTTACTGACGGAGGGCAATTCGGTATGGGAGCAGAGATAGGCATATCGACCAACCGCCTGCATGCAAGGGGACCAATGGGAATAGAAGAGCTTACTATATATAAATATATTATTATAGGAAATGGTCAGATAAGAGATTGAAGATAGGAATATTGGGCGGAAGGTTTGATCCGATTCATATAGCTCATATAAGAGCTGCAATAGAATTCTATGAGCAGATCAATCTTGACAGACTTATCGTAGTGCCGGCAGGAGTTCCAGCCCACAAAAAGGTTGTCGCTTCGGCAGAGGATAGATTTCATATGACTCAATTGGCGTTTAAGACACTGAAATTTGCAGAAATTGATGATTATGAGATAAAAAGCAGAGAGACCTCTTATACGGTAGACAGCCTCAAGCATTACAAAAAGAAATACCCCGGATCTACGCTTTTTTATCTTGTCGGACTGGATGAATTTATAAATATACGGACATGGAAAGACTGGAGTCTTTGCCTTGAGCTTGCCCGTTTTGTTGTTGTGGAAAGGCGTACAAACTTTCAATCGGCTGATGTGGAAGAAGATTGTGAAAGAATTGGCATGCGAACGCTTGATATCTCGTCATCGGAAATTAGAATGATGATTGAACATGGGAAAATGGTCGACTATCTGCTTCCTGAGGCAGTTAAATGTTATATTGAACAAGAGGGACTTTACAGATGAATAGCGATAAATTGATAATAGAGAAAATAGAAAAAGTTTTAGACGACAACAAAGGTGAAGAGATTACAACCATAAAAATGTCTCCCGGAAAATCGCTTTTTGATTACAGTGTAATTGTAACGAGCCAAAGCAAAAGACATTCGGAGAGTCTTGCCGATAAAGTGATTTATGAGTGCAAAAAGTTAGATATAAAAAATATTAAAGTTGAAGGAGATAAAGATTCCGACTGGATACTGCTTGATCTTGGCGGTATAATGGTCGATATTTTTACAAAAGAGGGAAGAGAGCGCTACTCGTTGGAAGATCTTTGGAAAGATCATGAGATGCAAAAATTAGAGCACGGCGGGGTGAGATTTATGGATATGGATATAGAGAAGAAAAATGCAATAATTTTAAAAAACCGTTTGCAATCGTTGTATGAAGAACTGAAGATGGTTGAATCCTCACTTAAAAAGGTGAGACACAAAGAGATAATCGACAAAGCAACATCTACCGAATCCACACTGATATCAGGCATCGAATATGAAAGAAAAAATCAGGAGATTCGTGCAATTAAAAATGCCTTGAATAGAATGCATGAGGGAAGCTATGGTATCTGCATTGAATGCGAAAAGAGGATCGATGAGAGCAGACTTGAAATTATGCCTACGGCGAAATTTTGTATGGAATGCAGAAGCAGACATGCAAATAAGGCGTAATATCGGTTCGCAGATTTTATCTGTCTTTTTTCCCGAGAAATGCTATATATGCGGGGTAAAAGCCGAGATGTTATGTGAAGACTGCAAAAAGAAATTTGTTATCCCTGTTACAAGATGCATTAAATGCGGAAGGGCGCTTCCTGAGGCAGATGCCGACTATATTTGTCAGCACTGCTTTACCGAGAAGCCTGTATACGATGGCGGAATTGCCTTCTTTAAATACACGGATGCTGTAAAATCATGGATTCATAATATTAAATATGGAAAAATGAGTTATCAGATCAGAATTTTGGATATCTATAAAGATCAAATTTCAAAGGCTATCGACGAGTTCAATCCGGATCTTTTAGTTCCTATTCCGCTTACAATGGAACATGCATATCTTAGAGGATTCAATCAATCGCTCATTGTTGCTCAAAGAATTGCAAAATGGATAAAACTGCCTGTTTGTCATGCACTCAGGAAAACGAAATTTACAGAAAGCCAGACGGCAGTTGACGCCGGCAGAAGAAAAAGAAATGTAAAAGGCAGCTTTTCGGCTTCGAAAAAAATTCGGGACAAAAGGATATTACTGATAGATGATGTTTTTACAACAGGTTCAACAATCGGCGAAGCAGCCAAAACATTAAAACAATATACTGATACTGTCTACTTTTTTACGGTAGCCGGAACATGAGGAGGATAGATGAGCAAGATTAATGTTGCAATTAACGGTTTTGGAAGAATAGGAAGAATGACATATCGCGCAATGAGTGCCAATGAAAAGATAAATGTTGCGGCAATCAATGATCTTACAGATCCAAACACATTGGCTCATCTTTTAAAATATGATTCGGTTCACGGCGTATTTGATAAAGAAGTAAGAGCGGATAAAGATACTCTCATAGTCGGTCAAAACAGAATAAATATCTTCAAAGAAAGAGATCCGGCTAAATTGCCCTGGAAAAGCCTGAACATCGATGTTGTTGTAGAGTCAACGGGATTCTTTAGAACAAAAGATCTCGCTTCAAAACATCTTGAGGCAGGAGCAAAAAAGGTAGCTCTCAGCGCACCGGCAAAGGGAGGCGCCGTTGCAACGGTGGTATTGGGTGTGAACGACAGCAGGGAGCTTATAGAAAACGAAAAAATACTGTCAAACGCATCATGTACCACGAACTGTCTGGCTCCGGTAATGAAAGTTCTCATAGATAATTTCGGCATAGAGTCGGGCTTTATGACCACCGTTCATTCCTATACAAACGATCAAAGAATACTTGATTTTCCGCACTCTGATTTGAGAAGGGCGCGCTCAGCGGCAATCAATATTATTCCGACATCAACCGGTGCGACAATAGCAACCGAGATTGTGCTTCCCGAACTCAAGGGCAGGCTTGACGGAATATCGGTAAGGGTGCCGACGCCGGACGGATCGTTAATAGATCTTTCATTTGATGCAAAAAATGAACTGACAATTGAAAAAATAAATGAAGCAATGCGGAGAGCAGCTGCCGGATATATGAAAGGCATATTGGAATATTCGGATGAACCGCTTGTTTCAAGCGATATCGTAGGCAATCCGTATTCAGCCATTTTTGACTCTCAGTTTACCAGAACGGTCGGAAAAAAGAGCGGCAGAATTATCGCATGGTATGATAATGAGTGGGGATATTCATCACGTCTCGCAGAACTTATCGAAAAGATGGGAAGCTCCATAAAATAATGCTTTCTATAAACGATATAGTCATTGCCGAAAAATCGGTTTTTATAAGATGTGATTTTAATGTTCCGATTGATCAGGATGGGCAGATAAATGATGACAGACGAATAAGAGAAGCACTTCCGACAATCAGATATGCTGTTGATGAACGGGCTAAGGTTATACTTGCATCTCATCTTGGAAGACCTGACGGATATGATAAAAGCCTCAGTTTGAAAAATATCCGCAGACGACTTGAAACGCTGCTCCATACCAACATTGCTCTTGCTCCTGATTGTGTTGGAGAAGAAGTTGAGAAAATGATAAAAAAGATGAAGCCGGGGGAGATTATTTTGCTTGAAAATCTCAGGTTTCATAAGGGAGAGACGCAAAATGATCCTGCCTTTGCGCAATCATTGGCAAGACTTGCTCAGATTTATGTCAACAATGCCTTCGGCACATCGCACAGAAGACATGCATCAATATTTGGAATGCCGAAAATTATGGATGTTGCCGCAGCAGGATTTCTTTTGAAAAAGGAGATAAGCTATTTCAAAAAGGTTTTGGATAATCCAATCCGTCCGCTTGTTTCAATTTTGGGAGGAGCAAAGCTAAAAGATAAAATAGGTGCAATTAAAAATCTTCTGGAGATTTCAGATAAAATTCTTATCGGCGGCAAAATGGCGTTTCCGTTTATTGTCGGTCTCGGCAAAGATATTGGAATGAAGTACGATGATGAAATTACAGAAATCGTAAAAGAGATTTTATCTGCGTTGAAGACAAGCAAGAAGAGGTTTTATCTGCCGGTAGATGTAGTTGCAGCAGATAGCATAACAAACAGTACGGCAATAAAGATAGTACCCATAGAAGAGATTCCTAAGGGATGGTACGGGGTGGATATCGGTCCTGCAACCGTAAAACTTTTTGGAGAAGCACTTGCAGACACCAGAACAATCTTGTGGAACGGCCCTATGGGAATATATGAAAACGATCTGTTCTCGCGGGGAACTTCAAGTATTGCTCACTATGTGGCTGATTCCTATGCACTTACCGTTGTGGGAGGCGGCGACACGGTGGATGCGATATACAGGGCACAGGAAGCCGAAAATATGAGTTTCGTTTCAACCGGAGGCGGAGCTGCGCTTAGACTTATAAGCGGAAAAGAATTGCCGGGATTGGCGGTTTTAGAGGAAAAACAGAATGCATAAGCCTATTGTGGCAGCGAACTGGAAAATGAATCTAACAAAAAAATCTGCCGAAGATTTGATAGCAAAACTTAATAAATTTGTGTATGAAGACGTAGAAGTGATAATTATGCCGCCTTTTACGCTGCTTGATATGGCCGCCTCTATTGCGGACAATCGAATAAAACTTGGGGCGCAGAACTGTTACTATAAAAAAAACGGAGCGTTTACCGGAGAAATCTCCCCCGATATGCTTGTAGATATTGGATGCAAATATGTTATAGTAGGTCATTCTGAAAGAAGACATATTTTTGGTGAAACAAATGACCTTCTGCGTAAGAAACTTGCCGCATCAAAGCAAGCAGGCCTGATTCCTGTATATTGTATAGGAGAAACCCTTGATGAAAAAAGGAAAGGCGAAAAAGAGTCGGTTTTATCTGAGCAGCTGAACATAATCGATAATCTGTCTATGCCGCTGATTGTAGCTTATGAACCGGTTTGGGCCATAGGTACAGGCGTTGCAGCTGAAGTTGTTACGATAAGAGAAACGATTAAACTGATAAGGCAAAAGTTGAGGGAAAAGAGAGTGAAGGCGCCTGTTCTTTATGGAGGAAGCGTAAAACCGGATAATGCAAAGGAGATTGCATCTGAGACTTTAATCGATGGGGCGCTTGTTGGAGGCTCCGGCTTGAATGCAGACTCCTTTTTGCAAATTATAGATATTTTTAAAGAGGTAAGAAAATGTTGACTTTATTGATTTTCGGACAGTTTTTTTTGAGCATACTGCTCATAGGTATTATATTGATGCAAAAGGGCAAAGGAGCCTCAATGGGGGTATCCTTCGGAGCCGGAGCAAGCGAAACGGTATTCGGCAGCAGAGGTCCTTTGCCGTTTATGGCAAAACTGACCTGGGTTCTGGGCATTCTGTTTGTTGTTAATGCATTTCTTATCAACAATGCGTTGATAGGAACGCGCACCAAATCGGTTACCACCAATACACAGATAATTCACAAAAAGGCCAAAAAATTGCCGACTCTGCCGATAAATCCAAATATCAAAATACCTGCAAAAAGCGGCAAAACCACTAAATAGTCCCTATATTCGTATTATGAGCCTGAGATTCTGCCTGACATTAGTTAAGAGGTGAATATGCTTATGCAGAATCGGTTACTGCTCATTCGATATACTGCGGAACTTTATATTCGGATAAGGGCGGCTATCACACTATGCCGGGCTGTATTGATATGCCTGTTTCTATTTTCTGCGAATTCTTATGCCTCAACCCTTGTGCAGAGATCAATTGGAGATGCAAGTCGAATCAATCCGATATTTGCAACAGATTCTGCTTCCGGCGAAATTTCAGGGTGGGTTTTCAATGGTCTGTTGAAATATAATGCTAATCTTAAGTTGACTGGCGATCTTGCAAAAAAATATTTAGTTTCAAAAGATGGCAGGACAGTAACATTTATTTTAAGAAAAGGCATAAAATGGCAGGACGGGATTGAGTTTACATCTGCAGATCCGCTTTTTACATATAGAGCTCTGAGGAATCCAAAGGTTGCAACGCCCTATTCAACAGATTTTATGCTGATAGATAAGGCGGAGGCGATAGGAAAATATATATTCAGGGTGCATTATAAGACTGTTTTTGTTCCCGCATTGGCAAGCTGGACTATGGGAATTCTTCCCTATCATCTTTTAAAAGGTCATAATCTGGCTACCGACAGATTCAACAGACATCCGATCGGTACCGGTCCGTACAAACTGACAAAATGGAAGAGCGGTCAATCAATACTTTTAACAAAAAACAGCAGCTACTTTAGAGGTGCTCCCCATATAGATCATCTTCTTTATAAAATAATTCCGGACAGCGCCACCGCATTTCTGCAGCTTGAAACAGGCAAAATCGACGCAATGGGACTCTCACCGATACAGCTTAAACGACAGATAACTAAGAAAATAAAAAAAAATTATAAAATTTATATAAACCCTTCTTTTGGTTACACATATTTGGGGCTTAATCTGAGAAGAAAGCTTTTCCAAAATAAGAAGGTCAGAAAGGCACTCGACTACGCCATAAACAAGAAGCAGATAATTGATACAATTCTTTTTGGAGAGGGAACTGTTGCAAATGGCATATATCCTCCTACAAGCTGGGTGTATGACAGCTCTGTTAAGGCAAGTAAATATAACTTACCAAAAGCTGAAAGGCTTCTAAAAGAAACCGGCTATGTATATAAAGACGGGAAATTAATAAAAGACGGAAAACAGTTTTCTTTCACTGTTGTAACTAATCAGGGAAATAATGAAAGAAAGTATGCTGCACTGCTCATTCAATCGGATCTAAAAAAGATCGGCATAAAAATGAATATCAGAATTCTGGAATGGCAGGCATTTCTAAATCTGGTAAACTCAAGAAATTTTGATGCAGTACTGTTGGGCTGGCAGTTATCGCCCGATCCGGATCAGTTTTCGATATGGGACAGCTCTCAGAATAAGCCCGGAGGATTTAATTTTGTGGGATATCATAATAAAACGGTTGACAGGCTGCTTGAGAGGGGACGAAAAACGATGAATAGAAAACAGAGAAAGATAATTTATCAAAAAATCAACAAAATAATATTTAATGATAAACCCTATCTGTTCTTGTACTCACCTTATTCTATTGTTGTAATACAGAAACGTTTTAAGGGAATAAAAAAGGAAAAGGCAGGTATATTTTATCACCTTGTCGACTGGTATGTTCCGAAACGCTTAGAGATCTATCCATAGGAGATATTATGAAAAAATTCATCATTGTGTGCGGCGGAGTTGTATCCTCATTGGGCAAAGGTATAGCAACCGCATCACTTGGAAAACTTCTTGAATCAAGAGGATACAAGATTACGATACAGAAAATTGACCCATATATTAACATCGATCCCGGAACGATGAGCCCGTATCAGCATGGTGAAGTGTATGTTACCGCTGATGGAGCGGAAACCGACCTTGATATAGGGCATTATGAGCGATTTACTCACGCAAAGTTTACCAAAAAAAATAATTTTACAACCGGTCAGGTCTATCAGAGCGTTATTTCAAAGGAGCGGCGCGGTGAATACTTGGGAAAAACGGTACAGGTTGTTCCCCACATAACCGATGAGATTAAAAAAAGAATGCATGCGGTGGCAGAGGATAATGATGTTGTGCTTATCGAAATAGGAGGTACGATAGGCGATATAGAAAGTCTTCCATTTATTGAAGCGGCAAGGCAATTGAAATACGATATAGGCAGAGAAAACATACTTTATATTCTGCTTACTCTTGTGCCGTATATAAGGGTTGCGGGAGAAATCAAAACAAAACCGACTCAAAGAAGTGTAAAGGAGCTTCAATCGCTCGGCATAAGACCCGATATCCTATTGTGCAGAACCGAAAAAGCTCTCGATGATGATATAAAAGATAAAATTTCGCTATTTTGCAATGTAGAGAAAGAAGCTGTTATAACGGCTCTGGATGCTAAAAATATATATGATGTACCGTTAAAACTTCATAAAGAAGGTATCGATGAGGTTGTTGTAAAAAAACTTAAACTAAAAGATAGAAAACCTTTTGAGATGTCAGAGTGGCAGCAGCTCGTGGAAAGGATGAACAATCCTATAGCAGATGTAAGAATAGCGCTGGTGGGCAAATATATGGGACTGAAGGAATCATATAAAAGTCTTGTTGAAGCAATCAGACATGCAGCGGCCAATCTTGGTGCAAAAGCCGAACTTATCTGGATAGAAGCTGAAGATATAGATAAGCGGGAAACGATAAAAGAACTGCGAAGCGTGCACGGAATTATTATTCCCGGAGGATTCGGTACCAGGGGCATAGAAGGAAAAATAAAAACAGCGGAATTTGCAAGAAAAAATATGACTCCGATGCTTGGAATCTGTCTTGGTATGCAATGTGCCGTGATAGAATTTGCAAGAAATGTCCTGGAACATAAAAATGCCAATTCGACCGAATTTGACCCGGAAACAGATTATCCAATCATAGATTTGGCAACAAACTGGACCGATAAAGACGGCAATGAAGTTCGCAGAAGCCTGACAGACGATAAAGGCGGTACTATGAGACTTGGACAATATTTGTGTAAAATTAAACAGGGAACGGCAGCTTCAATCGCGTACGTAGGCATAAACCCAATTTATGAACGGCATCGTCACCGTTATGAGTTTGAAACGAAAAAAGCAGTTGAACTTGAGAAAAACGGCTTAAAGGTTTCGGGAGTATCGGGTGACGGATCGCTGGTTGAGATCGTTGAGCTATCGAAGCATCCGTTCTATGTAGGATGTCAGTTTCATCCTGAGCTTCAATCATCACTTGAAAAACCTCATCCCTTGTTTGTATCGTTTATAAGAAAGAGTCTTTTGAATAAAAATGTTGTTAGACCTTAAGTTGGATATTGCGGTTAATAATGTTCTTGTGCCTGATTTTCATTCTTTGAAATTTGTTCACAAAAATATCGGCATAAAGGACGGTTTGATAAGATGCCTCAGCGACAGGCCTCTAAAAGGGAAAAGGGTGATTGACGGTGAAAACGGCTATCTTACGCCAGGACTTATAGATTGTCACTGCCACATAGAAAGTTCCTGCCTGGTACCGTCTCTTTTTGGAGAATTGGTATCAAAACAGGGCACACTTCATGTCGTTGCAGATGCGCATGAAATAGCAAATGTCAAAGGTCCCGAGGGTTTAAAATTTTTTATCGATGAGGGCGGAAATAGCCGCTGCAACATAAGATTTGCCGTCCCTTCATGTGTGCCCGCAACCGATTTTGCAACAAACGGAGGCAGAATTGATGCCGGCGATGTCGAGCAATTTTTAAAGCTCGATGAGGTTGTTTCACTCGGAGAACTTATGAATACGGCCGCAGTGATCAATAATGATGAACGATTTGTCCGCATGATTGATGCTGCAAAAAAAGCAGGCAAGCGTATAAACGGACATGCGCCGCTGCTCACAGATACGGAGCTGAAAAAATATATTAAAGCGGGTGTGGAGGATGATCACGAAAGTGAAACCTATGAAGAACTGAAGCAGAAGATTAGACTTGGAATGAAGGTTTTTATCAGAGAGGGAAGCGCAGAGCATACCGATGACGATGCTTACAGGATAATAGAAGAGCATCCCGATGATGTAATGTTCTGCAGTGATGATAAAAGCGCCTCGGATATAATCAGATACGGTCACATAAACTACAATCTCAAAAAGGCTGTAGAGCTTGGAATTCGACCGATTCTTGCTCTGAAGGCTGCAACATACAACGGATTGGTTTATTATAATATGCAGAAATTTGCAGAGGTAAAAGAGGGCAGCGCCGGATATCTTGTTTTGTTTGATAAGCAGTTTAATGTAAAGTCGGTTTTTTTGGAAAATTCCGATGAGCGGTCAAAGGTGCATTTTACTGTCCCCGAAACTTTTCTTAGCAGCATTAATATCGATTGCATAAAGGATATACCCTCGATACCAAAACACTTAAAACAGTTCTGCATAGGAGTAAATAACGGAAGCCTTATTACCGATAAGATTATGCTGAAAGGTGATCGGGGAGAGTTTGATTTAGCCGGCGATCTCCTTAAACTTGTAATTTTTGAGAGATACGGCAATGGAAACAGAGCAGCTGCGAGAATAAAAGGATTCGGCCTAAAAAGAGGTGCAATAGCCTCATCATTTGCTCACGATTGTCATAACATTATAGCAGTAGGTACATCAGATGAGATGATAAAAAAAGCGGTTAATAAGATTATTGAGGAAAAGGGCGGATTGGCAGCCGTTGATAAAGATAAGATTTTGTTTATGCCGTTAAAAATTGCCGGTATAGTAACGGACATGGCTCCGGAAAAGGTATCAAGATCATTAAAAGCATTAAAAGATATGGCAAAATCTTTGGGAAGCGGCCTGTCTGATCCATTTGCCGCACTCTCATTTATGGCTCTTGAGGTTATCGGACATGTAAAGCTCACCGACAAAGGACTTTTTGATGTAGATAAATTCAGTTATATTTAGTATACTGAACCTCGAAAGGATATTTTTTCATGCAGAAGGAAAGCGTATGAAACGAAAAAGTTACAGTAAAAAATTAAAGATATGGATTACCTGCAGGGCAATCAAGGATCAGGAGACGACAAACCGGATTGTGTCGGGATGCGGAATGTATCCAAATCAAATCGGCAGCAGAAATAAACGGCTGCAATTCGATGAAGAGGTTTTCCGCCAATGACTTTTCATAACATATTATTTGAAAAAGCTGAGGACAGTATAAAAGGAGAAACACTCGAAGCGCCCGCTTTTTTTGTTGATTTAAATCTTGATCAGATTATAGATGCCATCACGGCCGACAAGCAGGAATATAACTTAAAACCATTTTTTTATACTTCTTTGAGCAATATCGACACAATTAAGTATCGCCATGAAATAATGCAGGATCTTGAAAATCAAGCTCTGTTCGAAAACATAAAATTATTTGCACAAAAAATGCGTACAATGCGGGAATATCTTGCGCGGTTAGATAAACTTTATTACAAATATCTGAAGGAAAGATGGTTTTTGGATGCTGTAGAAATTTATTGTGATTCCGTTAATAATCTATTGCATGATTTATCTCTTGCAGATTTGAAATCGCGCGGATTGTCGGCTTTTCGTGAATATTTGACGAATTACACCAATTCAGATCGTTTTATCTTGCTTCAGACGGAAATGAAAAAGATAACGGCCGATTTATCGGAAATAAAATACTGTCTGCTTATTAAGGGAAACCATATTAAGGTTCGCAAATATGAATCTGAAATTGATTACAGTGCGGATGTTGAAGAAACATTCCGAAAATTCAAGCAGGGAGCGGTAAAAGATTATAGAGTCAAATTTCATGAATCACCGGAAATGAATCATGTTGAAGCGAAAGTACTGGATTTGGTAGCCCAGCTGTATCCCGACACATTTTTTAATCTCGATAATTTTTGTACGAAAAATGAAAATTATTCGGATAAGACAATCGGTATTTTCGATAGAGAAATACAATTTTACCTTGCCTACTTAGAGTTTATTGCAGTAATTAAACAAACCGGATTGAAATTCTGTTACCCGCAGATTGTTACCGCAAGCAAAGAAGTTTATGATTATGAAGGATTTGATTTAGCTTTGGCCTATAAATTTAGTGCAAAAAAATCATCCGTTGTGTGCAATGATTTTTATCTGAAAGACAAAGAACGCGCATTTGTAGTAACCGGTCCGAATCAGGGCGGCAAAACAACCTTTGCCCGCACCTTCGGACAGCTGCATTATCTGGCCGGCATAGGCTGTCCGGTTCCTGGCAGAAAGGCGCAGCTTTTTTTGTATGACAAGCTCTTTACGCATTTTGAGAAAGAAGAGAACATCAAAAATCTGAGGGGCAAATTAGAAGATGATTTAGTCAGAATTTACGATATTCTAAACAGAGCCACTCCTGACAGTATTATCATAATGAATGAGATTTTTACCTCGACAACATTGGCAGACGCTATTTTTTTGAGCAAAAAGATAATGGAGAAAATAACACAGCTGGATTTACTGTGCGTTTGGGTAACATTTGTAGAAGAATTGGTTTCTTCCGGCGATAAAACCGTAAGTATGATCAGCATGGTTGTTCCCCAAAATCCGGCGATACGAACATATAAAATTCAAAGAAGACCTGCTGACGGACTTGCCTACGCTCTCTCAATTGCCGAAAAATATCGACTCACATACAATCATTTGAAGGAGCGCATAAAATCATGAAGGCTTTTTTGATGTATAGAGATCGTGATTTTGATCTGCAGCAGAAATTACCTTCGAATGAACAGGCGCTGATACAAGACCTGGAATTAAACACGCTGTTTGGCGCTATGGCGTCCGATGACAAATTCTTATTTGAAGTTGCGGAAAAAGCTGTTTTATCAAGTTTAAACGATTTGAATACGATACAATATCGTCAAAATATTCTTAAGGATTGCATAAAGAATTCTTCTGTTGTCAGAAATATCTATGAAATAGCCGTTCAGGCAATTAAAAGTGAGAAAAAAGTATATTTTGGATTTTTCAGCAAATATCCCGGTGCAATACTCAGCAGATCGATAGAAGTGCTGCAGATATTTGTAGACATGCTCAAAAAACTTAAGAAAGTGTCCGATGAACATGCTGATAAATTCGAGTCAGAAGGTTTTACGACATTTTTCGCTGTTCTCAATAAAGAACTTGATGATGAATATTTTGACAGAGTCCAAAATCATCTAAGAGAATTAAAATTTCACGACGGAGTTTTGATAAGCGCCGAATTGGAAAAAGGCAATAAAGGTACCAATTATATACTTCGCAAACCACACGACAAAAAACAGAGTTGGGTGGACCGAATCTTTGCCAAAAAGCCTCCAGTTTACAGTTTTACTATCAGCGATCGCGACGAAAGCGGCAATAAAGCGCTATCGGAATTAAGAGACAGAGGAATCAATCTTGTTGCCAATTCGCTTGCCCAGTCAAATGATCATATTCTCAGTTTTTTCAACATGTTGAGGGCTGAATTGGCTTTTTACGTTGGTTGTTTGAATTTACACAGCCGGCTTGCTCAAATAGAAGAACCAATCTCTTTTCCTTTGCCTGCAATTTTAGGCGAATTGCGACATTCTTTTAAGGGTTTATATGACTTATGCCTGGCTTTGAGCATACGGCGCAAAATTGTCGGCAATAATGTGAATGCCGATGACAAGAGTCTTGTGATAATCACAGGCGCCAACCAGGGCGGAAAATCAACCTTTTTGCGAAGCATCGGTTTGGCGCAGCTAATGATGCAATGCGGAATGTTTGTTCCGGCGGAGTCTTTTTGTGCCAATGTCTGCAGCGGCCTGTTCACACATTACAAAAGAGAAGAAGACACCGCTATGAACAGCGGAAAGCTGGATGAAGAACTCAGCAGAATGAGCGATATCGCAGATAATATAACTTCAAATTCCGTGTTATTGTTTAATGAATCGTTTGCCGCGACAAACGAAAGAGAAGGCTCGGAAATCGCAAGGCAGATAATCTGTGCATTGTCGGAGAAAAAAATTAAAATCTTTTTTGTTACGCATTCATACGAATTTGCTCATGGTTTTTATGATAAGAAAATGAAAAATGTCATTTCTCTGCGGGCTGAAAGGCAAACCGATGGGAAAAGAACCTTTAAAATTATCGAAGATAAGCCGCTGCAAACCAGTTATGGAGAAGATATATATAATAAGATATTTGGAGCAGACACTAAAGGTGCTTCTAAATCTGTTAGTGCAAATTGCGGACAAAATAAGATAGATCGAGAAAACGAATCCGTATTATAAAGACGCAAAAAGGGTTTTTTTGCGGAATTATTTGGCAGAGAGCAACTGCAAAGAAAAGAGGCTTTATCAACAGGCTCTTGAGAGATTGTTGATAAATGTCATTGCGAGCGAAGCGAAGCAATCTAATGAGACTGCTTCGGCCTTCGGCCTCGCAGTGACAGAAGGAAAAAGTCATTGCGAGCGCAGCGCGGCAATCTCAAAAAACGTTGGCAATAAAGGGATTGCCGTGCACCTTTCGGTGCTTACAAAGACAAATAGGAGTTTTTCAACAGCCTGTTGAGACGCGACCCCTATTTTTCCTCAACAACCGGGTATATGAGGCGTTGGGCGTTTCGAAACACCTGACTTTCAATTTACTACGCAGTTTATTTGATGTTAAAATGTTCATATTTAGCGCTATCTGCCCAATTTTTTATATTGCGTGTTGCGGTGTCGTTTTTATTCTTCAATCTTTTTGTCTGATAACTGTAAAACATTTGATGTTTCTAATTCTTTACCTGCAATTCCTTTTATTGAACCGAATAAAGCTGAAATGTTTTCTTGAACAACCCAAATCTGTTTTTCTCTGGAAGCCCAAATTTTATACATTGCTTTCTTTTCCGAATTAAGTTGCTCAATCATTCCGTCATAGTTCTCAACAATTCTCTTAATATTCTGAACAAATTCGTTACTTGTCAAATAATTATAAAGCAATTCCATTTTGTCGCCTTTATTTTCTTCGGAAGTTTTTACGGAATGTGTTTTAATCAACATTTCTCTTAAAACGAAAGAAAGACTTTTTGCTTCGTGAAATCCACAAATCCAAACCCCATTTCTTTCTCCAAATCTGTCCATATCATTTGGTAAAGTTTGTGTAACTAAAACAGCAATGTCAGCTTTACAAGTAACTTGGTCTTGTTTTAATTTATCAATCCAATCATTCGCAAAATTCTTTGTTCGTTTGCTCTCATAAACAATAGTGCCACATTCTTGTTGTACGGAATTAACAACTGTCTGTATACTATCAGCACCGCGTACTCCTTTTGGAACTTCTTGAATAGTGTCAAATGGGTATGTTTTTGCAAGTAAATCTTCAAGCGCTAATTCTTGAACTTCACCTTGTAACTGCATTGAACCTTGCTCCGCTTTTCGTTTCATTTCTTCTGCAAGTTTCTTGTTATCATCAATTTGTTTAAGTAGTTTAATTTTCTCTAATTCAAAACTTTCCCGTTCTTTAGCTCTGGCTTTTTCTTCTATTTCTTTTTGTTTTTCAAGAAACTGTTTCTCCATTTCAAGATTTAAGTCTTCTTCTTTCTCTTTTAATTCTGCTTCTTGTCGCATTAAAGCGACTTCCTTTTGTTTAAGATTTTTATTTTCTTCTTTACGTTTCTTGTTTTCTTCTTCAAGAGATTTAATCTTATCTTCAAAGTTTTCAAATGCAGACTTCTCAATTTTTTCTTTCTCTGCTGTTAATTTCTTTTCTACTGCTGATTTTAAAAACTCGTCTTGCTTTTGCTTATCTTTATCAAATTCATCTTTCTCTTTTTCGAGTTTTTTCTTTTCTTCATTAAATCTATCAGCTTGTTCTGAAACTTTTTTTTCATATTCAGCTTTATAATGAGCTTCTAATTTACCTGACAAAGCTTCTTCAACATCAAAACTGTGTCCGCAATTCGGACATTTTATTTTATTGTTCATATTTTCCTTTTTTTAAATGCACCACAACGTTCAGTATATGAGGCGTTGGACGTTTTGGAACACTTAACTTTCAATTTATTACACTGTTTATTTAATGCTATAAACCTCGATGTTAGCATATTACCCAAATTACACATAGCTTTTGTTGTAGGGCGTTTTTATTCATTTCTGTTTATATTTCTCTTGTTTCTTCGTCCTTTAATTCTACTATTGGCTCATTAAATATGTCCTTATATTTCGCTCCTTCAAATGTATGAATTGGCACAATATTTTTTGGTTTTATCGCGTCAACCATTTTTTTCAATGTCTTGATGTCAGCGTGTCCGCTTGTATGTATTTTATGAATAGAGAATTTCCGATTTGTTAAGTAGTCAATAAATTTCTTTGTGTTTGATTTTTGTAAATATCCTTCCCACATAGAATAAATGAGATTTCCGCCTTCTATTCCGTTTACTCTGTCTAAATCTATTTGCATTGACGGTCTAACAATCATTACAATCTTTTCTGATTGATTATTAATTTCTTCTTTTGTTATTTTGAATTTCGTGAATTGATACAAGATTTTTTCATTTCCTTCTCTTGATAATCTGTCGCTTGTGTATTTAGGAAACATCACTTTTAAATTTTCAAAATCATCTGATGGATAAGGAATACCAGCATATTTTGATAATTCTTTCAGAACTTTTGCTACATAAACATCTACAACAAATATTTTTCCAGTCCGTTTACAAGCCCTATAAATTGAAGTTAATCTGTCAATATTTTGACCAGAAGTATAAATCAAGTTTACTTTTCCTTTTTGTTTGAATACTTCAACTAATTCATTTTCAGTTTCAGGTTCTGTTTTAAATGGTTTATTATCTCTGCTAATTGTTGTGCCTTCAAGAAGCAGGTAATCAACATTCTGAGGTGCATTGTGAGTAAACCAATAAAATGCTTTTGCTTTTCTGCCGTGAGAACGAAAGTCACCCGAATAAAACAAACTTTTTCCGTCTGCTTCAACTAAAAACGAATAAGCATCAAACGCTGAATGGTCAGCCCAATATGGTGTAACTGAAATGTCGCCTATATTAAAAGTCTTTTCTTTTTCAAAGAAGTTCGTGTTTTTTAGATATATTTCTTGCGGTGTAAATAAATTATTGAGCTCAATTATTTTATGGGTTGCTTCACCCAAATAATACTGAACATTATCGTTTATAAAGTTTGTTAAACCGTAATGGTCTTGATGTGGATGCGAAATAATTACACCGTTAATTAAGTCTTTAGAACTATCATAAAGTCCTTCAATATTTGGTAAAATACCTTTGCTAACTAACTCACTTGTTTTTAAAGTTTTGTATTTTGCAAAATCAAATTCTCTTCCGTCTTTTTCAACTAATGGCATACCAAAGTCAAGTAGGATTCTTGTGCTTTCAGTCCAAATCTCTACGCAAGAACCTCCTATTTCTTTTGTCCCGCGATGGATTTTAAATTTCATAATTTTATTAAATAATCATTCCAAATAGCAAGACCACAATTAAATATTTCAATTTGACTATTAAAAGAAAGTGCTTTTAATTTAGATTTATCAAACAAACTACTATTTGGGTTATAGTCGATTAAGGCAACAATAAATTTTGCATCTTCGATTTTATCTGAAATTTTTAATGTTTTCAGGGCATCTAATCTCTCTTTTGATTGATTTATTAAACCTAATTCAATTTTTAAGTTTTTCAGATATCCTGTTTCAGATGCAATTCCTGAAATATTACTTTTTGCAGCATCGTAATATTTGTCAATCTGCTGATCAATATCTGATATATCAGGATTTAGAGAATATTTGACTTCAATAAATGTCAATGGCGCAGTTTGATTTCTTTTTCGATTTTTTCTACTCCAAAAGAACCCACTCAAATCAAATCTTGAATTATTAATATTGTCTGCATATTGTCTGTCTGTTAGAAATATTTCGCTATTGACATTCTTGTTTAAATTATTGCTTCTTATCAATAACTGTTCATATTCAATTTCCAAAGTTGGTCGTTTCGATTTAACACTTATAACATTGTTCTTTATTAAAGGAATATTGTCCAAGTAATTATTAACATCGGTTGCTGATGATAAAGTCAACTTTGACAAACTCGTTCCTTTTTGAAATTTCTTATGAATTTCGAAAGTTCCATTTTCATTGAGTTTTAAAATAGAGTTTCCTTTAAAATATATGTTGATATACCCATCTCTTATTTCAAAATCTAAGGTGGTATCATTTATGACATAATCTACAATTGAATGGAATAATCCACCTTTTTTTAATTCTAATACAAAATTTCCGTCTAATACTCTCATAGTTTATTCCTTATTCTGCGGTTTCTTCAAATGCCCTACAATACGCAATATGAAAAGTTGAGCATTTTAAAACTCCAAACTTTCAATTTACCACACCTTTCATTAATTGTTAGTTCGTTCACATCTACCATTTTCCGTCCAATTTTTTATATTGCGTATTGTAGTGCGTTTTTATTCTTTTATCGTCCAAGTCGTACAATTTAATAGTCCGCCAAAAAATCCTATTTCATTATAATTGATTGTCTCTATTATTCTGTTTGGAAAAATTGATTTAAATAATTCAAGAACTTCTTTGTCCTTATTTCCTTCAACTTCAAACACCGGCAGCAAAATCAAATTGTCAACTTCCAAATAGTTTACATAGCAACCAATTGCATTGTAAGGATATTTTTTGTTTATTTCTCTATTTTCAAAAAACGGTATGTCGATATATTTAAGATTATGATTTTTGCAGACTTTATTTATTCCATCTATCCAATATTTGTATTCTTGATTTCGATCATTCCCAAGAATTGTGTTTTGGTCAACGAAACGAATCATTCCGTCAGCGTGACCAGTCATATCCGTATTTATCTGGGGAATAATGATTATTTCAGCATTAAGCAAGTTTTCTAATTCTCTAATAAGTTTTGACTTGTCTGAATATTCAGGGTTTTCATCAAAAACCCTGTCACTGATAATTGCTTTATTGCTCCAATTAACAACATTCCCACCGTCAAGATTGATGTTTGAGAATTTAGGTTCAATTTTATTCGCTTTACAAACTTTGCTTGGGTTTGATTGAAGTCGCAAATCATTTTTCAAATAACTCGGTTCGTATCTAAATTGTATAAATTCTTCGTTGTCGATTTGAATTGGCATATAATCTCTACACCAAATATCTTTTGTTGATTTTAGAAACTTATATTTTATGTTTCTTGTCTCTAGAATATGGATTAATTGATTACAGGTTTTCTCAAAACGTTCATCGATTTCAAGTCGATCTGATAAGTAAACAGTATTTGTATTTCTATTTTCAAGCATTTCTTAGAAATTTTGTCCATTCAATTTGTTTTTTTCATTATAAAATCTTGCAGGTATTGTTAAAGCCTTAAAGTAAATTCCATTTTTGAAACAATATTCCTTAATAATCTCTATTTGATTATTCATATTTGGAATGTCAGTAAATGTTTTCCTTGTAAAACATATTTTTTTGAGATTTTTCAGTCTTTCAATTTCATTTTTTATATTCTACCATTTAGTAACTTTATTGTCCATGAAATCACTATTGTAATATAACTCCTTAAAGATAATAGGAGTTTTTCAACAGCCTCTATTGTTCTAACCCTCATAACTATCTCCTTTGTTTTCTCAAATTTTCTTTATCGGCCTATTTGCACATTCTTCAAAACTCGTTAGAGTTTAAGTGGCGGGTAGTTGACAACATATAGTATTCTTTGCTTAAAAGAAAATCCTGCAGCGGACAAAACAACACATCCGTGTTGTCAATCCTGATTTTATCTCTTAGTTTTAGATTAACTATAATTGCCCTTTTTGGAGAATATTTATGAATAAAACTTCTCAGCGACCTATTTACGGTTGGCTTAACTAAATTTCTATACTTTACTTCTATTGGTAAAATATCTTGTGTGGAATCAATAATAAAATCTACCTCCGCCTTCTCTTTAGTGCGCCAGAAATGTATACTTTTAGAGCTCCATCGGATTTTTTCTTTAATAACATTGAAAATCATATTTTCGAAAGCAAGTCCAAAATTATCTGTCTTTCCAAACCTTTCAATGCTGTAATTTCTTAATCCTAAATCATAAAAATAATAAACCGGCGATTTAACGATCTCTTTTTTTATATTTTTAAAATACGGGGTTAACTTTTGCAGAATAAAGGTTTTTTCTCCATACCAAAGATAGTTTTTAAGGGTTGGGAGAGAGATGTTTAATTCACCGGCAATTTTGGAATAATTAAACAATTCACCAATCTGGGCAGATGATATCTTTATTAAATTTGAAAAAGCGTCAATTCTATGTAGATGAAGCAATACGGAAATATCCTTTTCCAAATAACTGCGGAAAATTTCATCCATAACTTCTAATTTCTCCCTTATGGTATCAGATACAATAACTCTCGGGTACCCTCCAAAATTCAAATATTCACGCAATAAAAGAAATATTTCATCACTCTCTATTTCAAAAAAACTTTCCAGTTTATTCTCATACTTATAATCAGTTTTAAAATCAATAAATTCAATAAAGGAAATCGGCCTTAATTCAAAAAGTTTTTTTCGTCCAACTAATGATTCGTGTATTTTTTCTTTAAGCTCTAAACTTCCGGATCCGGAAACTATAAATTTATATGGTAAATTAGAATCATATATCCCTTTTAGAAAAAGTCCGGCATTTTCTTTTCTTTGTATTTCATCGATAAACACAAAACCCCTATTGTTGCCAATTTCTAATTGAATTTTTCTAATCAATTCATTTTGATTTACAAAATATTTTTTATCCGCCTCTCTATCCAAATTAAGAAATAAAGTGCTCTCTTTCTTTGATATTAATTCATTTTCCAAAAGCAGCATCAATGTAGTTTTTCCAACCTGTCTAGGACCGACAATTAAAGATATCTCCTTGCTATTTAGATGTTTATAGAGATCTTTATATAAATTCCTTTTTATCAATTTTTTATACATGCTTTTACTTTAGCCCCACTTTTTTCAAAGTCAAGTTATAGAAAACTCGGCTTCTTTGGAAACCCTGGGACGAATCTTCCGCACAAATTTCACCACAAATCTCAATAAAACCAATACAGATCGGAAGAGCGTCGTGTAGGGAAAGAGTGTAGATCTCGGTGGTCGCCGTATCATTAAAAAAAAAAAAACATAACATATCAATAGTTATATAATCTTCACAACTACAACCGCACAACATA
>CAJVZA010000009.1 GCA_913009315.1 uncultured Hippea sp.
CTCATAAAGCCCGCAGGGAAGTCAAATAAAGGGCAATCTTCAGGAAATTAAAATTCTCAAACTAACCGGTTAGTACCTCAAATTTTAATTTCTAAATCTCACCCTTTCTTTGACTTCTGTGTATCTGTTTATTGTGCAGTGGTCTCATTATTGTCGCTTATCGCTCAGGATGCCGTCTGATGCGCAAAAGCGAGTTTATAAGATAAATTTGAACTCTCGATTTGAAATACATAAAATTAGTAGAAATATTCTTAAGTCTTTTTAAGATATTTTTGGTTATTATAAATCTTAAAAAAATAATTTAGGATTTCATTGACAAAAAATACTTTATAAGTAGAATTTATTACGATAAAATAAATCATTTTCAGGGGGTAAGTATGACAAGAAAATCTGTTATGATTTTTATGGTAGTATTGGCATTAACCATAGCGAACAGCAGTTTTGCAAAAATGTTAAAGCTATCAAGCACTACAAGTACTCAAAACACAGGGCTATTGGGGTTTCTTTCAAAACAGTTCAGGACTGACACCGGATACACGCTTGCGGTTATCGCCGTCGGCACCGGGAGGGCTTTGAAATTGGCTCAAAATTGCGATGTTGATGTTACCTTGGTACATGCGCCTTCTTTGGAAAGAAAATTTGTGGCAAACGGCTACGGCATTGATAGACGAATCGTGATGGCTAACTATTTTGTAATCGTGGGACCGAAATCTGACCCTGCTGATATAAAAGATGCAAGTTCGGCAAAGAATGCATTTACAAGAATAGCACACTCAAAATCGACTTTTCTATCCAGAGACGATAACTCAGGCACTAATGTAAAAGAAAAGACTATCTGGAAAATGGCAGGCATTGCACCGGCCGGTTCATGGTATGAGAGAATCGGACATGGAATGGGTGCTACACTTATGATGGCATCGGAAAAAAACGCCTACACACTTTCAGATATCGGAACCTATCTAAAGATGAAAAATAAATTGGATATCGTGCCGCTCTATGACAGGAAAAGCAGGTTACTGTATAATCCCTATCATGTAATGGCCGTAAATCCCAACCACTGCAGCAATGTAGATTATAAGGGAGCTCTAAAATTCGACAGATGGATAACATCAAAAAGGGTACAGAAACTCATAGCAGGCTACAAAGATTCTGAAGGAAAAACTTTGTTTACACCTCTTGCAATCTATTAAACAACGATAGACGGTGAAGCTTGTTTTTATCATCCTTTAAAAATGCGATAGATCTGATATTATCAGGTGATGCTGCTACATATCAGGCTATATTTCTATCCATAAAAGTAGGTTTTACCGCAACCGCAATCGCAACGATAATAGGTTTGCCAATTTCACTTATACTTTCCACTAAACAGTTCAGGGGCAGAAACTTTTTAATCACAATTTTCAACGCTCTAATGGGACTTCCAAGTGTAGTGGTTGGTCTGTTAGGCTATGGATTGTTGTCACATAACGGTATTCTGGGAATGCTCAATATTCTTTTTACGCCGACTGCTATTATTATAGGTGATGTGCTGCTTGGCATACCGACTGTGGTCGCAATAGCTGAATCTGTTCTCTCGGATTATCACAAGAAGATAGACGAAACCATAAAAACATTGGGCGTTTCTCCTTTTAAGGGTCAAATAGTTTTGCTCAAGGAATCGATATACGGAATTATGGGAGCAATTAGCGCAGGTTTTGGAAGAATCTTCGAGGAGGTCGGTGCGGCAATGATGATTGGCGGAAATATTTTGGGTCTCACCAGAACAATGACAACGGCGATCGCGCTTGAAACAACAAAAGGGGAATTTGCCAGAGGCGTAGCTCTAGGAATAATACTTTTATCCATATCAGTTTCGGTTAATATTGCATTACAATGGTTCAAAAAGCGATAGAACTAAAAAATATAGCGCTTAGCTACAATAAAAATTGGAGACTTTCGCTGAAAAGCGTAGATATAGCGCCATCGTCGATTGTTGCTTTTTCAGGAGCAAACGGTTCGGGAAAAAGCACTCTTCTGCGATCCATAGCTGTTTTATTCAAACCGGTATCGGGTCAAATAAAGATTTTTGGACAAACAGCTTTTCTGAGTAGAAAAACAGATAGAGTAATTAGAGAATCTATCACAATGGTACACCAAGACCCGTATCTGTTCAAAGGAACCGTGAAAAACAATATAATGCTTGGATTAAAGGCATCAGGCAGAATGAAGAATTATTCTCAGGCAAAAAATTTACTTAAACTGCTTGAAGAGGAAAATATTGAAAATGAAAAGACAGATCAGCTTTCAGGCGGACAAAGACAGAAAGTAGCACTTATAAGAGCGCTTATAATGCCTGTAAAAATTTTTATATTTGATGAACCGTTTGACAGTCTTGACGAGGCATCAAGAGCTGTTTTTTTAGATATATGTAAAAAAATAGCTCAATCAGGCAAAACTATTCTGATATCAAGTCACAAAACCGAAGAAGTTATAAAAATAGCAGATAAAATATACAATCTTTCTAACGGAAATCTTTTCCAGGGAAGTCCTGAAAATAATTTCAGAGGAAAACTGATAGAACAAGACGGTTCGTTTTATTTTGATACCGGAAGAGCTGTGTTTGCCACTCTAAATAAACCCGGCGCTACCACTGCATTGATAGATCCGGATGCCATATCGCTATCTTTAACAAGACAGCACAGCAGTATGAGAAACTGCTTAAAGGGGAAAATCAAAAAAATTATACAGGAAAAAGATTTTGTATCCGTAATTGTAGAGGCGGGTGAAACATTTTCAGCAATAATAACAGATAAAAGTGCACAACAATTAATGCTAAAACCCGGTGACGAGATATATCTTGGATTCAAAGCAAGCTCTGTAAAGCTATTTTAACAATGTTTTATGGTATTCACGAAGTCATATTTTATAGCCTTTTGACAACCCTCAACTTACTTTGAGCCGTCAATAGCAGCGGATTTGATAACAAAATTGCTGCTATTATTTCTAATATTCTCCAAATATATAAAGTCAAGATATTTTTGAGCCGCCCTCACCAATATTCATTGTTCTCTGTTTATCCTTCTTCTGCAACTCCTGCCGTTCATATTCAATATAACGGCGTTGTGTGTTCCTGTCCGGTAAGACCGTTGTCAGAGTCTTGCCATGAAATATTTTTCCATTCCGAAAAATCAAGGTTTGCTGTTGTTACAGTGCTCTTGGTTTCGTATCTTATGGCTGTATTGAAACTTACGCAAAAAAAGTGACAAAAAGCCTGCGTACTCTTACTGATACATGCCCTATCGGCTTTTTATCTATGCCTTTTTAGGAGTTTTACGATAGCAATTCGTTGATATCCTTATTCCCGGTTCTAAATATAATGCCTGCTGAATTATTTCAGAATTTGAAGTCTGCCTTATATTATTGATATACGTTCAGCCATCAGCATGACTCAAGAAACGTGAAAAACCGCTGCGCTTCCGTCAAGGGATAGAGATACCGTCCGAGAACAGCGATAATAGGAGGTCTGCTGAAGATAAATATAGATTTGGTCATATTTCCCATTATTCTCGTTAAATATATCCTGTACTTGCCTCAGACAATGGAAAGATCTGTCTCAAATCAACTTTCTTCTCACTGCAACTCTGCTCTCGGACAGCGTTCGGGAATCAAATATCGAACTTAACCTTGCCTCTTGCATGCAGCTCAAGCGGCAGCAGACTGGAATAGATAAAGCTGTTAACGGGTGTTGCGACAGCTGCTTCCTTTCCAAGCCGCACCACTGCACCGTTTTGAGATTCCAGTTCGGATGGTCTTCCATTCATTATATCCCGCTGCATTGATGCTGTTCCTTCCTGCGGCAAATCATCGATAAAAGCCAATGTCTTATTAACGCTATCTTGCGGCAGAGCGATGTTGTGTGCATGAGCTACATCTAATATCTCCTGCATTGCTTGTGTCAGCATGCTGCGCGTTTCAGGAAGGCTGCGAAAGATGCCGATGGGCACACGAGTTACGGCGCCTATGCCGCTCAAGGAAGCAATAAACAAAAATTTGCTCCACATGGCAATTTGAATATCTGAAGGAACAGTTGCTTTTACTCCTTTAGTCTGTTCAAAAATACGGAGCAGCGTTTTCACGCGTTCGCTGTGTTCGTTGTTTAATTCACCGAATTGAATCGAAGGATAGATGCCGGCATGACATATATGACCGGGTTTGGTAATATAGCTTATGATATGACATAATCCGCCCAGCACATGTTTTTCGCCGATTATTTTTGACAGCTGTATAGGAGCCTCAACACCGTTTTCCAGCGAAATTACAAAAGTTTCCGGGCCAATCATCGGCCGCATAGCCTGAGCCGCATCAGAAACCTGCCATGCCTTTACAGTGACCAGAATTATATCTACTATCCCTATATCTGACGGATTATTTGTCACCTGCACCGGATTTATAATGAAATCGCCATTTATACTTTTTACCTTTAAACCATCTTCTCGAATAGCTTCAAGATGTTTACCGCGGGCAACAAAAACAGTGTCGAATCCTGCTTCAGCCAGACGTCCGCCAAAATACCCGCCTACGCCTCCTGTTCCAAATATTGCAATACGCATCTAAGAATCCTCATATTTATTTTTGATTGTCTCAAGAGCTTTGATCGTTTCCTGCGGTTCTAATCGTTTCGTGTAATCCGCATCAGCAAAAGAAAGGGCTATGATTCCTTTGGAATCCACTACATAGGTAGCAGGAATCGGCAGCTCATAGCTGTCATCGCCATTCTCAGCCGGCAGATCAATGCCGAAACTTTTATATATCGGGCGCAGCTCTTCTGCTAAAGTAAATACCAAACCGAACTTTCTCGCTATCTTATTTCCAACATCGCTCAAGACATCAAATGTCAATTCCTTTTCTTTTACAGTTGTCAGCACTTTATCCGGAAGATTGGGTGATATTGCAACAAATCTGGCACCAAGTTGTTCTATCCTGTGCAGCACATTCTGAAATGCTCTTATTTCCAGATTACAATACGGACACCATCCGCCGCGATAAAAATTTATTACTATGGGTCCATTCATCAACAGCTCCGAAGATGATACCGGATTGCCTTGTGCATCGGGCAGTGTGAACGGCGGCATTTTGTCGCCCTTTTTTAAGACGTTTTTGACAATACCGGATTCTTGAAGCCTTTTTGTCGCAGACAACATAACTTTTAAGGTTTCTTTCGGTATCTCAGGAATGTGAGTTTTTTGAAACTCTTCAATCTGTTCAGTTAAATTCATCTCTATTCTCCTCCATTATTTTTCAGTATATCAAGAAGTTTTTCAACATTTTGCAGTTCTTTAAAAGTTGGAGTAAGCTGCAATAAAACATGATCTATTCCTATCTCTTTTAGACGCTTTATCTTTTCTGCTACCGCAAGAGGTGAACCCACCAGTCCGGTATCAAGCGTACGGTCAAGCAGATTCTTTCTGCCTCCTGTTATTTTTTGCAGCTGTTTCTCGGCTTCTTCATCGGTATCTCTTATAAAAGTTAGTGCAGGAATAGCGAATTCCATCTCGTTCCTTCCTCTCTTTTTCAAGCGTTTTTTCATGTCGGTAATATTATCTCGCGTCTCCTCAAGGCTGCATCCGCGCATCAGCCAGCCGTCGGCTTCGGCAGCTGCAAGATTGCGGGAAGCTTCCGACATTCCTGCATACCATATTGGCGGCAGCGGGTTCGGTTTTGGTTCAAGAGTACCGTTTTTTATTGAGTAATATTTTCCGTTAAATGTGACGCAGTTTTCTTTCCACAACCGCTTAATAATCTGAATCGCTTCGGTTGCCCGATCCACCCGATCATCATGTTCGTAAAATGGTAGTCCATAGGCTTCGTATTCTCTTTTAAACCAGCCGGCACCAATACTAAGCCAAAATCTTCCGTTACTAATGTCAGTGAGCGCAGCCGCCTGTTTCGCCAGAACTGCAGGATAACGAAATGCCTCACAAAGCGTAGTCTGGGCAATATTCACCTTACTTGTCACTGCTGCAACTGCCGAGGCGATTGTCCATGACTCAAGCGAAGCTGCCGTTTCGCCTTTTATCGGATTTAGCAGATGATCGGGAATCCATAAAGAGTCTATACCGATTCTCTCTGCTTCTACGGCAACCTGTTTTACATATCTGTAGGTAGGCAGCTCTTCGTTTTCGTTTACAAACTCTGTCTCATCGTCTGTTTTTCCGGAATTTGATACGGGAAGCCATCCTCCGTAAACGGGCAGGTATAGACCGATTTTAATCATTGTATATATATTTGACTTTTTCCACTGTAAGAGGCTGTTGATAAATGTCGTTACTGTGAATAGAATGACGAAGCAATCTCAAAAAACGTTGACAATAAAGGGATTGCCACGCACCTTTCGGTGCTCGCAATGACAAATAGGAGTTTTTCAACAGGCTCGTAATAATCAAAACGCCTCTTGATCCCGGAAATTTTGTTTTTGTAAGTTCTGCCTGATTACCGGAAGTTTGAATTTCACCTTTTCCCAATAATAAACAACCTTGTCCAAGTTTGCCGGAAGGGCGTTTTACATTTTTTGAAGCAATCAGCAATTCTATACTGCTGTTTTTCTTAAGATTTTTTTCAGTTTTATGATAACCGTATGCAGGTATTCTTATTTCAGCACCTTCGCTGTCGAGCTTTTTCACATAATTACCCCAAGTGCCGACTGTATGGGCGCCATCATCGCCTGTTGTAGCGATACTGATAAATTCTGTTTTATCCAGCACTTCTTTCCATTGTTCTTTAAGTTTTTCCATAATGATCCTCCCGAAATTTGAAAAAAGGACACAAAAACCTCAAAATTTTTTAATACAGCTGAACAACAATGGATATAAATAGTTGGGGGGTTGGAGAAGCGCCTGAGAGACGCCTCTCCAAAATGTTTAGTTTCTTTGAACAAAACACAATATAAACACCTCTTTCCGTTTGTCAAGCTGTTTTTTGAGATTATTCAAAAAAGATTGTAAATTTATCCACAGGCATTCTCGGCATTCTCGGCATCTTGTTTAAAAATGCAGATTCATCCGGATATCCAAGTGCTATTCCGAACAGTATCAGCTTGTTTTCCGGGATGTTAAGTACCGAATGAGTGATATCAGCATATTGAGAAACAGAAACTTGAGGGCAGGTACCCAGACCCAAGTCAAGCGCAGCAAGATATAATGATTGCGAAAAAGCTCCTATATCGATAAATGCGCCTTCTCCGATGCCACTTTCCGTCATAATGACAAGCTCTGCCGGTGCATCGAAAAATTTCAGATTTTCTTCAAGATGAGGTGCCAATTGCGACCAATTTTTAGGATCTATGCCCCTATATTCAAAAACGATTTGGTTGCATGTATCGCCGTTCGCCTTTAAATGATTGGGGAGCTCTTTTGCCATATAATTATAATCAAAATGACGATGTGCTCTGTTGTGAAGTGCATCAAGAAGGGCGTTTTTCAGCTTTTCAAGTGCCTCTCCTGTTACAACAGCTACTTCCCATGGCTGCATATTATGACTTGACGGTGCCATTCTTGCTATATCAAGCAGCCTGACTATATCCTTTCTTGATACCGGTTTTTCGAGAAAACCTCTAATGCATTTCCGTTTTTTGATAGCCTCGATTGTATTCATAAATTCATCCCTCCTGTAGTTTTATAAGCAGATAATTTGATAATGAGACACAGTACAATAAATACTGTATTTCCCGTAATTTCCCCCTGATAACTATAGTTCTGTCATTTCAGAATTTGCAATTTCCATTATTTCCTTTAAAACCGCCTTTTCGTATTCGGCCGCCTTGTCGCTTCTCGGCTTTGTTTTTATACCTTCTATTATCATTTGAGCCGGAGAAGTATCCCGTTTTACCGATTGAACATCAATTCTTACCGCGGCGGTTTTGCCGTTTGATTCAAGCGGCTCTTTAATTACTGTTGCCTTTGCCGATATGCCGAAGCTTATATCACCGGCATATACCGTTTCGATTATTATTCTTCCGTCTCTTTTGATGTTTTGAATAGTTGTCGAATCGGTTACTATTCCGGCATAGATGATTTTCTTGTTAGGGCAGTAAAATAGTGAAATCGGAGCGGTGTTTGGAGAGCCGTCCTCATTTGTCGAGCCGACAATATTTACTATCCTGTTCGGATTTTCATTAAAAAGCCTTGCCAGATCGATAATCTTTTCTTTACCCCTGTGAGATAGTTTCAGAACAAGACTATCGGATACTATTTTTGCCATGCATTTCTCCTTTAAATATCAATAATATAATAGAATTTAAAACCGTTTCCAGGTGATGATAATCCCTTCCTGTTTTTGAAAGCATAATTCCTCCTTCAATTGCTGCAACGATGGTTTTTGATAACTTTTCGGTTTCATTTTCTAATTCGTTATTCAGATCTCCCTCCTTTGCGGCTTCTTCGAGCAGATTTTCAATAAGTTTTTCCCACTTTTCGAATACGGCTTCAACAGCTTTTCTTATCCCTTCACTGCCGTTAGCCATCTCCAGCGCTATGTTTCCAAAAATACATCCGAATCTGCACCGGGTTCGTTTATGATAATTTAGTATTGCAGTAAACTGACCAACTATCTTTTCAACTGCAGTTTTTCCGGTCGATGAGCTGTTTAAAAATTTCATAAACTCTTCTTCGGCTTTTTTTATAACCTCGAAGCCAAGAGTTTCTTTATCGGAGAAATAGTAATAAATTCCGCCTTTCTGAACACCGGTTTCATCAATTATTTTCTGTAATGATGTATGATTGTATCCATCAAGATTAAAAAGTTTCTTTGCGCTTTTGACGATTCTTTCCTTTGTCTGCAAATTATCCTCCACGGCTGCCTTATACCGACTGGTCGGTATATATAGTAAGCATATTTATAACCTTGTCAACTAAAGATGCTGATTTATGAAATATGCAAGTTTAAATACGCAAGACAGACAGTAAATCGTAAATAAACAGATTTTCTATCAAGCTTTCTATTTATAATATTTTTGCTAAAATATCATAAGGTTTTGAGAAATGCGTCAGATCGAAGCATTTTTTAGAAAATATTTGCGATTTGGGAGTGATGAGTGAGCGAACTGGACAAGCCGTATAATCCGTCAAATTTCGAGACAAACTGGTACAAACTTTGGGAAGAACAAGGGCTTTTTGAGCCGACGGAAACAGGAGAACCGTTTTGTATGGTGCTGCCTCCGCCGAATGTAACAGGAGTTCTTCATATAGGACATGCTTTAAATCAAACACTCCAGGATATTATAGCAAGATATAAGCGCATGAAAGGTTACGATGTTCTGTGGGTGCCGGGAACCGATCATGCCGGGATAGCAACTCAGAATGTTGTCGAAAAAGAACTGGCAAAAAAAGGTATAAGCAGATTTGATCTCGGCAGAGAAAAATTCATAGATGAAGTGTGGAAATGGCGTGCCGAATATGGCGATAGAATAGTGGATCAAATAAAGCATCTCGGATCATCTCTTTCATGGAAACACCAGCGTTTCACTATGGATGATGACATGAGCATGGCGGTTAAAACCGTTTTTGTCTCTTTATATAACAAAGGTCTTATCTATAAAGGCAATCGTATGATAAACTGGTGTCCAAGATGCTTAACAGCATTATCGGATCTTGAGGTTGAACATACCGACAAGTCAGGTTTTTTGTGGTACATTAAATATTGCTTAAAAAACGATAATTCAAAAAGTATCATTGTTGCAACAACAAGACCTGAAACACTTTTTGGCGATACGGCAGTTGCAGTCAATCCGACTGACGACAGATACAAAGAATTTATCGGCAAAACCGTTCTGGTTCCATTTGTAAATCGAGAAATTCCGGTTATTGCCGATGATTATGTTGATCCTGAATTTGGAACAGGCGCACTCAAGATTACTCCCGCTCATAGCCCAAACGATTTTGAGATAGGAAAAAGGTTTAATCTCCCTGTAATTTCTGTTTTCACGGATGATGGAAAAATGAACAACCAGGCATCAAAATTTGAGGGTCTTGATCGCTACAGCTGCAGAGAACTGGTTGTAAAAGAATTAAAAGAAGCAGCACTGCTCACCGGCGAAGAACAATATATGCATAGCATAGGTCATTGTTACAGGTGCAAAACCGAGACAGAGCCGAAAATAAGCGAGCAATGGTTTGTAAAGACAAAAGAGATGGCTAAAACGGCTAAACAGGCTATAATAGAAGGTGAGGCACGTTTTGTTCCGGCCCAATGGGAAAAAACATTTTACGAATGGATGGATAATATTTATGATTGGTGCATATCACGCCAAATCTGGTGGGGACATCGTATTCCGGCATACTACTGCGACGATTGCACCAAAGTAGTAGTTGCAGCAGAACCGCCTGAGAAATGCCCGATATGCGGCGGAAATATGCATCAGGATGAAGACGTTCTGGACACGTGGTTTTCATCGGCACTGTGGCCTTTTTCTACCTTAGGATGGCCGACAGACACGAAACTGCTTGAACGATTCTATCCGAATTCAGTAGTTGTCACAGGATTTGATATAATCTTTTTCTGGGTGGCAAGAATGATGATGATGGGGATAACCTTTATGAATAAGGTTCCATTTCGTAATATTTATATACATGCACTTATTAGAGATAAACATAAACAAAAAATGAGTAAGTCAAAAGGCAATGTTATTGATCCTCTTGTTGTTATATCTAAGTATGGTGCGGATTCTGTGCGCTTTACCCTCGCCGCTTTATCTATTCAGGGACGGGATATCCTGCTTTCGGAAGAAAGAATTGAAGGATTCAGACGTTTTGCCAACAAAATATGGAACGCATTCAAACTGATTAAAAAGCTTTTGGACGGCAGGATCGTACCCGACATTATGCCGCAGCACAGCACAACAACGGCAAGCTGCTGGATCATAACCGAAGCAAATCAAACCGTTGAACAGATATCTTATAATTTGGATCGCTATCATTTTCATGAGGCTGCAGATGCCATTTACGGTTTTATATGGCATAAATTCTGTGATGTTTATCTTGAGATAGCCAAAAAGGAGATTAAACGGCATCCGAATGAAACGATCTTTACTCTTGCCGGTATTGCCGGAGTAGTTTTGAAGAGCCTGCATCCGTTTATGCCGTTCGTAACCGAAGAAATCTGGTCTTCCATGCGCGAAATTCTGCAAAACGGACAAACAACCTATCTGATGAAAACCCGATTTCCAAAATCGGGAAATGGCTTTCTTGCAGACTATAAAGACGAACATAAAAATATGGAGTCCGTACTCGATGCAGTCAAACTTATAAGATCTCTCAAAAGTGATCTTGATATTTCAACAAGAGAGATCGTTGATGTCAAACTTATATCTTCCGATAATTCTGTTTTTTACAAATGCAGGCAGTATATTGAACAGTTGGCATTTGTGCGTATTGTTGATGACAATCTGACTGGTGCGCACAGAATAGGTGATTCTGTCGAGATTATTATTGAAGCGACCGGCAAAGAAAAAAAGAAGGCGGCATTAAAAATTGACAAAGAAGCTGAAAAATTGAGAAATAGAATTGTTCAGCTTGAAAAAAGGCTTAATAACAGTGGATTTCTGGAGCATGCGGAACACTCTGTTGTTATTGATATAAAAATAGAGCACAAGCACGATCTTGAACAGATCAGACAGCTTGAAAAGAAAATACTGGAGATTGATAAATTATGAAAAATATATTGAAACTGCTGCTTGCAGTCATCTTTGTTTTATTTTACGATTCTGCTTACGCCGGATATATCGGAACTCTGAGAAGCGACATTGAAAAAATTGTAGCGCCTGTATCGGGAAAAATTACAAACGCAAACAAGAAGTATATCGTGATTGATAAGGGATCTGCCGATAATATCAGACCGGGGGCTGTTATTTCAGTTTTCAGAAATTACGGAACTTATAAGCAAGACGGCAAAATCATACATCTTAAAAAAGTTGTATGCTACGCAGTCGTAGAAAAAGTAAGTAATGACAGATCTGAAGCTAAACCGATATATGGAGTAGATGAAAAAGAGCATACCCTCTTATATATTATTCCTGACGGCTGGAAATATAAGAATCTTAAAGTACAAAAAGGTGATCTGTTTACTCTTAACTCCGGCAGACAAAAGGTTGCAGTACTCACTAAAAATCCCGCACTTTACAACAAATTGAAGAATGGGCTTAAAAATGTAGATTTTGTTGACAAAGATTGGCTTGATACCAACAGGGTTGATCTAAAAATTTATGGTACCGATTGGAAGCGTCTGCCCGACCTTGCTTTTAAACTCGGCATTGATTATTTTCTGATTCCAAGACTTGTTCGAAAACAAAATAAAGCAGCTCTGAATCTTACGGTTATTGCCGGCATGTCGGGAAAAAGAATAGGCAATATCTCGGTTTCACTAAATAACATTCAATATGCTGCCCTAAAGAAAAAGATGAAAAAATCGGAAATTTTAATAAATCCAAATAATATTACAGTTAGCAGTCTTGATCTTCAGTACAGACAAACTCTTATTGATAAGCTTTTGGGCAAAGCCGGTATAAGCCTGCATCACGGCAATTATCAGATGGCAATTGCCGGACTTAATCCCATTGCAATTCTAAAAGATACATCTGTGGCAACAGATCTAACAATCGGCGGCATAAACGGAGATGAAAATTACCGGATTGTCGTAGCATCAGACGGATCGGCAACAATTTATAGCTATCAAAACGGTGACGTGCAAAAACTTCAGGAGCTCTCACCGATAAATGTTGCGGCTGTTGATCTATTCAAAAGTCTCCTGATAATTTCAGGTTTCAATCGTTATGGTGCGATAAAATCAATAATTTATAGATATAGAGACAAAACAAATAGGTTTGTTAAGTTATCGGAAACGGATTCATGGATGAGATTTGTTCATTGGAACGGCAAGGTCGTAGTTGCAAGCCAATCCGGCAGTATCGATCGATTATTTACTTCCAGGCTGTATCTCTATGCGATAAAGAACAATCGACTTGTAAAATTTGCAGATGTCAGCTACATCTCAAAGATGGCATCATTTTTCAATTGGGACAGTTTCACGCGTGGGAATAAGCAGTTTCTTATATATCTTTCCGAAAACGGCAATATAGTCATAAGAAATGATGGAAAGGTTATTCGCAAGACAAATTCTGTTTTTGGTTTCGGCAAAAACAGAATAGTACGTTATCCCAATTCTCAAACAACGGAAAATCCGCAGGACGGGACCGTTTTGATGAGCAGGCCTATAAAATTCTTTTCGAATAAAAACGGTCTTGAAATAACCGTAGTAAGAAATTACAGAACCGCCGTCATCAATTCACTTTTCAGCAATATATCAAACGGTTCAGCTTTTATGGTCTATAATTTTGATAAATATGGTTTGCACAGGAAATACACATCAGGAAATATCTATGGACGATTAAGCGCAATATCGGGAATAAACGATTTGCTTTTGATCGGAAGGGCAGTACCGTCTGATTTTCTGAAACGGCTATGGCAGGGTGAAAAAGAAAAAGGCGTAATAACCCTAAACCGTATGGAAACCCAATGAATACCGATCAGCTTGCCGTTATGAGCAGCAAATATCTTATGAACACATACCGGCGCCTGCCCGTATCGTTTGTTAAGGGAGACGGCTATAAATTGACTTGCAGCGACGGCAAAACATATATTGATTTTCTCGCCGGAATTGCGGTCAACAATCTTGGATATTCAAATGACAAAATAGTTGAATCGATAAAAAAGGCTTCCGAAAGACCGATTCATGTTTCCAATCTGTATATGATAGAAGAGCAGGCAAGGCTTGCTCAAAAATATATAGAAAACTCATGTCTTGATAAAGCGTTTTTTGGAAATTCCGGCGCAGAAGCCAATGAAGCGGCAATCAAGCTTGCAAGAAAATACAGCGAAGATCATTACGGTCACAACCGATATAAAATTGTAACTCTCGAAGGCTCCTTTCATGGAAGAACAATGGCTACAATTACCGCTACCGGACAAAAACGTTTTCATAACTATTTTAATCCGTTTCTGGATGGTTTTATCTATGCCGAACCTGATAATTTTGAGAAAACTATTGCTCTAATCGATAACAGTATCGCTGCCGTTATGGTTGAACTTGTGCAGGGGGAAGGCGGTATAAGACCGCTTTCAAAAGTATATGTAGAAAATCTTTATCAATACTGCAGAGAAAACAATATAATTTTTATGGTTGACGAGATTCAGACGGGAATGGGAAGAACCGGAAAACTGTTTGCATATCAGCACTATAATATAGAACCTGATATTATAACCGTTGCTAAAGCTGCCGGAGGAGGTCTGCCTATCGGTGTTATGCTCGCAAAAGAGAAATATGCAGAAAGCTTTACACCCGGAACACACGCCTCAACTTTTGGCGGCAGCCCGTTTGTATGTTCTGTTGCGTGCTCCTTTTTTGATGAACTGATATCCGGAGGGTATCTTAAAAACGCAGAAATTATGGGAAAGTATTTAATCGGTCAATTGAACGATCTTAGAGAACGCTTTAAAGAAAAAATTTTAGATGTAAGGGGACTTGGTCTGCTTATTGGGGTAGAAATGACAGGAACATTGGCTTCAGAATTTTATCGATTTGCGTTTGATCACCGGCTGCTTATAGGCACTGCCGGCAGCAATGTTGCCCGTTTTGAACCACCCTTAATGATAGATAAGACCGCCGCTGATTTTGCAATAACACTTTTAGAGAGATTTTTGAATGGAAAAGATTGAGTTCTTCAGAAATTTAAAACTTAGCATCGCCTCTATGGGCGGTATCGGTTTCTCTCCATACGCTCCCGGAACGCTCGGAAGTATCGCCGCAATTCCTATTGTCCTGGTTTTGTCGAATCATCATTGGTGGTATATTTTTATAACGTTATCCCTTTTTGTTGTTGGAACGGCTGTCGGCAACGAGGCCGAAATAATCTATCGTGAAAAAGATCCGGGGTGGGTTGTTGTAGACGAAACGGTCGGAATACTTATCTCTTTTTTTCTCGTGCCTGTTGGTTGGACTACCATAATTATCGGCTTTATCCTGTTCAGGCTGATAGATATTTCTAAGGTTTTTCCGCTGAAATTGTTAGAAAATGTGCCGGGAGGGCTCGGTATAATGCTTGATGATGCAGTTGGAGGTATAATGGTTAACATAATACTGAATATAATATCTTCTTTATGAAAAATTCTTTGATTTATCTGTTTGTCGATATAGATATCGGTGATATATTGAAACAATTCAAAACCGTTGATTTTACTATAAATGATGCGGGAGATTATAAGGAACTTTCTATGCTTACTAAAATAGGCGAAAATGACAGCATAGAAAAAATAAAGGCGACTTTTGCCGAACGCGCAGGAAAAGATGTTTGTTTTGACGATCCGTTTTACCTGACATCCGAACTTCTGCTTAAGGCCGGTTTAACGCTATCTACAGTTGAATCATGCACAGGAGGGTTGATAGGGAAAAGGCTAACGGACATACCGGGCAGTTCACGCTATTATGACGGAGGCTTCATAACATACAGTAATGCCGCGAAAGCAGCACTTGGGGTAGATAAAAACATAATAGAAAAGTACGGCGCAGTAAGTGAGCAAACGGCATATCGGATGGCAGAGGCTTGTCTGAAAAATTCTTCAGCAGACATCTCTGTCTCGGTTACGGGAATTGCCGGACCGGATGGTGCGATTGAAAATAAGCCTAAAGGTCTTGTCTGCTTTGGACTGGCAACCGTTAACGGCATCAAAACATATAAAAGACGATTCTTAGGATCAAGAGCGTTAGTCAGAAAAGCAAGCGCCAACTTTGCAATTAATCTTGTGAAAAAACAACTGATATGATAAGATGTTTTGTTGCAACAAAGATACCTGACGATATATCGAAAGAGATAGCAGGTTTTTGTAATCGGTTTTTGGTTAAATCTAACTTGAAGCTCAAAAGCGTACCTCCTGATAACTATCATATAACACTAAAATTTCTGGGGGATACCGGAGAAGATATAATTCTGCCTATAGAATCTGAGTTGGATGCTGTCTCGCTGGAATTAGAAACTCTTTCCGTATCATTGGGAGACCTACTGTTTTTTCCTTCAGGGCGCGGCAGAGGCTCTATTGTTATAAGGGTCGATGGCAACCTAAGATCAGTTGCGGAATTGGTAAACGAGAAAATGGAGAAATTCGGCTATAAAAGAACAGGAAATTTTGCTCCTCATGTAACGGTTTTTAGACTAAAGGAAAGCGGTGTTCCGTTATTAAAGGACTACAATCTAAATAAGTTACGATTTCGGGTAGATTCGTTTTCGCTTTTTGAGAGTACTCTGACCTCAAAAGGTTCGATATATAAAGAACTTTCAACTTTTAGATGGAGGAAAAATGAATGATAGAGAAAATGCACTCAATCTTGCAATAAAAAAAATAGAGAAAAATTTTGGAAAAGGGGCTGTAATGAGGCTTAAATCAGGATTTGCTTTGAATATTGAATCAATATCAACCGGATCGCTCGGCCTGGATGTCGCTCTCGGTATAGGAGGCATACCAAGAGGCAGAGTAACTGAGCTATACGGTCCTGAAAGCTCAGGAAAAACTACTCTTGCTCTGCATATAATTGCAGAGACTCAGAAAATGGGTCTTACGGCTGCATTTATAGATGCCGAGCATGCACTGGATATTAACTATGCCGAGGCGCTTGGCGTTGATATCGGGAAACTCCTTGTAAGTCAGCCCGACAGCGGTGAGCAGGCTTTAGAGATTACCGATACTTTGGTGCATTCCGGAGCAGTCGAACTTATCGTTGTCGATTCGGTTGCCGCTCTTGTTCCTGAAGCTGAAATTGCAGGAGAGATGGGAGATGCGCAGATGGGGCTTCAGGCGAGGCTTATGAGTCAGGCCCTGAGGAAAATGGCCGGAGCAGTGAGCAAATCCAAATCGGCCATTCTGTTTCTGAATCAACTCCGTCAGAAAATAGGCGTTTATTTCGGCAACCCGGAAACAACCACCGGAGGAAATGCACTTAAATTCTATGCATCTGTACGGCTTGACATAAGAAAGAAGGAATCAATCAAAAAAGGTGATGCAATCGTAGGCATCGGAGTGAGAGTCAAGGTAGTTAAGAATAAGGTTGCCCCGCCTTTCAAACAGGCTGAGTTCACGGTTATGTACGGCAAGGGCATTGACCGCGAAGATGAGCTTCTGCGTTTAGGTGTCGACAATGATCTGATTGAAAAAAGCGGTGCATGGTATTCCATCGATGATTTAAGGATAGGACAAGGCAAAGAGGCGGCTGCGCAATTTCTCAGAGAACATCCTGATTTATCGACTGATATCGAAAAAAAACTGAGAGCAAAACTCGGAATAGCCAATAAAGACAAAGAACAAAAGGCGGAAAATGAAAAACTTTGATGATATTTTCAGAGTATCAAAAGACAAGGATGCATCCGATATACATTTTAAAGTGGGAAATTTTGTTACGATGCGGATTCATGGCAATTTACAAAAGATCGAAGAATTTGGCATTTTATCTATTCTTGATACCGAGGAACTGGCTAAACTTGTATTAAAGGAGAGGCAGCTTAAAAAGTTTAACGATGATTTAAATATCGACGCAGCGTACGGAGTTAGAGGCGTAGGACGCTTTCGAATGAACTTTTTTTATCAGAGAGGAACGATTACCGTTGCCGCAAGAAGAATTCCTTCGGATATCCCGTCTCTGAAAGAGCTGAATCTTCCGGATATTGTCGGCAAGATTGCTGCATTTTCCAGAGGATTGATCATTGTTACCGGAATCACCGGCTCAGGTAAATCAACAACGGTTGCCTCTATTATTGATCTTATCAACCACACCTCCTCAAAAAATATTATAACAATAGAAGATCCCATAGAATATCTTTTTCATGATAATAAATCGATTATCTCTCAACGACAGATTGGCAACGATGTTTTGGATTTCAATGCCGGTCTTAAGGCTGCATTAAGAGGAGATCCTGACATTATTATGATAGGTGAAATGAGAGACAGGGAAACCATTGAAACAGCTCTCCTCGCTGCCGAAACCGGTCACCTTGTTATTTCAACATTGCATACTCTGGATGCCAAAGAGACTGTCAATAGAATAATTTCGGCATTTCCTATAGAAAATTCTTATTCTATGCGCCATCAGATTGCAAATGTAATGCAGGCAATCATATCTCAAAGATTATTAAAAAGATCTGATATTCCCGGCATGATTCCCGCATTGGAGATTCTTTTGTCCACCGAGCACATCAGGGAATGTATAATGGACCAGGATAAAACAGGAGATATAACCCATGTAATCGAACTCGGTCATACGGAATATGGAATGCAGACATTCGACCAGTCTATTATGGAGCTTTATAGATCAAAACATATTTCCAGAGATGAAGCTATACTGAACGTATCAAATCTAACAGATTTTGAACTTAAACTCAAGGGCGTTACGAAAGGCTCAAATGGAAGAATCGAACGATTTTAAAAAAGCCGTCGGCATGACTTTAAAACTGCTTTCAAGAAGCGATAAAACTATCCTTCAGATAAGGCAGAAGCTTACTGAATTCGATGAAAAGACTGTCAGCAATGTCATTGAATATTTAAAGAAAAAGAGATTTGTAGATGACGAAAGATTCGCAGAGCAATATTATCAGAGTAGAAAGAAAAAAAAATGGGGCAGTCTCAAAATCAGATTATCCCTCAAAAATCTTGGAATACTCGATGAAATCATTGATTGTACAATGAAAGACATAGATAGTTATGAAAGAGAGGCCGCTTTAGAGCTTTTAAAAAAAAGGAAGAAAACCGACAATAGGGATAAAAATATTCGCTTTTTGTTATCTCGCGGTTTCAGCTATGAATCAATTATGAATATATTGAAAGATGATTCAGGTAACGTTACCAATTAATAGCGCAATTTGGAGGAAGATTGAACTCATATCAGGTAAGAGAGAAGTTTTTATCATTTTTTGAAGAAAAAGGGCACACGAGGGTAAAAAGTGCTCCTTTGGTACCGCACAATGATCCGTCTTTGCTTTTTGTCAATGCGGGAATGGTTCAATTTAAGGACTGTTTTTTAGGAAATGAAAAGAGGGACTACAATAGAGCAACAAGCTGCCAAAAATGTGTTCGTGCGGGAGGAAAACATAACGATCTGGAGCAGGTAGGATATACCGCTCGTCATCACACATTTTTTGAAATGCTCGGAAACTTTTCATTTGGAGATTATTTCAAAAAAGAGGCTATCGAATTTGGATGGGAATTTATAACAAAGACTCTTCTTATGCCTCCTGAGAAGTTATGGATAACTGTTTATAAAGAGGATGACGAGGCTTTCAAGCTCTGGCACGAGAATATCGGACTGCCCGAATCCAGAATAATTCGTATGGGACAGAAGGACAATTTTTGGTCGATGGGTGATACCGGACCCTGCGGGCCATGTTCTGAAATACATATAGATCAGGGAAAATCTGTCGGCTGCGGCAAATCCGAATGCAGCGTAGATTGTGAATGCGACCGGTTCCTTGAACTTTGGAATCTTGTTTTTATGCAGTTTAATCGCGACAAAGAGGGCAACATGATCAAACTACCGAAGCCTTCAATTGACACAGGGCTTGGCCTTGAGCGTGTTAGTGCCGTAGTGGAAGGCGTAAAAAGCAATTTTGACACAGATCTGCTGCTTCCGATTATAAAGAAAATAGCGTCCTTAACCGATACGGAATACGGTTATGATGACAGAAATGATGTTGCTATGCGCGTTATAGCCGATCATCTGAGAGCATCGGTATTCTTGTTGGCAGATGGTGTTTTTCCGGATAAATCGGGCAGAGGGTACGTGCTGAGAAGAATAATCAGGCGTGCCGTAAGATATGGAAAGATTCTGAGGTTCGATGAACCGTTTATCTATAAGTTTGTAGAATTTTTTGATAAAATGATGTCACCGGTTTATCCTGAACTTATTCAAGCACAGGAACTTGTGATCAAAACGATTGCGGGCGAAGAAGAGCAGTTCCACAGAACACTTGACAGCGGTCTGGAAATCCTGGATAGTGAGCTGCTTAAAGGCACAAAACTGGATGCGCAGACCATTTTTAAGCTATATGATACCTATGGTTTTCCGGTTGATCTGACATGCGATATCGCTAAAGAACATAATGTAGCGGTTGACATGAAAGGATTTGAATTTCTGCTGAATGAACAGAAAAATCGATCCAGGATAAGTTGGTCCGGAACTGATGAATCAACTGTCAATCCTATATATTCTAAAATTGCCAAAGAAACAGGCAGTACAAAATTTGTCGGGTATGATCTGGATAAAGAGTTCAAATATAAAATAAGAGCATTGATCGTCGGTGGAAAATCTGTCGATATAACAAGAAACGGCGATGTTGAGGTAGTTTCAGATGAGACGCCGTTTTACGGAAGATCCGGCGGACAGACAGGTGATTCCGGAAAAATTATTTCCAATAAATTCGAGATACGAGTTGATGATACGATAAAAGAAGCGGGGATTATAATTCATAGAGGCAAAGTTATTAAAGGAACTCCTGCTGTAGGCGAAATGGTGGAATTTGTTGTTGACAGGCAGAAAAGAGACAAGATAGAAAAGAATCATACCGCAACACATCTTCTTCAGGCTGCTTTGAGAAAGACACTGGGCAAAACCGTTCATCAGGCAGGATCAATGGTGACGAGCGACTATTTAAGATTTGATTTTACATATTCGGGTGATATTTCACAAAGCGACATAAGGGCTGTTGAGCTTCTGGTCAATGATGAAATTGCGAAATCAACCCTGATTGTTACCAAAATTTCTTCTATTGAGTCGGCATATGAAAGCGGCGCAATGGCGTTATTTGGAGAAAAATATGGAGAAGTGGTGAGGGTGGTCTCGTGCGGAGAATTCTCAAAAGAGCTTTGCGGAGGAACACATGTTAAAAAAAGTTCCGATATCGGATTGTTTGTAATACAAAGTATAAAATCAATTGCAAGCGGCATTAAGCGCATAGAGGCAATTACCGGCACAACGGCACTGAATGTTCTGCTTTCATATAAAGATATTACCTACAGCGCATCAAAGATACTGTCGGTGAAACCTATTGAAATAGAGAAAAAAATTACTGCGCTTTTAGAGACTATCAAGCAGAATGATCGCCAGATAAAAGATTTAAAGATTAATATAGGTACTTCCGATGAGGGTAATCTCAAAATTATTCAATCCGGCAAATATAAACTTGCTTTAGTAAAATTAGATAATGCAAATGTGAAAGAAGCAAGGGCATCCGGAGACAAATTAAAGCAAAAGATAAAAGATGGAATTGTCTGTATAATTAATGATGCAAAAAAACGATCAATTATGATTATGACTACCGAATCTTCTGTTGATGCTTCACTTCTCCTTAAGAACATTATGACAGCGTTTAACGGGAAAGGCGGGGGCAACAGGTATTTGGCGCAGGGAACAATACCCAAAACTGCCGGCATGGATGATATATTTAATCTTCTATCAATTAAGTTATCAAAGATGTAACGGTTTGGAATACATAATTCTTTTTGCAGGCGGTCTTGCCGCCGGTTTTTCTTCTTCTCTGCTGGGTATTGGAGGCGGATTCATTCTGGTTCCGGTATTTTTTCTTATCGGCGCACATCCGGCCATAGCCGGAGCCAGCAGCATTGCGGTTATTGCTACAGTTGCGACACTTTCATCAATTCACTATCACAAAAACGGCAAGGTAAACATAAAATCGGCATCTCAGGTGATAGCAGGGACAGTAGTTGGCAGTTTGCTGGGTGTAATAACCGTTCATTTGATAAAAGATCCTAAATTATTAGAAATTATTATGGAAGCAGGTTTTCTTGTACTTGTTTTCATTATGCTTATAAAAATGATTATTGATGTAGGATTTAAAACCAAGCAAAAAAAATTCCCCGCACCCACGGCAACAAAAGGCATTCTGATCGGTTTAATTGTCGGTTTTGTATCAGTTGTCCTCGGAGTTGGCGGAGGTTTTGCTTATGTACCGATATTTCTATATCTTTACGGTTTGCCTGCGCAAGTTGCGGTTGGTACAAGCCTCAGCGTTATAGCAGTTGCAAACGGTTTGGCGACTCTTGAAAATCTGTTCATCAATCACACTGTTTCATTATTTTATTATCTGCTCGCCCTTTCAGGCGCAGTAATCGGCATAAGAGTTTCAACTCACATAGAGCTGTCGGCTCACCTGAGAAAAGTGCTGTTTGTTGCGATTCTTTTGTCGATATTTGTTGAAAATATTCTTAAACTTATATTTTAGCTCATCTCCGTTTTGCGATGCCCTTGACCATCTTCGTCAAAAATAATCTCAAATATGTTGTTTTGGAGTATTTAAGGCAGTAATTCGTTGATATAAGATTTCTTATTCTTGGTTCTAAATGTAGTACTTGCCGATTATTTCAGAACTTGACGCCTGTCTTATACTGATGCACGATCAGCTATCGGCATGACTCAAGAAGCGTGAAAAACCGCTGCGTTTCCACGAGGGATATTCCGTCCCGGGCTATAGCAGCAGACAATACACGAATGTTTGGATTAATTCCATAATTCTCGCTGCCTATCAAAATACCATTTAGGACATAGAGCAAAATTTGTAGTGCCAACAGCAGCCTATAATCAGAGTTAGGGTGTTGGCAGATAAGGGCTTTTTGAAAGATAATGACAAAGATGGGTAAATATTGTATTACTGCCAAAGAAGATAAACTAAACTACCCTCGTCTTAAAGACGAGGGTAGTTTAGTTAGTGCTCCTGTTTTTGAATATTAGATAAAGCATAAGTGTGGCAATCGCAAGCAAAAATCCTATCGTATTGGCAATTATTATTATGGAATCATTGCGCAGAATGCCGTAAATGACCCAAAGCAGCAATCCTGCTGCAATCTGAACCACCATTATCGCGCTTACTCCATCGGTTTTGCGCGTTTTGAGCAGCTTGATAATTTGAGGAACAAAACCGAATGTTGTTAAGAGAGCGGCAACAATACCAATAGGCGTCGCGAAACTCATACCGGCAAACCTACTAAGCCGGTCTGCAAATCCTGAGATTGTTTTTCATCTAAAAGTCTAAAAAATTCTGCTTCATCAATAATAGAAATGCCGAGTTTTTTTGCCTTTGCAAGTTTACTTCCGGGATTTTTGCCGGCCACAAGAAAATCTACTTTGCTGCTCAAACTCTTGGCGATTCTCCAGCCATTTTTTTCCGCAAGCTCAGCAGCTTCTGATCTTGAAAGCGAAAGAGTACCGGTAAAAACACACAGCTTTTTTTGTTTTTTGACAGACCTCACAGGTTCGACTCCGGCTGCAAGCAACCGCTCGATCTTCTTTTTAGTCCTTTCATTGTGAAAAAATCTGTAGATATCATCAGCAGTTTTTTCACCTATCTGATCAATTCTTTCCAATTCTTCTTTTGATGCGGCAGAAAGCTCCTCAAGGCTGAATTCGGATTCAAGAATTTTAGCAGTCTGCGTTCCGACAGAATCTATTCCGATAGCGTAAAGAAATTTATCAAGAGGAATTCTTCTACTTTTTTGTATATTATTCACTATGTTTGTCGCCAGTTTCTCCTTTATTCCTGGAAGCTTTTTAAGTCTTTCAACGTCAAGCTCATATAGATCAGCCTCATCGGTTATTATGCCTGAGTTTAAAAGTTTGATTATTATCTCATCACCAAGTCCATCAATATTTGCGCCTCCTCGTGAAACATAATGAATAATCGATTCGGATATCTTTTTAGGGCAATCCTGATTAATACATTTAAGATAAGCCTGATCTTCTATTAGTTTGTCATGACAGACCGGGCAATACTCCGGCGGTACAATATCTTTTTGGCTTCCGTCTCGTCTCTCGGTAATCACCTTTGTAATCTCAGGAATGACATCTCCGGCGCGTCTGATAAAAACCCAATCGCCTATTTTTATATCTTTGTTTTTTACCTCCCGCCAGGTATGCAGACTTGCTCTTCTGATGATCACTCCGCCCATATTAACTTCTTTAAGTATCGCCACGGGTGTTATTATGCCGGTTCTTCCAACACTTGCTTCTATGTTTAGAATTTTTGTGCTCTTTTCTATCGCAGGAAACTTGAATGCAACTGCCCACCTTGGGTTTTTGGCTGTGTATCCAAGCAGATTCTGCAATTTCAGATCATTGACCTTGATAACCACCCCATCTATTTCATATTCAAGGGAATATCTGGCTTTAAAAATCAGATTCTTTTTCTCAATCAGATCCTCTATTCCTAAAGCTATTGAATTCAGATCAGATACATAAAATCCGAATTTCCTGAGAAGCAGTAAAATTTCATTTTGAGATTCGGGCATTTGGTCAATAGCCCTTATAGAATAGGCAAAAAATAACAGACGGCGCTTAGCAGTTATTTTTGGATCGAGTTGTCTTATGCTTCCGGCAGCGGCATTACGCGGATTGGCAAACGGTTCCAATCCTTCCATACGTCTTTCTCTGTTTATTTTGATAAAGCTTTTTTTTGAAAGTATGATCTCTCCCTGAACCTCCAGCAAATCGGGGGCATCGCCCTCAAGCAGAAGCGGAACGCTTCTAATAGTTCTGACATTAACAGTGATATCTTCACCTACAAATCCGTCGCCCCTTGTTGAAGCCTGAACGAGCACTCCTTTCTCATATCTTACTGCAGCGGTCAATCCGTCAAATTTCGGCTCTACGCTGTAGGTAATGTCATTCATTCCCGTAAGCTTTTTCAATCTGTTATCAAATTTGGCTATTTCATTGTCATCAAAAATATCTGAAAGAGAATAGAGCGGAGGATTATGCGCCACTTTTGCAAATCCTTCTTTCGGCTCACCGCCTACCCTTTGAGTCGGAGAATCGGCAATTATAAGATTAGGATAGAGAGTTTCAAGGTTTATCAGCTGCTGCATAAGCTCATCATATTCGGCATCGGACATTATAGGACTATCCTTCACATAATAGGCATAATCGGCAGACTTAATGCGGCTTCTCAATCTTTTGAGCTTCTCAGATATATCTGTCGGCACTGAATTTTTCATTTTTATACACTAAATAATCTTTATGCTCCATAAAATTTCCAATATTATAGTAGCAATGTTTATCTTCTATGTAGACATCTGCCTTGTGCGTATGACCCAATATAACGATATCAAATCCCTTTTTGAAACAGTCTTTTGCAAACTCTCTCGTCCTTTCGGGCAAATCGTTACAGTCAGCCGTCAAATTCTTGTCGATTATTATAGATGCCAGCATAAAAAGTAATCTGTGCGGTATAAATCTCGCAGCAAAAACGCTGACTCTGTTTTTCGTTAAAAATCTAAAGATCTGATACTTAATATCGCTTCTGTTGATAAGGTCTCCATGAGCCAAATAGATTTTGCGGGAACCCAAATTTAGAATAAGTTCTTTTTCAACAACATCAATTGTGTCTTTTAGATATTTAAGTCCGAATTCATGGTTTCCCTCAAGCCATATTACTCTTCTTTCGCCTGATTTACTCCATTTTTCCAGATAATTTATAAAACCGAAATTATCATATTCTGCAGACCTCATCCACCCAAATGCGATATTAAAAAGATCTCCCGCTATAAAAATAAAATCCGGGTTCACGGCTTCTATGACCCGTTTTATCTTTTCGGTTTCTTCGCGACCGTTTGAATCTATATGAAGATCGGAGACGAAGAGGACCGTTTTATCCCCGCTAATGCTCAAGTATGGATGCATTTAGTAAGTATACATAAAAAGTATCCGCATTCAACACAACCAATTGCCTCATGGTTTCTCTCTTACGGAATATACTTCTGCAGAAATGAAACCGCTGCACAATAAACAGATCCGCAGGAGGCAGGCGTTTTCTCAAGCTGATAAATGGGACAAAATGGAAACGGATTTATCATGCAGTGGTCTCATAATGGAAAAAAATAGTAATATCTATTTCATATCAGGGATCAATGGAGATGTTCCTGTATTGCTTGACTTTGGCTATTGTTTTAATAATCTAATTTCTAATGCATATACCGTTTGAATTTTCCGTTGCCGTTAGATATCTTTTCAAAAAAAAAGAACGTTTTATTTCTATCAGTGCCCTCTTGGCAGTTATAGGAATAACAATCGGCACAAGCGCTCTGATTCTGGCTACCAGTCTCACAAATGGTTTTGACGGTGCAATAAGATCAAAAATTCTGGGTATAGAAACGTCGGCTCAAATAACAAAAAAAAATGGCGGATTGATGATGGAAAATAAAGTTATAATAAAAAAAGTAAGAGCGACCAAGGGAGTTAAAGCAGCCTTTCCCAGCCTGAGATCAGAAGCTATTCTGTCTTCTTCAAGCAAATTCGGCACTGTTATTTTTCAAGGAGTTACAAATAATTTTATAGCTGCGCGCCTTAAGAAATATATACAAGCGGGCTCATTTTCCAATGATGCAATATTGATAGGCAAACCTCTCCTTAAATCGCTTAAACTTCATATAGGTGATCCGGTAAAACTTATAATTCCGTTCGGCGACATCAGTCCGTTTGGATTGATACCGAAAACCGTAAGCCTAAAAGTATCCGGCGTTTTCCAAACGGGATTTTATCAGTATGATCATGCTTTCATTTTTATGCCTCTTTTGACCGCCCAAAAAAGCCTGGGCACCTTAAATATGATAAGCGGTATAGATATAGCGACTTACAATCCATATGATGCACCGATAGTCGCAAAAAGATTGTCGAAACAGTTTCAACAGTTTCACATAAGTACGTGGATAAGTCAAAATGCAAATCTTTTTTATGCAATGAGACTTCAAAAAGTAATAATATTTATAGTACTTTTCCTTATTCTCGTTGTAAGTAGTTTTGCAATAAGCGCATCATTGATAATGCTTGTTAACGAAAAGAAAGCCGATATAGCAATTTTAAGATCAATGGGAGCAAAAAAAGCTCAAATAAGATCTATATTTATTATTGAAGGATTGACGGTAGCATCAGCCGGCATTATAACCGGAGTTATTACGGGAACGCTGCTGTCTTTCCTGATGGGACATTATCAGTTCATAAAGCTGCCGAAAGATATTTTTTATCTTAATACCATACCTGTCAGCGTAAGTCCTTTTGATGTAGCGCTTACGGTTTTGATAGCTCTTATCATATCATTTTTTTCTACCCTCTATCCGGCATCAAAGGCTGCAGCCGAAGATATTACAAAGCAGATAAGGCAATGATTTTAGAGGCGTACGGAATCAGAAAAAGCTTTGACCGGGATGTGTTGAGCGATATTGATATAAAACTAAAAACCGGCAGCATAACCGTGCTTATCGGACCATCGGGTGCAGGGAAAAGCACTTTGCTTGCAATTTTAGGGCTTATTCTTAAATACGATTCAGGTACAATCAAAATACTGGGTAAATCTATTGAGAATCTTAGCGACAACCGGCTTTCCGATATAAGAAACAGACATATCGGCTTTTTGTTTCAATCTCACTATCTTATGAAGAGCTTCTCCGTTATGGAAAATATTATTATGCCGGCAATGATTGCAAGACTGAATCGAAACGATGCCTCAAAGAGAGCAAAAAAGTTTTTGGAAAGACTTGGATTGTCTGATATCGGAGATCGACGTGTTGAAACGCTTTCAGGAGGCGAATCTCAACGAATAAGCCTGCTGCGCGCTATGATAATGAGGCCGGAATTGATTCTGGCGGACGAACCTACCGGAAATCTTGATTCACTAAGTTGCAATCAGCTTCTTTCTCTTATAAAATGGGCAAACAAAGCTGGAGAAACCTTTTTGATCGCAACACATGATAAAAATGTTGCGTCAATAGCCGATGAAGTTTTAACATTGAAGGATGGAAAATTAATATGAAATACAGACAAATTATTTTAACTGTGCTGCTCGCACTGTTTGTTTCATTTGAAGCCGATGCCTCTATTATAAAAAAGATCATTATTACCGGAAATGTCAGGATAGACAGCCAGACGATAAAAGATAAAATCAAATCAAAGCCGGGCGGGATACTTAAACTTTCAACGGTGGATAACGACATAAAACGAATCTTTAAACTCGGGTATTTCAAGCGGATAATCGTAAATCAAAAATCTGCAGCCGGTGAAACAATTCTTACATACAAGATATATGAGAAGCCGTCGATACGAAATATCCTTTTTGACGGCAATAATAACATAAAAGATAAAAATCTCCTGAAAATTATTGATGTAAAGCCGTATCAGATTTTGGATCGTGAAAAAGTAAAAAGTTCAACAAACAAAATAATATCGCTTTACGCATCAAAACAACGATTTATGACAAAAGTTCGGGCGGTGATTAAACAAATTAAAGGCAACAGGGTGGATCTGATATTTAATATCAAAGAAGGGAAAAAAACTTATATAAAGGCTGTAAATATTTACGGCAACAAGCATATCAGTTCATCTGATATAGAGAAGGTGATGACAAATCATCGAAAAAACGGATGGTCCGTATTTACATGGCTTCCGTGGTTTTATTCCGGCAGATTCAATCCAAACGCATTGGCGAGTGATCGTGACGCAGTCAGGGACTTATATTTGTCCAGAGGATTTGCAAAAGTAAAAGTTGACCCTATTAAGATTATGATTGATCCGATAGACGGAAAGATAGTACTCCAGGTAATCATTCATGCGGGCTTAAAATACAGGATAGGGAAAATCAGTTTTTCAGGTGAAAAACCGCTGAAAAATATCAAGAGTAAGATAGAAACCAAAGAAGGAAAACAGTTCAACGGCGTAGCGCTGAGGCGTGATATTTCCAAACTTGTTGATCTTTATGGACAAAAGGGATATGCATACGCAGATATAAATCCGGTAATTGACTTCAACGACAAAAAACGAACTGCGAACATTCAATTTGTTATAACTAAAGGCAGCCCTGTTAAGATTAGCAGGGTTCAGATAGAAGGAGACAGCAAAACCGAAGATAATGTTATAAGACGGGAAATGCAGCTTGTTGAAGGCGACCTCTATAATTCAAAAAAAATCAGAAGGAGCAAACGCGACATAATCAATACTAACTATTTTGAAAATGTAAAAATAAGACAGGTTCCCGGAATTAAAAAAAATAAGATGAAATTATTGGTGAAGGTAAAGGAAAAAAGTACAGGGGCAGCAAGTATAGGATTTGGATACAGCACCTTTGATAAATTCATGACGAGAGTTTCAGTTAGTGAGGCAAATCTTGGCGGCACAGGTATACATGCTTCATTATCGGGAACATTATCTGCGAGATCTACCCAATTTGACCTAAATATAGTTCAGCCGTGGTGGCATAATAAGCCGATATCTGTTGGTTTTCACCTGTACAACATCAAAACCGAGTTCAGCGATTATAAAGATAAAAATTTTGGAGCCAGTCTCTCTGTGGCAAAACGATATGGCGATGAATACAAGCTTGGAGTAACATATTCAATCAGCGTTGACAAAATAAGTACAACAATCGACAATCCGTCTCAAACATTGCTTGATAACACCGGTGATTTTATCAAAAGCGAATTAACACCGTTTGCCTCACATGATTCAAGAGATATTTATCTTTATCCTACAAAGGGAAACAAAGAAAATTTGTCGATAGAACTTGCAGGCTTTGGCGGAAATATGAAATTCATCAAACCCGCTTTTGACAGCAGAATATATAAGAAAATAGGCGGATCATTTGTACTTATGGGAAGATTTTATACTGAGATGATAAGCTCCATAGGTAAAAAACTTCCGCTTTCAGAAAAGCTGTATATGGGCGGTATAGACGATTTTAGAGGAGCAACATACGCAAAGATGGCACCCAGGGATTCTAACGGGAATCTAATAGGCGGCACAAAAAAAGTTTTGGGAAGCGTTGAGCTGCATTTTCCAATTATGAGTGCACTGCATTTTTACGGAAAACTGTTCTATGATGTCGGGGATGTATGGGGAAGCGGCGCAAAGATCAGTCTGAAGCAAGCTGTAGGTATGGGTTTCACCTGGTTCTCACCAATCGGACCTATAGATTTAGCTGTAGGAAAAGATATCGCTCCAAAAAAGGATCAGCCTAAAAGCGCGGTTAATTTTTCTTTCGGAACAACATTTTAACAATCTTTTGTATTAAAGGACATCTCTTAAGAGGCTGTTGATAAACTTCTATGTGTCACTGTGAGCGTAGCAGCAATCTCAGTTTCTTCAGTGTATCATAGGCATCCTGCCTGTGGTGAGGTTGTGAGCGTAGCAGCAATCTCAGTTTCTTCAGTGTATCATAGGCATCCTGCCTGTGGTGAGGTTGTGAGCGTAGCAGCAATCTCAGTTTCTTTTCCTTTCTTGCTTTTTGAACAACCAAAAATGAGGTCAGGCTAAGTGATACCTGCTGCTGTTTCAGGTGCTTTGCTATGAGATTGCCGCTACGCGCACAACCTTATCGTTATTTTTTTGCGGGATTATTCTGCAAATTTCGCCTGTATGTATTTAATTATGTTGCCGCTCTCATACATATAAACATCATCATCGATCATGAACGGAACTTGGGATTTGCCGCCTCTTTCCAGAATAACCGTTCTTCCATGAGTTCCCGGTGCCGCATCGGTCAATCCGTAGTCGATTCCCTCTTTTAAGTTCAGCTCGTTAATCTTACTTATCACCTTATGACAGTAAGGGCATCCTTCTTTTACAAACAATTTTATCATCTTATTTTCTCCCTATGTTTTAATTCCTACTCCATTCTTAATCAGATATAAGTTAACACAAAACAGCACCAAGGCAAATATTACCAGCATTATAAGTCCAAAAAATATATTTATATCCGTTATTCCGAGAAAACCATACCGGAATCCGTTTACCATATATAAAATAGGATTAAGCTTAGACAATTTTTGCCAGAAATCGGGTAGAAGGGATATCGAATAGAACACGCCGCCTAAATATGTCAACGGTGTTAATATGAATGTAGGAATAATTGAGATATCATCAAAACTTTCCGCCAATATGCCGTTAATCATTCCTGCAAGGGAAAATACAATTGATGTGAGCAGAACAAACAGAAATACAATGAATATATTATATATATGAAAGGTTGAAAAAAATAGTGAACCGATAGTCACAAGCAATCCTACCAGAATCCCTCTTGTAACTCCTCCGATTGTATATCCGGCTACAATAACCCAGCTCGGAGTAGGAGAAACGAACAGTTCTTCTATGCTTTTCATAAATTTGGCACTGTAAAACGATGAGACTACATTCGAGTAGGAATTTGTAATTACAGCCATCATTATAAGACCGGGAACGATAAATTCCATATAACTGAAACCGTCAATCTCTCTTATCTGCGACCCAATAAATTCGCCGAAAATGATGAGATATAAACTCATTGTAATAACCGGAGGTATTAATGTCTGCAGCCAGATTCTAAGCGTCCGTTTTATCTCTCTGTCTGCAAGCGTATACAATGAGATGAGTGTCTCTTTAGTTTTCATTTTCGTTGTTTACAAGGGAAAGAAACAGCTCTTCGAGTCTATTCGCTTTATTTCTTATACTGTTAATCATGATTCCCTGTTTGTCTAAAAGACGCACCACTTCATTAATGGTCTGATTCTTTAACATTTCAACCTCTATTGTTATATCATCGATTTGGTCAACTTTGTATCCGTTCAATGGTTTTACTTTTGCCGGAGTCTTTAAATCGAAAATAGCCGTTTGTTTGTTTGATTTGGATAATAATTCTTTTGTCGAACCGTTTTCAATGATTTTTCCATGATTAATTATCGCAATATTCCTGCAAAGATATTCCGCTTCTTCTAAATAATGGGTTGTGAGAATGATTGTCCTTCCCTCTTTGTTCAATGCTTTTAAAAAATCCCACATCTCCAGTCTGAGCGAAACATCAACTCCGGCGGTAGGTTCATCTAAGATAAGAAGTTTGGGCTCATGAATCAGGCTTCTCGCTATCATCAATCTCTTTTTCATTCCTCCCGAAAGAGAATTTGCTTTGGTGTGCCTTTTGTCCCATAAACCAAGCTGTTTTAAGTACCTTTCAGTTCTCCCTGCAGCTATATTTTTTGAGATTCCATAAAATCCGGCTTGATGAATCAAAATATCGATTACCTTTTCGAATATATTAAAATTTATCTCCTGAGGAACGGCTCCGATAAATTTTTTTGCCTCATTAAAATCGGTTTCGATATTCTTTTCAAAAATAGACACTTCTCCGCCTGTTTTGACAACAAGATCTGTAATGATTCCGATTAAAGTTGTCTTTCCGGCTCCATTCGCCCCAATTAAGCCGAAAAAATCACCTTCTTTTACAGTTAGGTCAATTTTATCCAATGCCAAAATCTTGTTTTTATATATTTTTGTGAGTCCTTTTATATTTAACGCATTCATGGCAAGACTACTTTATCGATTCGGTAAGGTCCGCAAAATAATCGACAACGGTATTCTCCAGCCTTTTGTTTTCTAATCCGTTTATATGCTGCAAACCTGTCGGACATGTGATATTTATCTCTGTCAGATAACCGTCAATTACATCCAGTCCCGCAAAATGAATACCGTTTTCTCTAAAAAAAAGGGCAAGTTTTTTTGCAATTGCTCGTTCTTGTTTTGTAATCTCCGTCTCATGTCCGGAACCTCCCTGCCCAAAATTGGATAAATATGATCCCTCTTTTGGAATTCTGTTTACCGCACCCAATATCTCTCCGCCCAATATCAATATTCTTTTATCGCCATAGACTATATTCGGTAGAAACTGCTGCACCATAAGAGTCATTTTTCCATTCTGAGTAAACTCTGCGATATGCTGCTGCAGGTTTTTCTCATCTGTGCGAACTCTCGTTATACCCTTTCCCTGATATGAGTCCAACGATTTGATAACCGCAAAATCGCCGCAGCTTTTTATAAATTCAATAATTTGTTTTTGATTTGAAGAAACAAGCGTTTCGGGAATCAGTTCGGGAAAGTTGAGTATAATCAATTTCTCATTAAAATCTCTCAAACTTCGAGGCGCATTGACAACTTTTCTTTCGTTAAACGACAGCAGCTGTGTCGCAAAGTGAAATGCAAAGTCATAAGGCGGATCTTTTCTCATAAATACAAGATCGAACGCATCAAGTGAAAACAGTTTCTTGTCGGATATATTAGTTTTACATTTGAAGTCTATTTTTTGTGCGTACAGTTTTGCCTCTTTATCAAAAAACAGGTCGCTTATCTCTGCAATAAAGGTATCTATCGATCTGAGGGATGCTTCTTTGATAATAGGATAAGTAGTATCGGTTGCTTTATGCAATTTATTCAGCGGATCTATGATAAACAGCCATCTCATTTTAGTTCCTCCATTTCATATCCGATTGTTATTGCACCTAATCTTGCAAGAAAACGGTATAATTCGGTTTTTTCTTCCGTTATATTTGATTTTGGAATCTTTTTGTCAGTTGAGCCCGGGCACAATATGCTATGTGAAAAGCTCATGCCTCTTGAATTAAGATTCTCTTTGTCCGAACGCATAGGATTTATTCTGAAGAATCCTCCCACAGGGGCGTCTCCAACACAATATATAACAGGTTCGGCGACATTTCCGTTAATCCTGTCTATTGACCGAACTCCTTCCTGGATCATCACCTCGGTTACGATTTTGCCGCCTTTTGATTTATACAGTTTAGTTCTTTCTCTTGAATTTATTTTCAGAAACTCAGATCCTGAATGAAAAGGGATTGCATTCATACCATAAGTCGATGAATCGCCTTTTACGAAAACGAACGGCTTTTCCGTTATGTTGTATTCATCGTATTTATTTTGAATCTGATAAATTACGCTGTCAATTTTTACCGCTATTTCATCGAACTTCTCCCTCGTTTTAAAATTAACCTCGCCAACAAACTCAAAATATGCTCCTATGAAACATCTGTCGATACCTATTAAGTCTGATAATTCTTTGATAAGACGGTTTTTTATTGCAAAATGTCTGTGTTTCTTTCGTTTGAACCATCCCAATTCAACTGTTGGAGCTATATATTGGCTGCAGTCCTCAAGCCATGCATGATCGGTAGTTGAAAAATCATCATTCAGGAGTATCAAATCAGGCGTAAAGCCATCGAATGTAAGCTGCCTGTTTCTTTTTTTTATTACTTTTAGCTTAAGTTCACCTTTTGAAAAGCTCGATATCGCAGCTGTATCTGATAAATCAAAAATACCCGTTTCGGTTTGAAATCCTGCATTCTCTAAAATGCGTTTAATTGTTATAATATTGTCGTAGTAATAAGAATTTTTTGTGTACTCAGCGATTAGACCAACCGTTTTCACTTTTTCAAACTGATTTTCTATGTAAAATTTAATATTTTCAGATGCAATATCGCAGGTTTTGCTGCACAGATTGTTGAACCCAGCCGGAAAAGCATTTGAATCAACTACAACCGCCTTGTGTCCCGAGTTTCTTATATCAAATGATGAATAGATTGGAATATTTTTGGTTTTCGCTTTTAACCATTTTTCTATTTCATCATGTTTTTCTTTGATCTTTTTTACCACTTTTTCTATCATTCTGTTTCACCTTATATAATCGTTTTCTAATATAGTATACCCTTATGGTTTAATGACAACACGAATTTTGCTTTGTATGTCCGGCGGCATTTCAGTCAGAACATGAAATTCTCCGATGTGCGGGTAAGATATAAATTGAAACAGATGAAGCTCGAACATATATTGCAGCCGAAGATACTTCTATAATTCCGGGCATCCTGTCAAGAGTCCGAATCCGGCAGAAGTCTGTTCGGAATATAACGGCCGTAGCAATAGAAAGCTGATTTGAGACGAATTGCTCTATTATTTAAGGTGAATGTTGAGTATATTTAATGAAAATAATGAGAAAACATGGTCAAACCAATATTTTCGCAGCAGATTTTCTATGATATCGATACTTCTGCAGATACTCTTGTTATAATTTGTATTATTAGGTCTTTATTTATGAAACATATAGGGTTATAAAAAATGTACTTATGATTACCGATTACAAAAAAGGCTATTTTTATCTGACATTTACTATCGTATTAATTTCCGGAATGTATCTGTTGACTAAATTGTCTATCGGGCATGTCAATATTGATTCTTTTATGCTCGTATTCTTTTTATCTGCTTTTGCGGTCGGTGCTTTTTCAACAACGCTGTTTGCAAAAACCGATCTGACAGGAGAGTTGAGATCTCATTTTTTGCTTATTCTGATTATCTCGACATTGACGATAATAGGTTCCTATTTTCTGTTTTTATCAGTAGGACGCATCGGAGCAGCTGCCACATCGCTGCTGGCAAAACTCCAAACGGTATTTGCCATAATTATAGGTGTGTTGTTTTTGAAGGAGCGATTCAAAAACGGTTCCTGGATAGCCCTGGCCGTAGTAATTTCAGGAAGTATCATGGTAGTTTATAAAGGCGGAACATTTGATTTTGTCGGCATCTCATGGATGATTATTTTTGCGGTAAGCAATGCAAGCCAAGCGTATGTAATCAGAAGATTTTCAGTGTCACTTGACATGATGGCTGTTAATGTTTGGCGTGCGTTTTTCATAGGAATATTTTTTGCAGCAACAGTTCTGATAAAGTCTAATTTCGATATACCTACAATTAAGTTATTTTTCATAATTGCTATGTCAGGAGTAATGGGAGGATATCTTGCGAGAGGGTTCTCGTATCTTGCGTTCAAATATCTTCCTATCTCTATGGTAACAACAATGATGAATGTCGAATCGCTTTTAACCGTTACACTTGCCGCAGTTTTTTTGAATGAGCATTTAAATTCGGTAAATCTTTTCGGAGGAGCTTTTATGATTTCAGGCGTAGTTCTTCTTATTTTTCTTGAAAGGCAAAATAAATCTCCCAAACAACAAAACAACATTACTGCAGCGCACCCGATCAAGAAATAAAATTCCGCACCGCTTCCTTGTTATTTTTTTCCTGTTCCTGTTTTAGGTTCAAACGGTTTCTAATGAGTCTTTTTCCATTCAAATCAAAGTATTCTTCCATATCAACCTGTCTTCCCGCTGAGCGTTGATTTGGAAAAACTCTCGCCGCATAACTGAGACCTCATTGGGAAACATGCGAATCACTCTTTCGGCCTTTTTTTTGACAATAGAGAGACGGAGTAATAGGATGAATAATGATTGATATATGATCGTTCATCAAAAGAGAGGTTTTGGGTAGAATAATAAGTCAAACCAAGACGAGGACACAATGTCAGACTATACGATTTACGCTTTAAAAGGCGGCGCAGACTACTGCAATCTCATTTTTTCATCCTTACAACCTGCATTCCCGCCCTTATTGTAACGAGGGTGGAGGTTTGACTCCCAACTTTTCGTAAAGCTCCATCTGCCGTTTGGTCATTTCTCCGGCATACGACTTATGGCCGGGCTGTTCAAAACCTTCAATGATATCCAGCTCATCCAGCAGCTCCTGCATCGTGGTGGTTTTGAACAGACCTGTATTCTGCATCCTCTTCTTGATATAGGATAAAACAATCAGGGCGAGAAACTCCACAAACAGTTTTCCATCAAGACTCTGTTCCGAGGACACCGACAGTCTCCGAAGATTCAACCGCTCTTTCAGGTTCCCAAAAGCCTTTTCAATTAGGTCTTTATTGCGGTAAATCTCCAAAGCTTCTATTGGGTCTTTGATGTCGTTGCTCAAAAGAGCAAAATAGCCGTAGTTCTTTTTTGCCTCTGCAATAGCTTTTTCTTTTGCCATGACCCTGATGCCTCTTACAGGAGTACGGATTACTTCAAAATAGGCGGCATACAACTTTTCATGATCGGTGTTTCTTTTTTCGCTTTCCAGTTCAATCTGCAGCTTGTGCAGCAATTTATTGAGCGCCTTCTCATGCTCTAAAGCCCTCTCTGCGGAGTAATACAGATGCAGATACATTCTTCTTGTGCTTTTGAATGTATCTTCTTTATAGGGACGAGCTTGTGAATACTCCCATTTAATCGGCACAGCATAAGCATACAGGTCATAGGCAGGACTGTAATGCTTCCAGCTTCTCAATCTGTCCCGTTGTAAATCAAGTCCTGCTTTTACAATCTTCAGTGATGCCCTTGCAGCAATCAGAAACTTCAGATGATTCTTGTACAAAGCGTTAATATTATCTGCACTGTAAAAGCCTCGGTCCATAACCAGTTTGATACGGTCAAATCCCATAAACCGGATATCAGCAAGCAGTTTCTTTATGGTTTTAACATCAGGGATATGTCCGGCAATCTTCCGGTAATAGAATGGAAGCTCAGAGGTCTGGCCAAACAACATGGCAAGGTTGATCTGTTCCAGCGGATCATTGTCCTTGTTGAATCCGTATTGCACCTGGTTCAGGCACCTGGAATAGCTGGATATCGAGGTTGTGTCGTATACCCAGTACTCCTTTTCTGCCCTGCGCTTTCCCTGCAGAAGAAAAAAATGCTCTCTTGCCTCCTCCGTGATGGAAGAAAACAGCTCACTGCTTCTTTGAGAGGGGATTATCTTCCCGTATGGATGTTTATGAATTGCAGACCATCTCGGGAAACGGCTCAGCGGGTTCTTGTCCTCCAGAATAAGGTAATAAGCGATAGAGAGAAGCTGTTTGTATTGTTTGGGAAAGCATTTTTTCAAGTCATCCGCCACACCGATGGTCTCCACAATTTTATCAAACAGATAGGTTGCGCCATAAAAGTTGCGGGATATCCCGGTGATGGGAACCTGCCACCGCACTCTCTTTTCTTTTGAAGTGTCCGATATTCTTTTCCGTGTAGGAACAATCTTTTTTGTTACGGGATCTACCTTACCGATGCATTTTCGTTTTGCCCGAGACTGCTTCTTTTCTTTGTCCCAAAAGGATATTGATTTATAGGCATATATCACACCTGTTTTTTTGTTTGTCTGGTATACGATTGCTGCCATTTTGCTCCCTCCTTCTTCTTATCCATCGTTACAGCATTATACATTGTAACGATGGATAATGCAAGGGAAATCTTGGCTAATTGATGAATATCATTGCTTTATCAGTGATTACTCGTTACATTTTAGCGGGAATGCAGGTTATTACTGGGATTTGCCAAATTAAATTAAAAATGTTGTATATTATGGCAATTTAAGTATAATGTATATAAAATGTTCGTTGAATAAATAGTTAGCATGCCCAAGCAACAATCATGTAGGAGATGCAAAAATGGGAAATAGAAGATACTGGTCAATCAGAACAGATAAAGATAATAGGGAAATTCTTTTTGCTGAATTGGCTCAAGGAAAATTGAGGCAAGGATGGGGATATGATGTGACCCAGGATCTTGTTAAAATACAAAAAATTGTCAAGCAAGGTGGAAAATGGTGGGAACAATTAACTGATACTCAAAATGCTGCACTTCCAAATATGAGAATGTTATCTGATGCCGAGGATAGCATAAAAATAGGTGATATAATTTTAACTCCAAACCTACCGGAACAAAATTTTTTCTGCTTGGCTGAAGTAACAGGCGACTATTATTTTGAGAGGCTCAAATTAAACGAAGAAACAGATGTTAATGATTTTGGATTTGATTATGGCCATATTTTGCCTATCAGGCTTTTAACCACAGCAGGCACAGCAGGCATTGATAAATACAATAAACATGTACATGCAGAAATCCGTTCTACTCTCCGAACGCCAATGCGGATGTGGAATTTGGACCCATATTCGCAGAGTATTGAAAGACTTTTGACATGTTTTAATCAAGGTGAAGACCTTCTTGTGCCATCGACAGGAGAGGCCAGGTTAAATATTGCTTGGGACAACGCTTTCTCGAAAGCTATTGAAACATTACAGAAAAAACTTACGGAACAGTTAAATGCAAATTTTCAAGCAGCTGAATGGGAAGAGCCAATTAAAACAGTATTAAGCCAACTTTATCCAGGTGCAAATGTCAGGTGGACAGGCGGTGCTAATGAGCACGGAGCAGACATTGTAATTCAACTGCAAAATCATTTTGGTGATATACCTTGGTTAATTGTCATCCAAGTAAAAAATTATACGGGCGAAATAGGCGAAAATGTTCTTAGTCAGATAAGAGAAGCCCATAATTACTACAGCAAAGAAGGAAAGATAATTTTAGGTGTCATTCTTACTACTGCTGAAAAAAGGTCATCCTTATTTGATGAAGCAAAAGCAAAACTTGAAAGAGAAATTTCCATGCCTATTGAGCTAATATTACGGCAGAAATTGATAAAAATTATGACGGAAGGTTTAGCTCGCAAAATAACATAAAAATGCTAACAATTTTATGCACCTGACTGGCGAGCATGTGCGTTTTCTTGTGGTTTATCAGCTTGTTGCGTTACGCTCGAAGTTGGCAGTTGAACCCACGGCCAGCAGGTGATAATGGTCGTTGGGCGGTAACACGGAGAATATTATGACTAAGAGTGAACAGGAAACGACAACCACTGAGGCCATGAGGAATGCTGTGATCAGCATGGCAGTTGAATCATGGCGATTTGGCAGGGTATTCATCATGGGAAAAGAAGGTTTAATTAGGATAGGAACCGTCACTTTGAGGAAGGTGAAATTATGAAAAATTTTGTGGGCATTGACTTGGGGACAACAAACAGCACTATCTGTTCTTACGATGGTTTGGAGACCCGCATCTGGAAAAGTCCCCAACAGAATGATGTGACACCGTCGGCTATCTACATCGACCGACGAGGCAACAAACGGATCGGATTTAATGCTTACAACATGGCACCACACAGCCCTGACAACTCCGCTATGTTGTTCAAGAGACTTATGGGAACCAGTACGCCAGTTCAACTTTCGGCAGTAAATCTCACCAAAACTCCAGAGGAATGCTCTGCGGAAGTATTGAAAATGCTTTCGGTCATTTTATGTTTGCCGAGCTTAATACAGATGAGGCCGGAGACACAAGTAGCTGGACAAAGGCACAGACTTATCTTGCCCTTGGAAACACGCTGCATACTTTAGCTCGCCTCA
>CAJVZA010000010.1 GCA_913009315.1 uncultured Hippea sp.
CTGTTTCCACCTCGTAGGTGGAAACAGAGGCCGCTGCGAGCGAAGCGCAGCAATCTCAGTTTCTTTAATGTATCACAGGCATCCTGCCTGTGTTCTCTTTCTTTTGTCATACATATGACTTTCAGAGGTAATTTTACTTATCGCAGCAATTCGGACAGCTTCCGTAAAAATAGATTTCGCATCCGGCAGGGCTATAGCCTTTGCTCCTGATTTGTCTGAGGAGATCTTCTGAGCTCAGATACAGATCCGATATTTGTCCGCAAATCGTACAGACATAGTGAGCGTGAGGTTCTTTCTTCAGTTCGTATCTTCTTTTCCCTGCAGTGATGCGAATCTCTTTGAGAATATGCTTATCCAAGAATATATCTATTATTTTGTAAATCGTTGCAGCGGAAATTGACGGAAACTCATTCTTCATCTTCTTATAAATCTGATCGGTAGAAATATGTCCGGCATTGGAAATTTCAGTTATCAATGCTATCCGCTGAGGAGTTACCTTCAAAGCTTTTGCTCTCAAAATATCCATGGCTGCCTTTTTATGGTCTATTGTTTTCATCATACTTTAAATATAGCATAAAGCATCTGAAATATCAAATAATAATTTTTATCCCTTGATATTTCTACCACTTATATTATATTCTAAAGAGAATAGAATATAGGAGGGAATTATGAAAGACGAAAAGAAAAAGTTGACCACCAATGCCGGAGCTCCCGTACCTGATAATCAGAATGTGATGACTGCAGGACCTCGCGGCCCGCAGTTGCTGCAGGATGTCTGGTTCCTGGAAAAACTCGCCCAGTTCGATCGTGAGGTCATTCCCGAAAGGCGTATGCATGCCAAAGGATCCGGGGCATATGGAACTTTCACCGTTACCCATAATATCACCCGTTACACCAAGGCCGATATTTTTTCAGAGATAGGCAAAAAGACCGAACTTTTTGCACGTTTTTCAACCGTGGCAGGTGAGCGCGGTGCGGCAGATGCGGAGCGTGACATCCGTGGATTTGCTGTTAAATTTTATACCGAAGAGGGCAATTGGGATCTGGTTGGAAACAATACTCCAGTCTTTTTCCTGCGTGATCCACTCAAGTTTCCCGACCTTAATCACGCAGTGAAGCGAGATCCCAGGACAAATATGCGCAATGCCCGCAACAACTGGGACTTCTGGACATCACTTCCGGAGGCACTGCACCAAGTCACAATAACTATGAGCGATCGCGGCATTCCTTCTTCCTATCGCCATATGCACGGCTTCGGCAGTCATACCTTCAGCCTCATCAATGCTCAAAATCAACGACATTGGGTCAAATTCCATTGGATCTGCCAACAGGGTATCAAGAATCTTACAGATGCCGAGGCTGAGGCAATCATCGGCAAGAACCGCGAAAGCCATCAGCACGACCTCTATGAAAGTATCGAGAAAAAAGAGTTTCCGAAGTGGAAGCTTTTCATCCAGGTCATGACTGAAAAGGAAGCTGCCGACTGCCCGTACAATCCGTTTGACCTGACAAAGGTGTGGCTTCACAAAGACTATCCGCTGATTGAGGTTGGTATTATGGAACTGAATCGCAATCCGGAAAATTATTTTGCCGAGGTCGAGCAGTCCGCCTTTAATCCTGCCAATATTGTGCCAGGTATTGGTTTTTCACCTGATAAAATGCTGCAGGGCCGTCTGTTTTCATACGGCGATGCTCAGCGTTATCGGCTTGGTGTTAACCATCACCTGATTCCGGTCAACGCCTCGCGCTGCTCATTCCACAGTTACCACCGTGATGGTGCCATGCGGGTTGACGGCAACTACGGCAGCACTCTCGCCTATGAGCCTAACAGCTATGGTGAATGGGGACAGCAGCCAGAGTTCTCGGAACCGCCTCTCAGTCTGGACGGTGCCGCCGATCATTGGAACCATCGTAATGACAACGATTACTATACCCAGCCAGGCTTACTTTTCCGGCTGATGAGTCCTGTGCAGCAGAAAGTACTTTTTGCCAATACTGCCCGCGCTATGGGCGATGCTCCTGAGGCGATTAAGCTCCGCCATATCGGCAACTGTCTGAAAGCCGATCCGGCTTATGGTAAAGGCGTAGCCGACGCTTTGGGTATTTCACTTTATGATGTGCCCGGCGGTGTATGAAGTAAGCAGCTAACAATTGGTTTCAGCGGACGGCATCATCTCGCCGCCGCTGAACCATACAACTCCAAAAAATAATTCTCTGCTAAACTGCAGCCCAATAATGAAATTGCCGCACAATAAACAATTACGGTTTCATAACAAAAATTAACAATATTACTATACGTCTATTCGCAGCAAGATCCGGCTGAAGTCATTCTGCAGGATATCAATGAATATGGTTAAAAAAGGGAGCTGATTGCAGCATATATTCCAAAAATGCTTGTCGTTGCTACTACCACACCTACCACCACAGAGTAACCTCCATGAAGGCGATACGGTTCGGGCAGGGCTTTCAGCGCAAGCAAATATAAAAATCCTAACACAATCGGCAGCAATGCTGCATTCATCACTTGTACAGCCACACTCAGGTCAACGAGGTTAATACCAGAAATTACCATTGCGCCTCCTGCTACCAGCATAACGATATAAACTGCGTAAAACCATGGGGCGCTGTGCGGCTGATGTTCAAGAGATCGTTGATAGCCGCTCACCTCGCCCAATCCCCAGGCGGCTGCAAGCGAAACCACGATTGCCGCTACCAATGACGCTCCAACCATGCCCAGGGCAAAGAAGATTGTCCCCACGGTTTTACCTAAAAAAGGAGTTAGCGCATCCGCTATTTGCTGCACCGTGTTCAGGGATTCACCGGGATGATATACACCAATGGTTGCGGCGACCGCCACCAGTATCGCTATCATGATAAGCTGCGTGATGACCGCACCTATGGCGGTGTCCTGGCGGGCTGTCCGCAGATCTTTGGTTGTCATTCCTCTATCTACAACCGCAGATTGATGATAAAATACCATCCATGGCATAATCACCGCTCCGACATTGGCCACAGCCAGATACATATACCCGGGTTCACGCCATGGAATCTGGGTTAAGCCGTTCAGCATAGCCGCAGGACTTGGATGTGCCCACCAGGCCACCACCAGAAATACCAATTCAAAGCTGCCGATCAGGATGGCAATACGTTCAACCGAGAGATATGAACCGGTCCATGCCACAATAGAGAGAAACAGCACAGTCATGCTCACGCTAATCCATGTCGGTATCCCAAAAAGCAAACCGGCACCTGCCACTCCGGCAAACTCGGTAACCAAAGCTCCGAGGCAGGCAACTATCAGAGTGGAAACCGAAAGCCATGCCCATCCTTTACCGAAGTGTTCACGGATAAGCTCACCATGCCCTTTGCCGGTTACCAGCCCCAGCCGTACCGCAAGCTCCTGTACCATGTAAACAACAGGGATAAGTACAAGCTGCAGCAAAAGCAGTCTGTATCCCCACACTGCTCCGCTTTGTGCAGCTGTAATTACGCTCCCCGCATCGGTATCGGCAAACATCACTACCAGCCCCGGTCCAAATATTGTAAAAAGGCTTCGTATATTAAGACGTTTCATAGCTGCTTCGCTCTGAGAAGCTCCGCCTCTATGCACGGCAAGCTCGAACAGAGCGTCCCTTTAAGACTCTTTACATTGGCAGCTTGAATAATCAAATTACGAAACAATGCCGAAACCATCGTAATATGGTGAAACGCCATCATGGTGTACCAAAAAAACAAGAGTTTGTCGGTAAACGTCCTTCTTTGTTGTATATATTTTTTATCTTATAAGAAGCATATATGCCCAATATCATCCGGATACCTTTTGAAACGCCCAAAACAACATAAATCCACATTATTTCATACCTCGTATTTACCTTGATATTAAGTTTAAGGGCTGACTGTTTTTGAAACATATTTATGCCAGCCGCTTCTGTAACAATCAACCCAATACCTGCGTTGCCGATCTGTCCGGAATTTGCTCATACAAAATCGTATCCGTAATGACAAATGAAATAAAACCGGCACTGAACCAAACGGCGTACGCAATTTCAGCAAGTATTGCTCCTACTAAACATATATAGGCCATCTATTATTTTCTTTAAAAACTAAAATCTCCCTGCTGTAATCCTGTCTCAAAGTTGTCTCATTTTATGATACACATATCAACAGCAGCAAGCTGTTTGTATGGATAGAATATTGGATTTTTGAGATGCCGGTCTCATATTTCATCAGACATACCGATCACTTCTATCAATTCGCAGAATTGCAATTATTAACCTGCATTGCACACCAAACAGCGATTTAACAAAATTAAAAAGCGCACAAGAGAAATTATAAATAGTTATAAGAAGTGTTCCTTGAACGGGTTGTGCACACGCTCATGTTTAATAGTGGTTTTGCTTCCATGTCCGGTAAAAATCGTTACATCATCGGGCAGCTTCATCAGTTTGCGCAAGCTCTCCTTTGTCTTTTTAAAATCACCTCCGGGTAGATCAAACCTTCCTATGCCTTCATAAAATATTAAATCGCCGGCAAATAAAAATTTTAAGTCCTCTTCATAAAAAGCTATCAATCCCGGAGTATGGCCCGGATATTCAATAACTCTAAGGCAATAACTTCCTACCTTTATCGTGTCACCTTCGACAAGAAGTCTGTCCGCCGGAGGCGAAGCAGCCGCTTGTATGCCGAACAGTTCTGCCGATCTGTATGATTCGGTTAGAGCCGGAGCATCTTTTCTGCCGATCAGAATGGGTGCCGAAAATCGTTCTTTTAAAACCTTATTTCCTTCGACATGATCAAAATGCATATGCGTGCAGCAGATTGCAGCAAGCCTTCCTCCGAAATTATCTATCTCTTCAACTATCTGTTTGCTGTTTCCGGGATCAACCGCAACGAGAACCCTGTCTTTTTTGTCTCCGAAAAGCCAGCAGTTCTCCTCTATGGGAGGACTTACAATCTGTTTGATAAATGGTTCTGTTTTTATCATAGCGTATAAGCGTCTGCCATCAGATATCCTCTGTATGAAACAGATGCTTCTCCCTCCATCGATACCGAGCTGAATTTTTTGCCGTCATATTCAAAATCTATTATGAGCTCTTTATCGGTAATTGTGTGAACCTTTACCGGACGCTCAACTAATCCATGCGCAAATGCAATCAGCGCAGAAGCAACTGCACCTGTTCCGCAGGCAAGTGTTTCGCCCTCAACGCCTCTTTCGTATGTTCTCATTTTTATATTATGTCTGTCCGGAATCTCTATAAAATCTACATTGGTTCCATTAGGACCAAAAAAGCTGTGATAGCGGGTTTTGACACCGATGCCCATCAGATCGCATTGCGCAACGTTTTCCACCGGATAAACCATATGCGGAACTCCTGAATCGACAAAACCGCCCTTCGGCATTCCCTCCGGCGACACAACACTCTTGAGATTTTTTGGATCAATCATATGAACCTTTACTCTGTCTCTGTCAAGAATTTCTGCTTTTATTATTCCGGCTTTTGTTCTGAATGCAGGCTTTTTTCCGGTAATACCGAGTTCGTAAGCTATTCTTGAAACACATCTTGCCCCATTTCCGCACATCTCAGCTTCCGATCCATCGGAATTGTAAAATTTCCATCTAAAATCGACATCGTCACATGAGTCATTCTGTATAAGAATTACTCCATCGGCTCCTACGGAAAATCTGCGTTCGCATATTTTTTCGACCCATTTGCTTATATTTTTAAATTCGTTTTCTATCTTTTTGTCCCTGTCATCAATTATTATAAAATCGTTTCCCGCACCGTTTGCCTTATAAAATTCTATCATACTTTCATACCTCGGCTTTTATCAAATCTTTATATGTTTCCGGCCTTCTAATCACGGAAAACTGATCCTTATCAACGAGAACCTCAGCTATATTGGGTCTCGCATTATAATGGCTCGACATACTGAATCCGTACGCTCCGGCACTCATTACAGCTATCAAGTTGCCTTCGGCCATTCGGTCGATGCTTATATTTTTAGCCAGAAAATCACCGCTTTCGCATACCGGACCAACTACATCAACCGTGACCTTTCCGCTTCCATTTTTTAAGGTTACGGGAATAATCTTATGTTCCGCATGATAAAGTGTCGGTCTTATAAGATCCGTCATTGCCGCATCAACAATATAAAACAACTTTTCGCCATTGTCTTTTATATAAAGAATCTTTGTAACGAGAGCACCTCCTTCTCCAACCATAAACCTGCCCGGTTCGCATATAAGCAGAGCTTCCGGATACACAGAGACAATTCTCTTTGCAATCTCGGCATAGCTATCTAAATTAATCACCTCATCATTAAGGTATTTTATACCTATGCCTCCGCCTATATCTATTGTCTCAAGCATTATGCCTGACAATTTAAGCTTTTTCAAAAACTCAACAATAATTTTTGCAGCATCATTAAATACGGACAGATCGGTTAGCTGAGAACCGATATGAAAGTGTATCCCTTTGATTCTGATACCTTTCATTGATTCTGCGTCTTTGTATAGCTCGAATGCCTGCTCAAGCGGTATTCCGAATTTATATTTTTTCATTCCCGTCGAAATATACGGATGAGTTTTCGGGTCAACATTCGGGTTGACTCTTATTGCAATCGAAGCAGTCATACCTTGTGATGCTGCTATATTGTTAATCTTTTTCAGCTCGCTTCGTGATTCTACATTAAATTGGCCTATGCCGCTTTTCAGAGCATATTTTATCTCTTCTGCAGTTTTTCCGACACCTGCATAAACCATTTTAGACGGTTTGATTCCTCCTGCCAGCGCCTTGTAGATTTCGCCGCCGGATACAACATCAGCTCCTGCGCCAAGTTTTGCAAAAATGTTTATAATCGAAAGATTACTGTTTGCCTTGACGGCGTAGGCAATCAGATGCCTTATTTTTTCCTTACTTAAAACGTTGTCCAGGCGGTTATAATGCGCCTCAAAACTGCTTTTACTATATAGATAGAGCGGACTGCCGACTTTTTCTATTATCGCTTTTATATCGGTATTTTCACAGTGCAGTGTACCTGCTATATAATTAAACGATTCCAAATTTCCTCCTATAATCCAAAAATCAGATATACAATATAAGTAACACTAATGCCTAAAAAGCTTCCTACAACTATTTCCGATATTGTGTGTATCCCAAGAGATAATCTACTCTCCGCAACTAATAATGCAACTATAAGCATTGAAAAATCAACAATTAAGCTGCTGTTTTTTACAACAACCAGTGCCCACAGCGAAAATGCAATGGCGGAGTGACCGCTCGGCATTCCGCCATATAGCGGCGGTACCTCAGGTGAAACAACAGATTTGATCAGTACAACCAGAAAAAGGGTTATGATCAGGCTTATCAAAACAATAACATGATATGGGAGAATAATTTTTTGGCGGCTGTTCCATAACATGCTCATGTGCGGATAAAAGACAATATAACCTATTACAAGCGCGCTGATTACAGCTATAAGAACCATTCCTGCAGATATATCTTTAATCTTCTGTATCCTTATATCGTGTATCGATGTTATTACATTACATAGTCTTTCGACTAAACTGTTCACAAATTCTGCAAGAATTACTATAGTGACAGCAAACACAATTGCAAACCATTCGGCTTTGTTCAATCCGAAAACAAACGATGCTATAATCACGATTAGGGCAGCAGCAAAATGAAATTTTAGATGCGGCTCTTCTCTCAAGGCATCAACTATTCCCTTGATTGCCCAATTAAAACTTGAAAATGGAAGTTTTTCGAATTTCTTTTTCACAAATGAAATGCTTTTGCGATCGCCTTGTAATCAGAAGGCATGCTTATCGGAGGTACGCTGGATTCAATGGCGTTATCGGGATCTTTTAACCCGTTTCCCGTAAGAGTGCAGACGATAATATCGGTTGATTTAAAAAATGAGTTCCCTGATAATTTAAGAAGTCCGGCAACGGAAGCGGCGGATGCAGGCTCGCAAAAAATTCCTTCATGATCGGCCAAAAGTTTATATGCAGTCAGAATTTCATCATCAGTTACGGAATCTATCAATCCTCCCGATTCATTCTTTGCACTAAGAGCATTTTCCCATGAAGCCGGATTGCCTATTCTGATAGCTGTAGCTACGGTTTCAGGATGCAGTACTTTATGTCCCAAAACAATCGGTGCAGCTCCGGCAGCCTGAAATCCAAGCATAGCAGGAAGGCTTTCAGTCTTGCCTATTTTATAATATTCCTTATAGCCTTTCCAGTAAGCAGTTATATTACCCGCATTACCCACAGGAAGAATGTGATAAGTCGGGCTATCGGAAAGATCATCAACAATCTCAAAAGAGGCGCTTTTCTGACCTTCGATTCGGTAAGGATTGACGGAATTTACAAGCGCAACATGATATTCGTTCGCTATATTTCTGACAATATTCAACGCATCATCGAAATTTCCATCGATTTGAACAACAGAAGCCCCGTAAAGCATAGCCTGGGAGAGTTTGCCGAGTGCAATTTTTCCTTTAGGTATTATAACAACCGCCTTCATGCCTGCTCTTGCCGCATAAGCAGCGGCCGAAGCAGATGTATTTCCCGTAGATGCGCAGACAACCGAATCATATCCTTCCGATTTTGCTTTGCTTACAGCTACAGTCATTCCTCTGTCTTTGAATGATCCTGTAGGATTGGATCCTTCGTATTTAAAAAACAGCGCTGCATTGCCTGTCATGGTCTCTATATATGCACTTCTAATAAGCGGAGTATTGCCTTCATTTAATGTTATTATATGATCACTATCGCCTATAGGCATTAACGGCCTGTAGCGATCAATTATTCCATTATACAATCTTCTCCTCCCGAAAATTAATTTTTGTTTTTACCATATCATTCAAAATCTCTCTGTTTCTCGCCGCAATAAACGGACTGCCTTTCTTTAAATTAACATCAGCATCAAAAGGTTCTCCGTTTTGATTACTTAAGCAGCCGCCCGCTTCCTCAAGAATAAGTTTTCCTGCTGCATAATCAAAAGTTCTGCTGTCAAGCGGATGCACGAATCCATCTGCGGCCGAATCGGCAAGATAGCTCAAATCAAGCGCTACCGATCCAAAAACTCTTATTTTGTTAAACATTTTTCTATAAATTAAAAATTCCTTTAAAACGGCATCCTCGTAAATTCCCTCGGTAATCAGAATTTCCTTTTTGGCATCTCCGTTGGTTTTGATCTGTCCGGCTGCTTTTCCGTGTCTTGTTAGAAAATAGTTATCTTTGAATGCGCCCCTATCCTTTATTGCATAAAATCGATCTCCATTCGAAAGATTCATGACAACGGAAACGGTTGTCGAACTAATCATTTTCTCTGTTTTGGCAATAGCAATAGAATAAAAAGGCAATCCTCTTTTTGCATTTATGCTTCCATCTATAGGATCGATAAGAACAATCGGGCTGGTATCATCTCCGCCGTTTACAAAAATTTTTCCGGCCTCTTCAGATATAATAACCGCCGAAATATTAAATGATTCAAATTTTTCAATAAAAATATCTTCTGCCGACCGGTCAATTTGTATAGTTGTATCGCCTCCGGCTCCTTTTCCAATTGAAGCAGCCATTTCTTCGGAACCGGCTTTTCCATACAAATTTTTAAAAATAGCTTCGCTTATATCAAGAAAAGCAGAAAGCCAACTATAATCTTTCATAAATTTAATTCCTTAATTTTATTTTTTTCATACGGTAAATTATTATATACGATTAACCTTTTAATTCCAGAAAAGGTCTGAACATTCAGCAAATTTTTCTTAATTTATACGGACGGGATCAGGCATGGGATTTCTATTGATTATAAGCTGCCGTCTTTTTATAATATTACAATTTAACTTAATACTGCTATATTGAATCGAAGGAGGCGGAATGCATTTTCTACACTTTGTTTTATACAATACTATAAGCCTGATTACAGTTTTAAATCCTCTTGCCGCTGCAGCAGTGATGCTTTCATTGGTGGAACCCGAGGAAGTTAAGAGTATTTCCAAAGCAGCTTCGTTTACTGTTTTTATAGCATCCATAACAACTATGCTGTTAGGCGGGATTATTTTAAAGTTATTCGGAATAGATCTGCCTTCTATGGAAGCTATTGGCGGTGTAGTATTGCTTATCGTTTCAATAAACATGATTCAGGGCAAAGAGATTATTCCAACAAAACATACAGCAGAAGAAGATAGCGCTGCCGCCCATAAAGATAATGTTGCCATTATCCCTCTTGCAATTCCTATCATATTCGGACCTGGAGCCATAACTACTATAATTGTTTTGAATACCAACGCCGGTTTATCAACAGGAAAAATTGCCCTTTTTATTTCTATCATAATCTCCTATATTATAATCTTTCTTACACTGAGGTACGCAAGGTATATATCAAATCTTCTTGGCATACATGGTTTAAAGATTGCGACAAGAATTATCGGTATCATAATTGGAGCGATAGCTATGAAATTTTTGGTTGAAGGAGTAAAAGGAATATGGATGTAACTATTTGTTTGATTTTTTACCTAAATACGCCTCTTGCACTTTAGTCGAAGAGAGCAGATCTTTCGTACTTCCGCTTATAGCTATTTTGCCGACCTCAAGCACATAAGCCCTGTCGGCAAGCTGCAAGGCTAATCTGGCGTTTTGTTCCACAAGCAGCACGCTTACACCTGCTTTATTTATCTCTTTTATTACATTGAAAATTGTTTTTACGAGTATTGGTGCAAGTCCCAAACTGGGCTCATCGAGAAGAAGCATTTCCGGTTTACTCATTAGTGCCCTTGCTATGGCAAGCATCTGCTGCTCTCCGCCGGACAATGTCCCGGCAAGTTGATTTTGCCGCTCCTGCAATATTGGAAATAATGAATAAACCCACTGCAGGCGTTCATCATCAATAGATTGCATCGTATAGGCTCCAAGAAGAATATTTTCCTTTACATTCAATGTTCCGAAAATTCTCCTTCCTTCGGGTGCATGACTGATGCCGATCGATACAATTTTATAAGCCGGTACGGACGTTATCTCAAAACTCTTATATCTTATGCTTCCTTTTCCTATTTTATGTAAACCGCTTATAGCCCTCAATGTTGTTGTTTTTCCGGCACCGTTGGCTCCCAGAATAGCAACAATTTCACCTTTACGAACATCAAAAGAAATTCCTTTTACGGCTTGTATGTTGCCGTATGAAACCTCTATGTCTTCCGCAATAAGCAGTCTGTCATTATCCAAGATACGCCTCAATAACCTTAGGATTATTTTGAATCGCTTCCGGTGTTCCTTCGGCAATTTTCCTGCCAAAGTTTATTACGCACAGCTCTTCGGTTGTATTCATTACCAAATCCATGTCATGCTCGATGAGCAAAACAGTGATACCCCTGTCCCTGATCTTAAATATCATACCGGAAAGTTCTTCGGTTTCCTTATCGTTGAGGCCCGCTGCAGGCTCATCAAGTATCAATAATTTCGGCTCCGTTGCAAGCGCTCTTGCCATCTCTACCTTTCGCTGAATTCCGTATGGAAGGCTGCCGGCCTCGTTTGCTGCATAATCTGCAAGATCAAAAAAGTCAATCTGCTCGAGCGCTTTAAACCAGTTTTCTTTCTCATCCTTTTTGTAGAACGGTGTGTGAATCATTCCGCTCAGCCATGATTGGCGTGATTTATTATGACGTCCCGACATTATGTTCTCTGCAACACTCATATGAGAAAAAAGACGGATTGTTTGAAATGTTCTTACAATACCGGATTTAGCTATAAGATGAGGTGATTTACCTGTTATATTTTTTCCCTGCCAGATAATTTCTCCGGTTCCAGGTGTATAAATGCCTGAGATACAGTTGAAAACCGTCGTTTTTCCGGCTCCGTTGGGTCCTATTATTCCAAAAATCTGCCCTTCTTTTATCTGAAAACTAAGATTATCTATTGCAATAAGGCCGCCGAATCGCATTGTTAAATTTTTGACCTCCAGAAAATACATATCAATGCCTGATATATTTTGGTATTCTGCCGAATTTCACCGGCCAGATTCCTTTTGGTCTCAGTATCATAGTAAGTATCATTGCTATTCCGAAAACAAAGTATCGTGCAGTTGCAAATTCTCTAAATATTTCAGGAACCACAAACATAAGAAATGTACCTATTAACACTCCCGGTATTGAAGATTGACCGCCCACAATTACGATGGTAAAGAATAGCACTGATTGAATAAAGCTAAATGCCTCAGGACTAACTGTTGAATATTGAACCGCAAATGCAACACCTGCAAGTCCTGAAAGTGCGGCACTTACTGCAAAGGCAAAAATTTTATAAAACCGTGTGTTGATTCCGATAGTTTCAGATGCAAGCGAGTCTTCATTTATATAATGCAGTGCTCTTCCGGTTTTGCTTGCTTCAAGATTGTTCATAATCACAAGGGTTAAAAAAAGAAAGAAGAGAGAAAAATAGTAGATTGAAGCTTGACTCGAAAACTCGATTCCAAAAATAGAGGGTACTCCTACGCCGAAAATACCGTTTGGTCCTCCGGTGATTCCGAACAGATTATTTTTCAATGCCTGCTCAAAAACAATATTGAATCCAAGTGTTGCCACAAGCAGATAATCACCCTTCAGATGCACTATCGGAGCGGCAAGCAAAACAGCAAAGATTACCGGTATTATAACCGCAAACGGTATAGTCAGCAGTACCGGAACACCATATGTACTGTTTAATATTGCTGTTGTGTACGCACCCATTCCAAAATAGATTGCATGGCCCATATCAAACATCCCGGCTCTGCCCAATACAATATCCTGACTCAACGATACAATCGAATAGATGACAAATGTCGTTCCTATGGTAATCCAGCTTGAGTTTGAAAATAATGGAAATAATACGGAAAGTATCAATAAGACAGAGGTGAGGGTTTTCTTCTTCATACCTTCTCCGCCACCCTTTCGCCAAGAATGCCGGTAGGCCTAAATATAAGTATGCCGATTAGAAGAATAAAGGTAAAAGCCTCCGACCACGAGCTTGAAACATATCCTGCTATGAATGCATTGAATACTCCAAGCAGTATTCCGCCGAGCATCGCTCCCGGAATATTACCGATTCCGCCTACGATTGCCGCTACAAACGCATTGAGACCATAAAGCCATCCCATGTTAAAATAGACTTCACGATAATAGATACCGACAAAGATTCCTCCTATTGCAGCCAAACCGGATCCAAGCACAAAAATTGTTACAATAACCCTGTTAACATTAATGCCCATCAGCTGAGCCGCTTCCTGATCTATAGCTGCCGCTCTTATAGCGGTTCCTAATTTGGTTTTATTGATAAACAGATGAAGAAGCAGCATAAATACGAACGACGACACAATAATAAAAAGCTGAGCCGAACTGACTATAACACTGCCTATCGACCATGATGTAGATGGCAGAATATTGGAAGGAAAAATCTTAAGATTGGGTCCCCAGAGAAGCATCATTCCGTTTTCAAAAACCATACTTGCACCCAACGCCGAAACAACTGCGCTGAGCCTCGGAGCATTGGCGTTTCTTAACGGCCTGTAAGCAATCATTTCAAGCATCATTCCTGCAAAAACGATAACCATAATAGTGCCGATTAGTACAATCAACAGAATGGAAAGGCCGGAAGACGATGTTCCGACCTTCATAAATATTGTTAATCCTATATAAGCGGCAAGTGCAACCAGATCTCCATGCGCGAAGTTTATAAGCTTCATAACGCCGTAAACCATTGTATATCCCAGCGCTATCAGAGCATAAATTCCTCCTATGGTCAATCCGTTGACAAGCTGCTGAAAGAATATGTTCATGAATGTTTATTTTTCTTTATAAACTATCTTCTTGCTCCCATCTTTTTGAACTTCGTATGTCATATAAACACTTCCGGTTCGCTCTCCACTCTTGAGAAAAGTAACCGGACCTGTGATGCCTGGAAAATCTTTCAGATTATGAAGATATTTTGCCAATTTTACGGTGTTCGTAGTTCCGGTCTTTTTTATTGCAAACAAAATTGCACGCAGACCGTCTGTGTTGAGAAGTGTCCAGATGCTTGGAGGCATCATATGATATCGTGCCTTGTACGCCTTTAGAAAGTTTTTAGCTAACGGATATGGAAGAACAGAAGGAGTAGGAACATTTATTAAATAGGTTCCCTTTGCGCTGCTTCCTGCAAGTTTGAGAAAATCGGGATTATCGACAGAATCTCCGCCTACAAAGTCAGCCTTAATTCTAAGCTCTACCTGCTGAGCTCTGATAAGTCCTCCGTCTGTATAATAGCCGCCGAAATAGATTACATCAGGGTTCATCGATTTTATCTTGGTCAATACCGGAGTAAAATTTTGAGCTCCCGATGTAATTCTTCCGCGATAAATAACCGTACCGCCTGCCTTTTTGATGGCTTTTGCTACAGCATTAGACAGACCATTTGAATAACTTGAATGATCGGAAAGTACAACAATCCTTTTGTAATGCTTCTTATTTACAAGATATTGAGCTGTGAATGCCGCCTCTGCGCTGTTGGGAAACGAGTTTCTAAAAAATGTCCAGTATCCATGTTTTGTCAGTCTGTCGCTGGTTCCGTCGCTTGTCTGAAGAACCTTTGCCCTGTAATATGTAGCCTCAGCCGCTTCTGTTGATGTTGATGTATATGAACCTATTACAGCTATGACGCCCTTGTTGACCAGGTCACGTGCGCATATAGCAGCCTGAACCGCTGTTCCTTCATCGTCGCACACAACTACCTTTATCTTTTTACCCAAAATTCCGCCTTCTGCATTCTGCTGGCTGACTATGAGTTTCACAGCTTGCGCTATACCCTGACCCTCATTGGCGTATTTTCCTGTTATTGGAGCCTGCACACCAATAAGTATATATGATGATGCCATAGCTTCGGATGATAACGATATTGTGATAGCCAATACAAGAAATAAACCCCACAATTTTTTCATAAGTACCCCCTAGATTTGTTTATCTTCTATGTTAGACAAATTTTATAAATCGTCAATAATAAATGTTTGATGTAATTGACACTTAAGTTCAGGAGATTAAACTGTGAATAAAGAAGTCAAAGTAAAAAACGGGAGGAGCAAAATGGAAACTATCAATGAACAGCTTATCGCCTATTATTCAAAATCGGATCAATCTCTTGAAGCCGCAACAAAAAAAACAGGAAGAGATCTTTTGAGTAAACTTGGCGATTCAAAAAGTTCAATGTTCAGCAAAAAATTCTGGGAAGGGAGAATTACCGATTGGCTTTTAAAAAATGAAGATTTTAAGATCGGAATGTTTCGATTTATAGATGTTCTTCCGACATTGAATTCTCAGGATGAACTTTCAGCACACATAAAAGCGTATTTTGGAGATACCGAGCTTAACAGCACAATAAAAAATCTTCTTGGCTTTGCCGGCGGGAAAGGAATAGCGGCAAAACTTGCCGCGGGAGCACTCAAAAAGAATATAGCAAAGATGGCAAACGGTTTCATTGTAGGTGAAGATCTTGATAAATCGATGAACAGGCTTCTTAAACTTAGAAAGAAGGGAATCGGTTTTACGATGGATCTTTTGGGTGAAGCTTCGGTAAGCGAGAAAGAAGCCGATCTGTATCTTGCCCGCTATGTCTCTCTTATAAAAAGACTTTCGGAACTTCAGAATCAGTTTGAGAACAATTCAGTTGAAGCAGGTGTGCCTATAAATCAGCCGAAGATAAATCTTTCTTTGAAATTGACATCGCTGTACAGCCAGATTGACCCTGTAGATACAAACGGCAGTATCAATGCACTCAAAAAAAGACTTTTTCCGCTGTTTGAGCTGGCAATGAAAAACAAGATATTTATAACTATCGATATGGAAAGCTATTATTACAAAGATCTGACATTAAGGCTTTTCAGGGAAATCATGCTGGATAAACAGTTTGAATCATATCCGTACTTCGGCATAGTTATACAGTCATATCTGAAAGATTCATTGGATGATACCGAATCAATATTGAAATGGGCCGGACAACGAAAAGCCGTCACCAATATCCGCCTTGTAAAAGGTGCTTATTGGGATTATGAAAATGTTATAAGCTGTCAAAAAGGCTGGCCTGTTCCGGTTTTTAATAATAAATCACAGACGGACGCAATGTATGAGAGAATCAGTGATCTGCTTCTAAGAAACATCGATACTGTAAGGCCGGCATTTGCCGGACACAATATAAGAACAATATCTAAATCAATCGCTCTTGCTGAATCTTTAAATATCAATAAAAGGGCGTTTGAATTTCAGGTGCTTTACGGAATGGGAGAACCGATCGCTGAAATACTCTCATCGATAGGATATATGACGCGTGTTTATGCACCTGTAGGAGAACTTCTGCCGGGAGTCGCATATCTGATAAGAAGGCTGCTTGAGAATACATCAAATCAGTCTTGGTTACTGCAAAGTCAGACTAATCTGACATCCGGGGAACTTCTTGCGAATCCATTTAAAAATCTATCCATCGAAAAAGAAAAGGAGGCAGCCGAAAAGAAGCTCTTTGAAAATGAACCACCTCTTGATTTTTCAAAAACTGATGTAAGAAATAAATTTTCAGACGCGTTGAAAGAGATTGAGGCAAAATTTCCCTTTGATGTATACCCTATCATAAATGATAAAAAGCTGAGAAACGGGCAGCAAGCTCAATCGGTTAACCCGGCAAACCCGGAGCATTTAATAGGAAACTTTTATAAAGCAGATACAGCCGATTGCGAAACGGCAATAAAAACAGGGTGGGAGAATTTTGATAAATGGAGCGCTATGTCTGTTGAAAAAAGAGCGGATATTCTTTTTAAGGCTGCTGCAATTATGCGAAAGAAGCGATACGAGCTTGCAGCAATTCAGGTCTACGAAGCGGCAAAACCTTGGAAAGAGGCTGAGGGGGATGTTACCGAGGCAATAGATTATCTTGAATATTACGGCAGAGAAGCAATAAGATTGCTTACTCCCAAAAAAATGATGGATATTCCAGGTGAAAACAACAGCTATTTCTATAGACCAAGAGGTCTTGGAGCAGTTATTTCTCCCTGGAACTTTCCGCTTGCAATCTCTGTCGGAATGATCTCCGCTGCGCTTGTTACAGGAAACTGCGTAATATATAAACCGTCATCCGAAACACCTGTAGTCGGAAGTTATATTGTCAATATATTTAAAGAATCAGGAATACCTAACGGTGTTTTATCCTTTTTGCCGGGCGATGGGTCTGCGATAGGCAATTATCTTATAACTCACAAACGTGTTCATTTTGTTGTGTTTACCGGCTCAAAATCGGTTGGACTTAATATTGTTGAAAAAGCCGGCATAACTACGCCCGATCAATGGGAAGTCAAAAAAACCATAACAGAGATGGGTGGTAAAAACGCCGTAATTGTTGATAATGATGCCGATTTAGATGAAGCGGTAAAAGGTGTTGTGCAATCGGCTTTCGGTTACTCGGGACAAAAATGCTCTGCCTGCAGCAGAGTTATTGTTCTCGAGGATGCATACGACAATTTTGTAAACCGTCTCAAAGAGGCTGTTTTAAGTCTAAAAATAGGAAACCCATCTGATCCTGCCACAAAAATTAGTCCTGTCATAGATGCAAAAGCAAAAGAAAAAATCAACAGTTATATAGAAACAGGTAAAAAAGAAGCAACTCTCTATTTTCAGGGAAAGGCTCCCGAAAAGGGTTATTTTGTCCCGCCTACAATATTTACAGATGTTTCGGCTGATGCAACCATAGCCTGCGAAGAAATATTTGGTCCTGTACTTGCAGTCATAAAAGCCAAATCGTTTGATGAGGCAATTTCAATAGCAAATGGCGTGGTCTATGGGCTTACCGGCGGAGTATATTCAAGAAATCCCGTTAATTTAACTAAGGCAAGAGAACGGTTTGCAGTCGGTAATCTTTATCTTAATCGTTCTATAACCGGGGCGATAGTCGGCCGTCAACCGTTTGGAGGGTTTAAAATGTCCGGTGTCGGTTCAAAAGCCGGCGGCCCGGATTATCTGCTTCAGTTTGTAAAGCCGGTTGTCGTAACGGAAAACAGTACAAGAAGAGGCTTTACTCCCGAATTTGATAGAAAGATAAGCGGAGCATATCGGAATGAATAGACTATAATCCCCTAAGAAATTTATACAACAAAAATGTAATTCTTATTCCAAAATGCTGCAGCAAATCAAGAGGTGGAATGAGTCTGAAAAACAGCTGCACAAGGCAAGCTATAACCGTTTTTCTATAATGATCAGCTGCTTCTCTCTTATGAGGCTTCCCTTTATTCTGTTAACCGTCCTTATGGATGCAAGGGTTACACCGAATCTGTGTGCTATTTTCAATAACGAATCTCCCCGTTTTACATAATATTTTTCATATCTTATCGGCAGGCTTTTTTTATAGAGCATCGCAATTCTTTTTTGAGTAACATACCATGGAATTTTAATTATCATTCCCGCCGAAAGATGTTTAACTTTGCGTTTTAAGCTGTTTTCCGTCGATTTTCTCAGCCAGAAAAATCTTGCTATTTTATTCCAGCGATCATTCTTTTTAACTCTATATAGCAGCACCTTTCTCGGATTCGGCTTCATAAGTTCGTTATAATTCTTTTTAAAAATAGTGTAACTGGATTTAGGTATTATAATTTCAGCCGATTTATGATCAGGCGGAAGCACTCTGCGTTTGATAAATCTGTTAAGTTTGAATAGAGAATTCGTTGAAATTCCCATAAGCCTGGACAAAAAGTATAGCGGGATATGAGTTTTTATCTTTACTAATCTATATTTTTCATATGGGCTGTAGTGCAGAACACCGTTATAAATTGCCAATTCAAAGGCGAAAAATTTTGCAATATAAAGCTGCGTTTCCCTGGGAAGCAAATTATCTTTTATAACATCATAAAAGCTGTGTCTTTTAAGCAGATGTTTTATTGCTCCCGGACCTGCGTTGTATGCCGCAATTGAAACGATCCACGAGCCGAATATTTTATGCAGCTGCTTCAGGTAATTTATTGCAGCATCAGTTGATAAATACGGGTTCAGCCTCTCGTCAGTAAAAAAATCGACATTTATATCAGATTCTGCTGCGGCTTCCAGTTTCATCTGCCACATACCTACTGCACCGCTGCGAGATCTTGCATACGGCTGGAAGTGACTCTCGATAAGTGCAAGTTCCGCTATTCTCGAAGGTATATTGTTTTGTTTCAGTTTGCTGCGAATTAAACCAATCCATTTCGATCCGCGAAAAAAAACCTTTTCATAAAAAAGTTTATGTTTTAATATAGAGTCGTACTTTTTTGAAATATCTCTCACAAGGTTTTTCGGTATCTTAAAGTGCCGATATTTATAGTTATATTCCTCAAGCCCATCCAGATTATTGAGATCCGCGGCATTGTCAAAGCTATACATGATATACATAAGATTGGGTTTGATCTCATCTGCATAAGCCGAGCTGCCGACAATAATAAGAAAAAAAAGTATGAATATCTTTTTTAAATGTTTACCGGTAAGTTCAATCACTTAAATTTCAATGGTGCCTGACCTGCCAGATATTTGAGATCTTCATCAGAAAACGTTATACCGAATCCGGCATACGGAGATCTTGCGTCGGCATTAAGCAGATCTTCGACTCCTCCGGTCAGATAGAAATAGTGGTAGAATTTGTATGAAAAGCCTGCATTCATGTGAAAATGCGAATCTCTGACATCATTATTTTTGCCAAAATCATACAGATCGGTTACAATTTTCAGATGGTTGTTTACATAGTAATCGGCTCCCACTCCAAATGTAGATTCAGTGATTCCTCCGCGTATAACAAAATTGTCATATCTTTTGCCAATTTGAACCGTAAGTCTATTTTTGTTATTGCTGCGTCTTGGCGGAGTTGCACTATTTTTGTAGTCTCGCATTGCAGTCACGCCAATTCTGTAAAACCTGTCCGGCGAAGTATTGATTTTTATCCCCGCATACCCCTTAAAATCGCTTTCTCGAGGCAGCATTCTTGCTTCTGTTTCAACATTAACCTTCAGCTGGTCAAATCTTGTGAATGTTTTTTTGACTGATTTCAGTGTTGAGCTGAGATTGTTGTAAGCAGAATCATCTGTAATCAATTTTCCTATCGTTCCCTTGCCCGATTCGACCCCTTTTACCATGCTGTCGATTAATTCGCTTGTTTGAGCAAACTTGTCAGCAGCATTTTTGATGCTTGCAACCGTTTGTTTGATGCTCTCTTTATTATTACCGGATATCTCTTTTAGATTTTTTGAAAATTCTGCTAATCTGTCCAAGATAACAGGCGTTTTATCTTTCAGTTCTTGACTCAATATTTTTAAATTTCCGGTTATTTCATTGACATTGTTTCGGTTGGAAAGAATAATTCGGTTTGTATTTTCCGCAAGTTTCTCGAAGCTTGCAATCGCACTATTGATTTTTTTATAATCTATGGCATTAGTCAGTTTTTTTAATCCATCGGCTGCTTCTTTAATGCTTATAAATGCATTCTGCAAATCCGCTGCCATTATCTGCTTGGTAAGTACTCCCCCTTCGGCAAGATATTTTTTGCTTTCTCCTGAAACAATCTCCAGATAATGTTCGCCTATGGCTCCGGCAGTCTTGATTTTTACAGCAGAATCAACGGGAATCTTGATTCCTTTATCAATTATCATACCAATTTCGGCTTTTTTACCTTTGAGTACAAGACTGTCAACTCTTCCAACCGTTATTCCGGCAATGACCACTTTGGCTTTTTCTTTTAAACCGCCGGCAGAATTTATCACTGCGTATATGTGATACCCATTAACAGATCTAAATGAAAAAACACCGAATTTTGTAGTCAGAGCAAAAAGAGCAGCAAACGAGACTATAACGAATAATCCCACAACCGCTTCAAATTTTCGTTTCGATTCCATTTAATCTCCCATATTCAGCCCTATGGGGCCGTGCGCTCTTCCGCTTATAAATTGCTGCACAATCGGATTTTCACTTGTGAAAAATTTGTCCGGTATATTATATTCAATTATTTGTCCTCTGCAAATCATTGCTATAAAATCGGCAATTCTTGATACCGCCTGAAGATTGTGACTTATCATCAGCACGGTTATACCTTTTGTAGAAATTTTATCTATCATATCATATATGATTTTGGCCATTACCGGATCTAATCCTGTTGCAGGCTCGTCCAGAAGCAGACAGTCGGGATTGAGTATAAGAGCTCTTGCAAGTGCGGCACGCTTATTCATTCCACCCGAAAGCTCGGAGGGGAGCTTGTTTACCGAATCGGCAAGACCGACTTCCTGCAGCTCATGCATAACTTTCGATTCTATCTCTTTTTTAGAAAGTTTAGTGTGTTCTCTGAGGGGAAATGCAACATTATCAAATACAGACAATGAGTCAAAGAGTGCTCCCCCCTGAAATAAAAACCCTATTTTTTTTCTAAAGTTTATCAGTTTGGCGCCTCTTAAGGTAGAGATATCTTCTCCGTCAACTATAACCTTTCCGCTATCAGGTTTTACAAGGCCGACAATAGTTTTCAAAAGAATGGATTTGCCGCTTCCAGAAAGTCCCGTTATGACTGTTATTTTGCCTTTTTGAACATGTAGATTTAATCCGTTCAGAACGATCTTTTTCTCTATTTTTTTATACAGATTTATAACTTTTATCATTTTAGTAAAAAAATGCTGTCAAAAAATAGTCGGAAACAAGAACAATAACACTCGAAAGTACCACGGCAGATGTTGTAGAGCGGCCTACGCCTTGAGTGCCTCCTTTTGTCGTGATACCGTAATAGCAGCCGATAGTAGTAATCAGTATTCCAAAAATAGCCGCTTTCAGCAAACCGTATGATATATCTGAAGTATCCAGAAATGTTCTTATATTGTCTATGTAGCTGCCCTCGCCCACACCCAGCGAGTAGATGCTGATTATATATGAACCGATATTACCTGCAACATTTGACAAAATTGTCAAAAGCGGGAGTGCGAACAGCCCGGCAACAAGTCTTGGGGTCACAAGATATTGAATCGGATTTATTCCTATAATGCTCAGTGCGTCTACCTGTTCTGTCACCTTCATTGAACCAATCTCTGCGCTCATTGATGAAACTGATCTTGCTATAACCATCAAAGCCGTAAAAACGGGAGCAATTTCTCTTCCGAAAGAGATTGCCACGGTATAACCTATCATTGATGTTGCACCAAATTTGTTGAATCCATGATATGTTTCCAGTGCTGTAACCATTCCCGTAAAAAAGGATGTTAGAATAACGATTCCGGTTGAAGTAGCACCAATCTTGTAGAATTCTTCGATTGTTCTGGAAATTCTCAGCGGACGATGAAAAAGCCATCCGAATGAATAAAACAGCAATCGGACAATTGATCCGGTAGAAACAACCATATCGACAAAATAATTACCTATAGATGCAAAAAAATTCATATCATATATAGATACGCTCTGCCCTGTTTCCTATTCCGGTCATTATTTCATAGGGAATTGTTCCGGCAAGTTTTGCAAGATTCCACGCTGTTATAGATTTTTCGCCATTTCTGCCGATTATGGTAACTTTATCGTAAAGTTCTGCATCTATTCCATTTATATTAACGATTATGGCATCCATTGATACGGTACCTACCAGAAATGCGCGTTTTTGATTGATCAGCACGCTGGATTTGTTTGAGAGCGTACGCATTATGCCGTCTTCGTATCCAATAGGGATAATTGCAACAGTCGTATCTACCGGAGCGCTCCAGGTGCCGTTATATCCGACTGTTTCACCTTTTTTGATATGTTTAATCATAAGTATATAGGAGGTAAACTCAAATGACGGCTCAAGTTTTAAGGATAAGTCAAAAGGATCGATGCCGTAAAGGGCAAGTCCTATTCTGATATCGGTAGCATATTCAGATTTTAGCCCCTGCATAACTGTACTGCTTGATGAAATATGCACCATCTCCGGATCAATATTGTTTTCTTTCAGCTTTTCAATTACTCTGTCGAATCTGTCGATCTGAAACGGCGCGCTGTTTTTATCGGAAATATGCGAATAAAACCCTTTGATATTTACGTTGCTTACCTGTTTATAAAAATTTATAAATTCGTCCAGCTCTTCTAATTTTATACCCCATCGGTTCATTCCGGTATCAATTTTGAGGTGAACATCTGCAGCTTTGCCGGCAGCGATCAGGAAGCTGGAAATATCTTTTAAATTTTCTATGCTATGAATAGATGGTGTTATGTCGTTTTCGATTACCTCTTTTATTCTGTTCGGCAAAATCGGCAAAAGAATCAAAATCGGCTTTTTTATTCCGGCTCTTCTAAGTTCCAATGCTTCATCAGCCGTTGTAACCGCGAAGGCCGAAAGTTTTTCTTCTGCTTCTATGGCTTTAGATACTCCGACCGCGCCCAACCCGTATGCATTTGCCTTAACCACGGCAATCAGACTGCAATCATATGATAGATCCGTAAGCGTTTTTAGATTATGACGTAATTTTTCTTTATATACATAAACTGTTGCGTGCATCTGCCTTATATTAAACAAATAACGCCGAATGTCAATTATGACAAGATGCTTGATATTTTTTACGGTTTAATTATACTTACGAATGCTCGTTGAAATTAACAATCAAATATAAAATAAGATTTCGGAGGTACAAGATGTCTTTACCTGTTATAGCTGTTCTTGTCTTTTTTGTTATATTTTTCATTGTCATCATACTGGCAAACGAAAGCTGATAAAATGCCGCAGAATTTGACTCGTCAAGACAACCGCCTTACTATTTGTTTTACGAGAATGCTTTATTTTTTGCAAAAGGCAGCTTTGATGCTCAGAGCATCATCTAATGTGCAAAATATGTTTACAAGACCTAATTTGAACGCTTAGAATTAATAAGTAAACTCTTAAGTACCCTGATCCGTGGGTATAACAAGAATTTCCGCAACATCTACATAATCGGGCTGAGTCACCGCATATAAAATCGATCTTGCTATATCGCCTGACTGAAGCTGTCTCATGGAAACAGTGCGTTCGGCAAACTGCCCTTTTATTTCCATATCGGTTATACTGTCGGCAAGTTCCGTTTTTACAATTCCGGGCTCTATTGTTGTTATCCTGATCTTATTTTCGGCAGTAAGTTCGGCTCTTAATCCGTCGCTAAACGCCCTTACGGCATATTTGGTTGCACAATAAACGGCACCCGCAGGAAAAACTCTTCTTCCGGCAACTGATGAAATATTTACTATATGCCCCGAGCATTGTTTCAGCATATACGGCAGGACGGCTGCCGTCATATACAGAACCCCTTTTATATTTACATCAACCATTTTATCCCATTCGTCAATATGCAGATTTTTTATAAAAGAGAGCGGCATCAGACCGGCGTTATTCACTAAAATATCGATATGCTGCCAGCTGTGAGTTATCTGCGCTACGGCATTTGCTACATCTTCTCTTTTCGTTATATCGCCTTTTAAAACGAGAGCGCTGCCTCCTTCGGATTCAATATCTTTTGCCAGTGCCGTTAAACGCTCTTCTCTTCGTGCAAACAGGCCGACACTGACGCCATTTTGGGCGAGCATTTTTGCAGTCGCACTGCCGATTCCTGAACTTGCACCTGTAATTAGCGCTACTTTGCCGTTCATACAAAACCTCCTTGAAAACAGCTCAAACCAGGATAATTGAAACGGATAGCATGCAATAGATGCCGTACCGTCAAATTAATCTTTGAATCCATAAAGCAACCTGCTTCTTATAGGACCCTTGAGCTTTTCTATAGCTTTTACCTCTATCTGCCTGATCCGTTCTCTCGTTACATTAAAAACCTTTCCAACCGCCTCAAGTGTGTAGTTCTTATCTTCACCTATACCGAAACGCATTCTGAGTATCTTTTCTTCTCTTGAACTCAATGTAGCCAAAGCTTCTTCGATGCTATTTTTCAGATCACTGAATTCTGCCACCTCAACAGGCGATTTTGCAGTTTTGTCTTCGATGAAATCTTCAAGATGACTTTCATTATCATCGTCACCTATAGGAGTTTCCAGCGAAACGGGAGGTCTGGCAATCTGAACTATAGATTTAATCTTATTTACAGGAGTATCGAGAGTGCTGGATACTTCCTCAAGCGTGGGCCTATATTTCTTTTCCTGAAGATAGCGATTAATCGTTTTGTTTATTTTATTTATTGTTTCAATCATATGAACAGGTATTCTTATGGTTCTTGACTGATCTGCAATAGATCTTGATATGGATTGCCTTATCCACCATGTTGCATAGGTAGAAAATTTAAAACCCCGCGTATAATCAAACTTCTCAACAGCCTTCATAAGTCCGATGTTTCCTTCCTGAATCAGATCAAGAAACGGCATTCCGCGATTAGCATATTTCTTTGCTATACTTATAACAAGTCTTAGATTTGCTTTTACCATCTGCTGTTTGAGGTCATCGAGGCCTCTCAAATAGATCAATGCCTCGTTATTCAGATCGGCATATCGTTTGTTCAACTCCTCATCATTTGCCAATTGATCCATAAAGAATCTGATATAGCGTTCCGAGATTGTCAGATTGCAGGCAGACTGTTTTAGTTTTTCGAGTGTTTCCTGTCTGCATTTTTCATCCGAATACTTAAAATTGAGATAATTTGTTGAAAACTCGCCAACCTTTTGAATAAATTCATCGCATTTTATCTGTTCGATATCGTTTTGATTTTCTATTGCGGTTTTGAATTCGGATTCTCTCAGAATATCGCGTATTTTGTAAGGTTTATCGCCGATTTTTTCTTTGAATGAGACTATCTGATCTACAACTTCCTCAATTTGACACAAAATTCCAATAATTGAATCTTTCTTGCTCTCGATTTTTTTTGCTAACTCAATCTCATCGCTTCTGGTAAAAAGAGAAATATTGCCCATCTCTTTAAGATATGTTCTAATTGAAGTCGTTATAATATTTGACAAGCTGTCTAATTCTTTTTTTTCAATAACAGGTGTCTGCTTTGTAAGAAGAGCTTCAGCTTCCTTCTTATTTTCAACTATCAGCACATCTTCATTACTGAGTTTGAGCATAGTCTCATCAATATCTTCCACACTGAACTCATCGGGTATGACATTGTTAAGCTGGTCAAACGTTACATAACCTCTTTTTTTCCCGTCATTAACTAATTCTTCATAGATCTTTTCTTTCATAAATGCTCCTACCTTCCTATTGCAAAATATTTAAATCCGGCATCGGTAACTTTATTTTTGGGGTAGACATTTCTAAAATCAAAAAATAGATCACCATCCATAATTCTTTTTATATGAGGCAAGTCGAGATGCCTGAATTGATTCCATTCTGTAGCTAATATTATTGCGTCGGCATGCATAGCTGCATCGTAAACATTTTCAGCTGTTTGGGCAGCTGCCAGATCATTTTTGGCATTCTCCAGAGCTTTAGGATCATATACTTTTATTTTTGCACCTTTTTCTATTAAAGATTTCGCCAGATAAATTGCAGGAGATTCGCGTACATCATCTGTTTCAGGCTTGAATGATATACCTAAAAATGCAATGGTTTTATTATTTATATCATTATCAAAAGCAGCTGAAATTTTATTAAATGCATACTTAACCTGATTGCTGTTAACGGATAAAACAGCTTTGCCGATTTGAAAATCATATCCCATATTTTCAGACTGACGAACAAGCGATCTGACATCTTTGGGAAAACATGAGCCTCCAAATCCGATGCCGGCATGCAGAAACTTATTTCCTATCCTTCCGTCTAATCCCAAAGCCTTCGAAAGATCGGTAACATTGGCACCCGTTTTATCGCAGATATTTGCCATTTCATTGATGAAACTTATCTTGGCTGCAAGAAAACTGTTTGCCGCATATTTAATGAGTTCCGCTGTTCGAACTGTAGTTTTTATAAACGGTGTTTCAATAAGATATAAGGGCCTATATATATCCATCAGGATCGACAGAGCCCGCTCGCTGTCGGTTCCAAGAACAATCCTGTCAGGATGAAAAAAATCTCTTACAGCCGCACCTTCTCTCAAAAATTCGGGGTTGCTTGCAACATCAACAAAATAATCTTTGTTTGAATGCCGCTCTATAATTTTTTTGATATGCCCCGCTGTCCCGACAGGAACAGTTGACTTGTTCACGACAAGCTTATCGGCGTTCAGATTTTCTCCTATTGTTCTGGCAACATTTTCCACATAAGACAAATTTGTCGATCCGTCACCATTTGGAGGTGTCCCGACTGCAATGAAAATAACATCGTTTTTTTTAATTGCACCTATTATATCGCTGCTGAATTTTAATCTTCCATCTCTTACATTATTTTTTACGAGATCATTGAGCTGAGGTTCATAAATAGGCAACCGTCCCGAGTTGAGAAGGCCTATCTTATCCTTATTGATATCAACACAGGTTACATTAAGACCAAACGAAGAGAGACCGGTTCCGGCAACAAGCCCCACATAACCCGTTCCAACTACAGCAATATTCATATTCCTTCCTTGCAAAGATGATTTTCTCAAGTTTCATTTATTAATAAACTATTAAACCATTAAAATAAACCTGTATTTCCTATTGTCAAATATATAACGATATTTGCAATGCCTATTTGTTTTCTATCTGCTATCTTGCATGGATAGACAACCTTATGGAAAACAGCTTATAATTACCCTTTTCAACTAAATATAACATTAAAAAATGGAAAATTCGAATAAGTAGTATATATTATAGGGCAGCTTTGTCAATTATCGGTATTCTATATTCTCAATTTGAAACGCTTGGAGTTAATAGAGTTGCTCTATAGAAAACCTTATAAAAGCTGTTAGTATGTTTATTGCGCAGTGGTCGCATAGTATGCCATTGAAACATTGAAAAAAATAATACAATCATTGCTGAAATATACGAATCGCTATGGAATAACAGGAGAAAATATGCAGATTCATCTACTCTATTCGCTGGGATGCCCCAAGTGGGGAGAAGCCTTAGAAAGATTAAAGGAAATATTGGTAGAAAACGGAATTACACGAACAATAATTATTACGCGTATACAAAACAGTGAGGATGCGAAAAAATTTAATGCCCACGGCACTCCTTCCATTCTTATTAACGGAAAAGATATCGATAAAAGTGTGAGGGGCAAGCCTTGCACATACAGCTGCAGATTTTACATAGACGACGGAAAACTATCAAGAATTCCACCTGAAAAACTGATCAGAGAGGCCGTAGATGAGGCTTTGAAGAATGAAGGCAGAACTGCAGCACGAAGACTTTTCGCATTAACCGGCGGCATAGCTACAGGTAAATCTACAGTTTTAACAATGTTCAAAGATATGGGTGCCTATATTATTGATGCAGATAAACTTTCGCATGAAACACTATATAAAAGTGCAGTTGTACATAAAAAAATCGTTGACAGTTTTGGAAAAGAAGTATTAGACAAAAACGGGATTATTGATCGCAGTAAACTCGGCAAAATAGTTTGGAAAGATGACGACAAAAGGCAACTCCTGGAATATATTCTGCACCCTATAATAATCAGCTTCGGTGAAAAAATTATATCGGACATATTGAAACAAAACCCCAATGCTACAATAATTTATGATATTCCGGTGCTGTATGAAGGAAACTATCAGAACCGATTCAAAAAAACAATATTAGTATATGCAGATTATGAAATTCAGAAAAAAAGACTCATACAGCGCAACAAGATATCGGAAGAAATGGCGCAGCTGCTTATCTCGAAACAGATTCGTATAGAAAAAAAGTTAGAATTAGCCGATTATATAATAGATAACAGCGGAACAATGGCGCAAACTAAAAAGCAGGTTGAGCAGGTTTGGGAAGAAATAAGCAATATATAAAAATATAGCTTATTTGGATGCTGGCTTTACCACGAGAACAGATTTGGTTGAGCGCTTTACAATGCTTTCTGCGACACTTCCGATTAACAGCTTTTCCAATGCTCCCTTGCCGGTTGTGGAAACTATTATCAGATCGATATCGTTTTTTTCTGCAAACTCTGCAATCTCACTTGCAGGATTACCTTTTAAAATTACAGTCTCAACATCAAGATCTTTTGAAAAGCTTCTCAATTCTATGTTTTTGAGCTGCTTAGCAACGTTTTTTCTCATTTCATCTTCTATTTCGGATAAGGGTATGCTTGGTATATAACCTATAGCAGTGCCTATATCGGTCAGAACATGTATAAGATAGATTTTAGCACCGCAGCCTTCAGCAATATTATTAGCGTATGCTAATGCACCTAATGAATTTTCTGAAAGATCCGTCGTAACAGCTATTTTTTTCACATCATATCCGTATCCCACAATCGCCTCCCCTATTTTTGATAGTATTATATAATCACCTTACATAATAATACTATAGGAATGAAAAGCTTTCAAGTGGTGTTTGACGCGACAGTTTACTTTATTTTTACGAATTCTCCTATTTTTTTATTTTTACGAACGTTATCCCAATCGAAATATTTTCCGTTCATAGAAATATAGACACCTGCCGGTAAAGTCTGAACGAAAGCAAGTGAACTTCCTAAGTTGAAAAGTCCGTCGGAACTGCCGAATTTATAGGGAATCATTGCACCGGTCAATACAATAGTTTTGTTCTTGACTCTTTCAGCAAGTACTCGAGCGGTTTTAACCATTGTGTCGGTGCCATGAGTAATAAGAATTTTGTCCGCATCCGTTTTAAGACAATTTTGCGCCACTGCCTCTCGATCTTCGTCAGTCATATCTAAACTATCAACCATCATTAAAGTTTTAATATCCACTTCTACGCGAGACCGCCCGAGAGCGAGCATTTCAGGCAGATGCGTATTTTTAAAAAAGAGTGTTCCGTTAAGTTCGTTGTATTCTTTATCAAAAGTCCCGCCTGTCAAAAAGATTTTAATAGTCATAATATTATTAACTCACCTTACGCACTAAACATATATGAGACCACTGCACAGTAAGCTGTGAATTTGCTTACTGTGCAGTGGTCTCATATATGTGATCATAAATTGAATCTTTCCTAATCTCCTCAAATTCTATTTCCTCCCGATATCCGAATTTCCAGTAAATGATTGATGCGGTTAGCATAAAATTGCATTCCCTCATTAATCTTCTTTATTTATAGATGATAATTTAAATTTTCTAATATGCTTTACGGCACTCGTCCCATTTTACTTTACAAAAAAACTTCTTCTATTTCGGAGTTATTATAGGTAAGAAATTATTCACTTATGCAACCGCCCTGAACATATTTAGTTCCGCGTTTGATTGATAGCTCAGCCTCCGCCAATTCTTTGCCAAGATAAGCGGCATGATCCAATTGCGTAACCCATCCGTTTTCGATGATTGTCCCGTAAATACTTCGAGCATTTTTACCCTCAATTGTTCGCTGCATTGCATTGTCGTAAGTATAATGCTCCACAACGATAGTCCGCCTTTCCGATTGCGGAAGAATTACAAAATAACCCGCCTTGTCCATCTCAACTCTATCGGATTCTTTCGCATAAATAATAGGTACTTCTGAAATTCTGACAGATTTTTTCATTTCGCAAAATTTTTCACAACTACAGGAAGAGGCAATTTTTTGAGAAAGCTCCTTAAGTTTTTCAATAATTTTCTCTTCATCTTCACAACCAATCATATCTGTGACCTGAACCTGTTTTCTAAAAGCTTCAACTTCTTCATAAGTAACATTTCTCAAAATAGGATGTTTGCCGGGAGAACCGATTATTCTTCCATTTTCATCTACACCATTTTTCAACACCGAAAGAAGAGTTCTGCCGCTTTGATGTCCTTTCGAATCTTTTCCGGCAACGAGAAGAAAACGGATCGTTGGATTTGTAATGATATTTTTAATGATTTTACTAATGCCAATATTTTCCGTCTCGGTTTTACCGATAATACAAAGTTCTATAGGCCTGATGTTAGCAAGCCTTTCAGCAAGATCTACGCTGGCAAGCGTTGAAACAGCAACAGGGCATCCATGACCATCGCAGAATGCATAATATTCTCCGGCGACAACAGGCCACTTATGTTCGCCCGCTTCAAAGACATCATACGGCGCTTGAGATTCGCCGGCCTCGGGAAGGGCTTTATAAAAAAAATTCATTGCCTCTGCCGGAAAACAGTAATCACAACCGAGACAGGCATACTTGATCGGCTTCATCTGCTCCAGCCAATGCCTGATATTTGCAAGTAAGTCCGAGGAAGTTTCTACTTGCAGAGATGAAGGCAAAGTTCGCAAATTCTCCAAACTCTCTTTCATGCATCCGCATTTTCGACATTTCGGAAGACGCATACCCTCCCGCAGTTCCAATCGTATCTTACTTATCAGATCAAACTTGGTCATGTGCCCATTTCTCCTGACAATAATGTCGTCTTACGACTAAGTTTATCTAACAATAAAAGCGGACCGAACATAGAAGCTGTACCTTTAACAATCCAATGAAACAATTTGTTAGTCATTTTTAATCTCCTCTTTTATAAAGGACATAAATATACGGTCTTGGATCACCAACCGGATTTATATATGTATAATCAAAATGTGACACAATCCTAAACGATGGGCCAAGATATTCGGATATTTCTTCAATGGAATATCTATGAAGCGTTAAACCGGCACATTTGAGTGCGCCTGTTTTTGAAAATTCGGCAAATATAGCGTGACCGCCTAATTTTAATATTGATTTCATGTTCTCGAAATATGCTTTTATGTCATCTTCATCGGTTAAAAAATGCAAAACCGCCCTGTCAATCCATATATCAACATCCGGTATTGAATTTTGAATTGGTTGAGCGATGTCCTGACAAAGCCAATTAATTTCTTCGTATTTATCGCCCAGCCTGTTTTTGACTCGGTTTAGAGCCTTGATACTAATATCATTAAGAACTAATTTTACGCCTTCATTCAAAAGTTCTTCTATCAGAATCGAGGTTCCTGCCCCCGGGAGAAATACCGTAGAATCTCTCCATTTTGGAATATGATCCAACAATTCCAATGTTTTGGATGCATTCTTTTCGAACCATCCCAATCTTGAATCTTCCGTACCTGAAAAAATTGCATCCCAATGCTTACCGCTTGATTTCATCGTTTCTCCATTTATTCCTTTTTGACGCCCGTCGAATGCGATTGCCTGGCATTATTTTCTCTCAATACCGAATATAATGAGACCGCTGCGCAATAAGAGCGTATCCGCAGAATCAAAAGAAAGAGCGATATATATCGAAATCTATGTTCCGGACTCTGTTTGTCAATAAAGAGACCACTGCACGCCGTAAATTTGTTTATTGTGCAGTGGTCTCACAGCGGTCTCACAGCGGTCTCACGGTATGCTGAAGTCGCACGGAAATAGGTCCGGGAACAGAGAAATTCCCGACTTTTAAACAGGAAGTTTTTTGTATCTACAAAAAAATACGAGGTATTTGAATTATATGAGTATCTTACTTAATCAGCTATTTGCTCTGTTTCTTTTGTTAAATCCGGAATTTCCTCTACATTTCTCAATTTGCGGCTAATTGCTCTGCTGCGAACCTCGGCATCATTGATCGTGTTAGAAGCTTCCTGAATTTTTTTCTGCGTTTTCTGCAAAATAAGTCCGAATTTGGTAAATTCTGCCTTTACTCCGCTCAGAATTTTCCATACATTACTTGATCTTTTTTCAATTGATAAAGTCCTGAAGCCCATTTGAAGACTGGATAGAATAGCTGAAATTGTAGTTGGACCGGCCACGATCACTCTATATTTTGTCTGAAGCACTTCAAAAAGTCCTGTGTTTCTCAAAATCTCAGCATAAAGGCCTTCAATCGGTAAAAACATAATTGAGAAATCGGTTGTATTCGGGGGATCAATATATTTATCCTGAATCTCTTTTGCAAATAATTTGATATCCCTTGACAGCTGATTTCTGAAATTCTCAATTTTTATCTTATCTGCTTCTTCGTATGCATCCAGCAATCGCTGATATATTTCAATTTGAAATTTTGAATCAATCGGCAGCCAGACCACATCTCCGTCATCTTTGCCGGGCAGCTTAACAGCATATTCAACAAACGCCCTGCTCTCTTTTTTCGTTGCAACGTTTTTTTCATATTGAGCTGGAGTTAGAATCTGCTCCAATATGTTTGCAAGCTGATATTCTCCCATAACACCGCGTGTTTTGACATTTGACAATACACGTTTTAAATCACCTACTCCGTTTGCCAGATGCTGCATCTCTCCTAATCCTTTGTAAACCTGCTCCAAACGCTCGCTTACCATCTTGAATGAGAATCCGATCCGTTCAGTTAACGTTTTCTCGAGTTTTTGATCAACCGTCATACGCATCTGCTCAAGTTTTTTTTCATTACCATCCATTATTGCATCAAGACGCGACTGAATTATTGCTGAAATATTATTAAACTTTTTCTCATTCATATTTGTTAGCTGAGACAGTTGATTTGAAAAAGTTTCAAGCTGATTTTTCTGCATTCCGGCTATCTCGCTCATCCTTTTAAGGGTAAATTCTCCAAACTCTTTAAGCGATTTGGAAAACTCTTCTCTGCTTTCTTTCGAACTTTTAGAGTGTTCTATTCTTGAGGAAGAAAACTCTTCTCTGATAAGCTTCTCAAATCTAAGATTATCTTTTTCGATGGTATCAAATTTTTCTGTAAGCACTTTAATATCATTTCTTAGGCTGTCGCCGGAATGTTTAATTAGATACAGCAGCCAGAATAAAATTACTGCTGCGACCGAAAATACAATATAATCTATCGCAGCATACATCTATCTAAACAATCCGAATATTGCAGCTATGAGGATAACAACTGCAAGCTGAGCAAACCAGCCAACCAAAACAACTCCTACAGCTCTCATAATATTTGTATAATCAAGTGCTGATTTTACCGCCTTTATCATAGCTACAATCATCCATATGGATGAAATTAAAACTATAAGATTGCCAATTTGCGGCAAAAAGCCGAAAAGCCGAAAAATACCCGGTGCCGAAGAGAAACCTATTGTTCTGAGCAGTTCACCGGGATTAGATTCGGTGTTGGGCTCCGGCATAAGTTTTACACCTATAAAATAAACCACATACGCCCAGATATACCATGCCGCAAGAGCAACTGCCGTACTGAGAAATACCCCGGCTATCCCGGCCTTGTGCATAGTGCCGACTCCGGCAGCAACACTTGATATCACCACAACGAGTGCAGCCTGAAGTGTAGCACTCTCATCATGCTCAACCTCTTCGAATAATCTATCATCAAGCTTTATTGCCCTAATCATACGTTCAGAAATTTGATTGAAATCCATACTACCTCCGTGTTTCCTGTGCCTCGGTAAAACCAACTGCAGCTGCCATTATAACTTTTAAGTTAGATATTGTCTATAAAATGCGGCATCAAAAAGCTGCCGGATCAAAATAAGCTGAGAATTGCTTCTGCTGCATAATAGTTTATTATTAAGGCGGCTATATTATAATCGAGACATTCGGTTGAGAGTTCGAATAGCCGGTAATATACAAATTGCATGCAGTATGGCATTGCCGGAATGAGCTTTACGGATTAATAAAGGTGCGCCGTATAGATAAAGTACAAGGAGGTTTGTATGATTAGCGATGCATGGCTATCCAAAAAGGTCGGCAGCAAAATATTGTGCCAGGCATGCTCCCATTTGTGCAGATTGCAGGAAAATGAATACGGAATCTGCGGAGTTCGGAAGGTCGAAAACGGCACATTAAAGCTGACGGTATATGCAAACGCAGCAGCCCTTAACCTTGACCCGATTGAAAAAAAGCCTCTTTTCCATTTTTTGCCCGGATCAACAGCTCTTTCAATAGGAACCGTAGGCTGTAATTTTGCATGCTCCTTCTGTCAAAATTATGAAATGTCGCAATTTTCAAAAGATCAAAAAGGCGCTGTGTTCGGAAAAAAGGTTTTGCCCGATGAAGTTGTTCGATTAGCAAAGACTTATGGAGCAAAATCAATTGCCTATACATACAATGAACCGGTTGTTTTTTTTGAATATGCTTATGATTGTGCTGTAGCTGCTAAAAAAAACGGCCTAAAAAATATTTTTGTCACAAGCGGATATGAAACCCATCTGGCAATCGATACAATAAATCCTTATCTGGACGCTCTCAATATTGATCTAAAATCATTTTCCGATAAGTTTTATCAAAAATTATGTAAGGCGCGGCTTGCTCCGGTGCTGGATTGCATTAAATATGCGTACGGCAAAGGACTCTGGATTGAACTTACGACACTTCTTATACCCGAAGAAAATGATTCAGATGAAGAAATTCGATCAATTGCACAATTTATAGCAGGCATTGATCCTTTGATACCGTGGCACTTATCAGCCTTTTTCCCTACTTACAAGCTGACAAACAGACCTCCTACGCCCATTGAAACAATGTTGAGAGGCTACCGCATAGCCAAAGAAGAAGGACTCAAGAATGTTTATGTTGGAAATCTGAATGACAGTCCGCATGAATCGACATATTGTCCGATATGCGGCAGAGTAGTTATTAAACGAAACGGGCACATTGGAAGCAATGTCAATAATATGCTGCAGAACGGCAAATGCCCGTTTTGTGGAAATATGATCTCCGGAATATGGCAGAACTAATACATATATCGGCAATTTTAGATGATTTAAGCAAAACTCCTCAGATAAAAAAAGTTTGGGATTTCAAGAGAATTGCAGATTCGTGGAAAACGATAGGATCGCCTATGAGTAGCTGTTCATCACCAAAAAGGTTTGAAAACGGCATACTATATATAAAATGTAAAGATGGTATATGGGCTCAGGAACTCTCGATGATAAAGGAAAAAATATTAGCCAAACTCAACGGGCTGCAGGAAATAAAAATCAAAGAGATAAGATTTTATATATAACCCGCGAGCTCATCTAAAAATTTTATTTTATGCAAAAAAACATCCGTTTTCAGATTTGCCTGAGGTACGAAAATATCAGTAAAACCAAGTCTTGCCGCTGATGCTATTCTTCGTTCCATCGATTTTACCAGTCTTACCTCTCCGGCCAATCCGACCTCTCCAATAAAAGCATAATTCATATTAATGGGCTCATTTCGTATTGCTGAGATAATTGAAGCACATACTGCAAGATCAACCGCAGTCTCATCAACGGAAACGCCGCCCGTAATATTTAGATAGAGATCATTACCTAAAATTTTCATTTTCAGCTGTTTTTCGATAATGGCTGACAACATAATCAGTCTGTTGGTGTCAAACCCGATTGCTGTGCTTTTACCTATTCCATAAGGTGAAACAAGTGATTCAATCTCTATTGCCAGCGGCTGATTGCCTTTGATTGTTATGCTTCTTGCAATTCCGGGCGCATCAATGGCATCGCCCAGGAATATTCCTTCGGGAGAATCGAGCACAATCAGGCCATTTTCCGTCATCTGCATTATTGCCGTCTGATCGATTGCTCCGAATCTGTTTTTAATCGCTCTTAAAATTTTATATCCGCCCGTTTCTTCTACAATCAAAACGGCATCAACCATATGTTCAAGCAGCTTTGGTCCGGCAATAAGACCGCCTTTGGTCACATGACCTACAATCATAACAGGTATATTGTTCTTTTTTGCCGTTTCCAGAAACCGGTTCGTGCTATACCGCAGCTGATTAACTGATCCGGTTACAGCAGAGATATTGGCACTTGAAACAGTCTGGATGGAATCAACTATTGCAGCAAGAGGCCTTTTTGATTCGATAACCGATGCGATATAATCGGTATCATGTGCATCTGAAATAATTAGATTATTCTCGTCTATGTTCAATCTATCTGCTCTCAGCTTAATCTGTCCCAAAGATTCTTCCGCGCTGAAATAGATAACTTTCCCGCCATCGGCAATAGATTTTGCTATCTGGAGAAGCATGGTAGACTTTCCAATTCCCGGAGCTCCCGCCACAAGAGAAAGCGATCCGGGGACAATTCCTCCGCCAAAAACTTCATCAATAGAGTTTTCACCTGTTTTTATGCGAACCTGATCACTAACGGTAATTTCTGAAATAGGCTGCATATTTACGGAAACATCGATTTTGACTGTCTTTTTCTCATTGATTTCTTCAATAGTACCGTACGAACCGCATGAGATGCATTTTCCAAACCATTTAGGTGTCTTGTAACCGCACTCCACACAAACGAATTTCTGTTTCATATTGTCTTTATAGTTGCAGATTTAAACCGATTTGTCAAAAAAAATTCTATCTCGCTATCTCGGGGTCGTGTCTTTAGAGGCTGTTGAAAAACTCCTATTCTATTGTATTTAATCACTTAAAGTGGTATAATAATAACGGTTTCAGTTATGAAACCGTTATTATTATCTTTAAGGAGTTATCTTACAATGATGGGAAAAAAGACAAAACAATCTCCTCTGTTTTACTATATCAATATAGGAGATATGATACCGGAGAATCATATCCTGCGATTGATCAATAAATATATTGATCTCTCTTTCATACGCAAACAGACAAAGCATCTATACAGCAATACAGGCAGACCATCTGTAGATCCGGAGGTTCTGCTGAGAATGCTTCTTGTGGGTTATCTGTATGGCATTACCTCGGAAAGAAGACTATGCGAAGAGGTAAGTATGCATCTGGGATACAGATGGTTTACAGGTTTAAGTTTAGATGATAAGGTACCCGATCATTCTACTTTCTCCAAAA
>CAJVZA010000011.1 GCA_913009315.1 uncultured Hippea sp.
CTCTGAAAGTCATATGTATGACAAAAGAAAGAGAACACAGGCAGGATGCCTGTGATACATTAAAGAAACTGAGATTGCTGCGCTTCGCTCGCAGCGGCCTCTGTTTCCACCTACGAGGTGGAAACAGGCACATGGGACTGCTTCGCCGACATTCACATCTTGCCACAGGCAGGATGCCTGTGATACACTGAAGAAACTGAGATTGCTGCGCTTCGCTCGCAATGACGGAGGAGAAATTTTAAGGCAATGACTTTTTCCTTCTGTCACTGCGGGCAGGAAAACGATCAGGGGGAATTACATAGAAGGAAGATTGTTTATTGGTTCTTATCTGCTATAATAACAGCAAAAATAGAGTAGGTTGGAGGATATATGAAGTTCAGTGGAAAAGTATGGAAATTTGGCAATAATGTTGATACGGATGTCATTATTCCGGCCAGATATCTTAACAGCTCTGACCCGAAAATTCTTGCATCTCATGTTATGGAAGATATTGACAGTCAATTTTCCGACAAGGTCAAGGCCGGAGACATAATTGTCGCCGGTGAAAACTTTGGCTGCGGATCAAGCAGAGAACACGCTCCCATCGCCATTAAAGCTGCTGGTGTCAAATGCGTTATTGCAAAAAGTTTTGCCAGAATTTTTTTTAGAAATTCGTTCAATATGGGCCTTTTGATTATAGAATCGGACGCAGCCGACAAAATAGATCAATTCGATACTGTAACCGTTGATACCGAAAAGGGAGAGATTTATGACTCGACAACAGGCGGAAAGTGGAAAATAGGCAGTCTTCCGGATTTTATACAGGAACTTGTTGAAGTGGGCGGACTTATGAACTACGCAAAAAGACTGGAAGAGAAAAATGCCTGAATTCAATATCTCTGTGATGCCGGGAGACGGCATCGGTCCTGAAATTATGGAGCAAGCTCTTCGCGTACTCGAAAAAATTGCAAAAAAATACTCGCACAAATTTAACTACGAAACCGTTTACATAGGCGGATGCTCGATTGACAAATTCGGCAAACCAATAACCGCCGATACGATAGCAACAGTTTTATCAACCGATGCGCTGCTTTTTTCAGCGGTTGGAGGAGAAAAATGGGACAACCTTCCTCAGAATATGCGCCCGGAGGCCGGCCTTCTCGAAATAAGAAAGGCTATTTCGGGATATGCAAACATTCGCCCCATAAAAGTCTTTCCCGCAATGGAGACCTTCTCAACACTAAAAGCCGAGGTAATAAGCGGCATTGATATAGTAATTGTCAGAGAACTCGTCAGCGGAATCTATTTTGGAGAACCGAGAGGTGTTGTAAAACTACCCGATGGAGTCAGAAAAGGGTTCAACACTATGTCGTATAAAGATTATGAGATTGAACGAATCGCAAAGGTTGCGTTCAGCTTTGCGCAGAAAAGAAGAAAAAAAATCACAAGCATAGACAAGGCGAATGTCCTTGATGTTTCAACTTTGTGGCGGGATGTAGTAAGCGAGGTTCACAAAGATTACCCTGATGTAGCTCTTGATTTTATGTATGTCGACAATGCCGCAATGCAGCTTGTAAGAAATCCGTCACAGTTTGATGTAATTCTGGCAGGAAACATTTTTGGAGATATACTCTCTGACGAGGCTTCTATGATCACAGGTTCACTTGGAATGCTGCCCTCAGCCGCAATCGGGGGTAATGTTGGAATGTTTGAGCCTGTTCATGGTTCAGCTCCGGACATAGCAGGAAAAGCAATAGCAAACCCTGTTGCCCAGATTGTTACCACTGCGATGATGCTTAGATACGGATTAGGCCTGGAAGCGGAAGCAAACGCCATTGAGAATGCGGTAGATAAGACGCTGGAAAAAGGATATCGAACTCCGGATATATTTAAAAATGGCAATAAAAAGGTCGACACAATCCAAATGGGTGATGCAATAATAGAGGAAATATGAAAATAGCGCTCTGCTCCGATTCGCATGATAATATGGCAAATATAAAACAGCTGATTAAATCGGTGATCGATCGGGAAATGGACTATGTAATTCATCTTGGCGATTTCGTTGCCCCATTTGCTATACAACCGTTTGCAGAGTTAAAGAACTTTATAGGTATTATGGGAAATAATGATGGAGAAGCGATAAGACTTAATGAAACTGCAGAAGGAAAATTAAAAAAAGGACCGGTAGAAATAGTTCTTGACGGAAAATCGTTTCTTCTCATGCATGAACCGTTTGCGCTTAAAAAATTATCTAAGCAATTTGATTATGTATGCTATGGCCACACCCATTACTCGGAAATAATAAAAACCGAACGCGGAGCGATAATAAACCCGGGAGAGCTATGCGGCTATTTGACCAATAGTGCAAGCTGGGTGTCTCTTGATACTGAAACGCTTAAACTCGGGCTTATTTCACCCATATAGAAGGATCTTATGGCAAAAATTCTCATGACAAGACGAATTCCAAAAAAGGGAATAGCGATTTTAAGTGCTGAACATGAACTTGATATAGCCGGCGACAAAAGTTTAGGTTACGAGGAACTGTTCGAAATAATTGACCAATATGACGGCGTTCTGAGTATGCTTTCAGACAAATTCGATGAACCGATGATAAAAAGGGCAAAACGGCTCAAAATTATCAGTAATTATGCAGTAGGATACGATAATATTGATCTGAAAGCTGCCGAAGCAAATAATATCATTGTCACAAATACGCCTGATGTGCTGACTGAAGCTACTGCAGAGCTGGCATTCTCACTTATGCTTGCGGCTGCAAGAAGACTGATAGAAGGCGACAAGTTTGTCAAAAGCGGAAAATTTGAGGGTTGGGAACCTCTTCTTATGCTCGGCAAAGAAGTGAGCGGAGCCAATCTGGGCATCATAGGATTTGGCAGAATAGGACAAGCAGTTGCCAAACGCGCAAAAGGCTTTTCGATGAAAATATTCTACAGCCAGAGAAAACGAAATGAAAAGGCTGAAGTTGAGTACGGGGCAAAGTTTTTGCCCATTGATGATCTGCTGGCTATTTCCGATTTTGTAAGTATCAACGCCCCGCTTAACGCAGAAAGTCATCATCTTTTGAATAAAGAAAGACTAAGCAGAATAAAAAACGGCGCAATTATTATAAATACCGGCAGAGGAGCCATAATAGATGAAAAAGAGCTGGCGAATGCGCTTATCTCCGGAAAGGTTGCCGGAGCCGGACTTGATGTATATGAATATGAACCGAAAATCACAAAAGAACTTTTAGAAATGGACAATGTAGTGCTTCTTCCGCATCTTGGAAGCTCTACCGTAAAAACGAGAGACAGAATGGCGGAAATGGCGGCAACGGCAATAGTTGACTGCTTTAAAAGCAAAATGCCTCTGCATATTGTGAAATGAAAGACATAAAGCAGCTGGCAAAAGAGGCGATAAAGATTGAGGCTCAGGCGGTGATGAGCCTCGTTGAAAGGGTAGATGAAAAATTCGAAGCGGCAGTTGATGCAATTTTTGAAACAAAGGGAAAGGTGGTGGTAACCGGCGTTGGAAAATCAGGCTTAATCGGAAAGAAAATAGCCGCCACATTTTCAAGTACAGGAACTCCGTCGGTTTTTCTGCACCCATCAGATGCAGCCCATGGAGATCTCGGCATTCTTATGAGGGGCGATCTTGTCATTGCGCTCTCAAAAAGCGGCAATACCGACGAACTCATAACAATTATGCCTGCCATAAAACGATTCGGAAATACACTCATCGCAATAGTCGGCAGCAAAAATTCACAACTTGCAAAGCAGGCAGATATTGTTCTTGACGGTTCAGTCGCAAAAGAAGCCTGCCCTCTGGGAATTACTCCTACTGCCTCAACTACAGTATCACTCGTTATAGGTGATGCTCTCGCTGCTGCATTGATTGAAAAACGAGGTTTCAGCAAAGACGATTTTTCATCGTTTCATCCATCCGGGACTCTCGGCAGGCAATTGATTTACAGAGTTTACGATCTTATGCATACGGAAGAGGAACTTCCGGTCGTAAAAACAGATACAAATATGAACGATCTTATATATGAAATATCATCGAAACGGCTTGGTGTAACAACAGTTGTGGACGAAACCGGATCGTTAACCGGCATCATAACCGACGGAGACATAAGAAGAGCAATCGAAAAAAATATAAACCGCCTTTCTACGCTTAAGGCAGGCGAGATATTGACTGCATCACCAAAAATCATCGGCAAAAACGAGCTGGCTATAAAAGCGGCAAATGTTATGGAAAAACATAGAATTACAAGTGTCGTAATAATAGATGATATGAATCGTCCCATAGGTATAATTCATATGCATGATATTCTTGCGGCAGGTATCCTGTAAATGATAAAGATGATTCTCACGGATATTGACGGAGTGCTGACCGATGGCAGAATTGTGTTATCGGAAAAAGGCGAATTGACTGCATTTTTTGATGTTAAAGACGGGCATATGATAAAGATGGCGCAAAAGGCCGGATTGATTGTAGGAGCCATCTCAGGAAGGTCAAGCAAGGCAAATTTTTACAGAATGAACGAGCTGGGTATAACCGAGCTCTATCAAGACTGCCACAAGAAACTGCCGCAAGCCGAAATAATTATAAAAAAATATGATCTATCCTGGAATCAAACCGCCTATATAGGAGACGATGTCATTGACATTCCTGTTTTGAGAAAGGTAGGATTCTCTGCATGCCCTGCAGATGCGGCAGAAGAGGTAAAAGAGTATGTTGATTTTGTTTCTAACTATAATGGCGGAAGAGGAGCACTAAGGGAAATAATAATTGCTATCCTCAAAAAAAACGGTCAATGGCAAAAAGTTCTAAGCGATTACTTAGAATAAAAATCTATAAGTACTCTATATTTGCCATACTTATATTGGCAGGGATATCAATTGTTGTCTCGTCTTTAGAAAAAGAAGCCGGCATGATAATTACCGGTACACCCGATTTCACGGAAAACATTATAAAGAATTTCAGATATAAAAAGATGAAAGACGGAAAACTGCTTTATACCATTGATGCTCCGATAGTCAGAATGAAAGGTGATCGCTATATTATGATCAAGCCTTCTGTGATTTACTTTTCACAAAAACGAAAATACCGGATGAAATCCGCAAGAGCTGTTTATCGCAAAAATGGAAATATGGAGGCAACCGGGCATATAAAAATAAAAACAAGCGATGGTTATATTATATCAACCGAATATCTAAGATATAATGCTAAAACAAGAACCCTATATGCCCCGCAAAAGATAAGCATAACGGGAAACAAAATTACAGGCAGAGGAATAGGCGCTCTTATAAATATAAAAAAAGGCATCCTGACCATACAAAAAGATGTAACAATAAGATTAACAGACACGAAGTCTTTTATGTGATATAATATTATGAAGTATATAACAGGAAAATCAAAACCGTTAACGGGAAGAATCAGAACAGCATCAGACAAATCAATTAGTCACAGAGCGCTTATGTTCGGACTCTTAAATCATGGAAAAACAATTATCAGACGGCTGCTTGATGCCGATGATGTAAGCCGCACAATGAGAAACTGTGCAATGCTTGGAGCAAAAATTGAGCATGTCGACGATACTCTTTTTGTATCCGGAGGACAGATCAAAGAACCGAACGACATTCTTGATTTCGGCAACTCCGGAACCGGCGCAAGACTATCGATAGGCTTGCTATCGTCCAGACCGATGGTTTCAATTGTCACAGGTGACAGCTCACTGCGCACCAGACCCATGAAGAGAATCATTGAACCGCTTTGCAGAATGGGTGCAGCTATATATTCAAGAAAAGACGGTTACCTACCGGCCGCGGTGATTGGAAATAAACTCAAAGGTATAAAATATGTAAATGACATCGGATCAGCTCAGGTTAAATCTGCAATAATGCTTGCAGCGCTTGCCTGTGAAGGCAAAACCATTATAGAAGATCCCAAACATTCAAGAGATCATACCGAAAGACTTTTGATTCAAAGCGGAGCCGACATCAATATATACGGCAGCAGAATAGAGATTTCGGGATCGGAAATAGACAGCAAACTTGAAATCATGATTCCGGCAGATTTTTCATCGGCAGCATTTCTGATCGCCTACGCACTGTTAAAAAAAGATTCGGATATAATATTAAAAGATGTCGGTATAAACCCGACAAGAACCGGAATGCTGAATGTGCTGAAACTTTTCGGAGCAAAAATTGATCTGATGAAACAGACGTCTTTTGGGCTTGAACCCGCAGCAGATATTCATGTTGCATATCAAAAAAAAGAGATGAGAGGCGCTGCAATCCCTCAAGAGCTGGTAGTCAGCGCAATTGATGAGATTCCCATAATCGCAGCGATTGCAGCATCGATTGAAGGAAAAACGGTTATCAAAGGAGCAGGAGAACTCAGGTACAAAGAATCCGACCGCATAGACCTTATTGTGAAAAATCTTACTGCAATAGGCGTCAAATGCACCGAATATGCTGACGGATTTGAAATCGAAGGATCTGAAAAGATCAAGAGTGCCGACATCATCACAAAATTTGACCATAGAATCGCTATGAGCTTTATTATCTTAGGATCTGTTTTTGAAACGGCTCTAAAGGTTTCAGACATAGAATCGATAAAAACATCTTATCCGGGATTTTTTAAAAACTTAATGCTTCCTTATTAACCTCTATTCCCGAAACACCTAACGATGTTCCTGTTTCCACCTCGTAGGTGGAAACAAAAGGATAGATGATAAGTTTAGTTATTTTTTTGAGAAGTATTGAGATATTTTTGAAAGGGGTTTTAATAAAAATTTATCACTTATAGTATCCTAATTTTTCATTTTTTTAACAATTTATAGATAAATTTTCTGAAAAGAGTAAAGTCCTGACCCGCTTGTGTTTCCACTGATTTTGTTGAAAAACAGCTTGACTTTAATATGGAACATTGTGAGACCACTGCACAATAAGCAAATTCACAGCTTTTTATGAGGTTTTCTATAGGGCAACTCTATTAATTCTAAGCGTTTCAAATTGAGAGTCCAAATTCGCCTGCCTCGTTATGAGTCGGCTGGAATTGAGGTTAATACGACTTTGTCATAGGCAAGGCGCAGCAACGCAGACATAGCAAGGCTTATGTCAAGGAAGCTGCAACAATGTCTATGGCAAAGTCTTTGAAGCCTGAAGTTTTCTTAACATCTTTTCTCAAATGCGGAACAGAAGAAAAGAGAACACAGGCAGGATACCTGTGATACACTAAAGAAGCTGAGATTGCTTCGCTTCGCTCGCAATGACGGAGGGGGGAAATTATTGCAGCATTATTCTTTCTTGTTGTTATCGTAAAAAAACAGTGATCTGTCTGCGTGCGACGCACAGGCGGACACGCACAGGTACTAACACAGTCAGGTGAAGCAATTCTATCACAGGTAAGATTCCGTGATACATTAAGATTGCTGTTACACTTGCAATGTTGACATAAAAAAACAACCGATTAGAATTCTTTGAGTTGCACAGCAGAAAATAAAATGAATATATTGAAGTATGTTTAATAACTCGATTGATCGTATACTCATATTTCTGCCATAAAAAACCTTCGTTAAGGCAACCGGTTGCACGCTTGCGACAATTAAAGAAAAGCTAAGATTTAAGGAGAATTTTATGAAAAAGCTGATTATCATTGCTTCGGTCTTTTATCTTTTTTTAATATTATCATCAACCTCGTCCGCTCTCTCTCTGCCTATACAGATAAACGGTAAAATCGTGAACGCTCACAACACACCGATAGGAAGTGTCGAAATAACTGCTTTTTCAGGCGGGAAAAAAATTGCGAAAACGACAAGCACCGATTCCGGTTTTTATGAGATGAGAATTGATAATCTTCCTGCATTGCCGGCATCTATAAAACTTTCATTTTATAAAGCAAGCTACAAAAAGCAGAGTATCAGCATAGATAAATTCTACAATGAAGGCAACCTCTACAGCGCATTTAAAAATACATCCCTTGTTAGAACAGCCGGTCCCGCTTTCTGGATTGCACTTGCAATATTGATTATAATGTATGTACTCATAACCTTTGAGATATTTCACAGAACTCTGGCGGCAACAATTGGCGCGGTACTGGCTCTTTTTCTTTCATATACCCTAGGTGCACTCAACCCCAATTACTTTATTATCTCTTTTGATGAAGCGATGAAAGCGATAGACCTGAATGTTATTTTCCTTTTGATGGGAATGATGATTATAGTAGGCATAATGAAAAAGACAGGGGTTTTTCAGTGGTTGACATATATTTCATACAAAATGTCCAAAGGTAAAGTTTTTCGTCTTGCCGCAATTCTTATGATCGTCACGGCTATTACCAGTGCATTTTTGGATAATGTAACAACTATGCTGCTCTTGACTCCTGTCTCTATTGAAATTGCGCTTGTTCTGAAAATCAATCCTTTTAGTCTGCTTATTCCTGAGGTTATGGCATCAAATGCAGGAGGAACCGCAACCCTGATTGGTGATCCCCCAAACATATTGATAGGCTCGTATGCTCACCTTACATTCAACCAATTCCTGATAAATCTTACACCTGTTATAGTAATAATAACTATAGCGACTATTCTGATTATGAAGCTGGTTTACGGCAAAGAATATAAGAAAGCGGCAATTGGAAATGTAGATGAACTTCTGGCAAAACTAAAAAGAGAATACAAAATAACAGATATGAAACTGTTGAAAAAATCGTTGTGGGTTTTGGGATTTGTGGTTCTGCTTTTTATTACTCACGGCGCTCTTCATATGGAACCGTCAATCGCCGCTCTGCTTGGTGCCACAATACTTCTTGTCATTTCAGGCGCCGATGTCGTGGAGATTCTGGAAAAGGAAGTAGAATGGCCAACGCTTATCTTTTTTATGATGTTGTTTATCGTTGTTGGGGCAGCGGAGCAAACAGGTATTATCCAACTGCTGGCAGATATGGTAAAACAGCTTGCCGGAACAAGCAGGGTGGCAGCAATAATACTGATTATATGGGTATCGGCATTTGCCTCGGCAATCATAGATAATATTCCTTTTACTGCTACAATGCTTCCGGTGGTGGCATATTTGGCAGAAACGATTCCGGGCGCAAACGGTGCCATCTTGTGGTGGGCGCTCTCGCTGGGTGCATGCCTTGGCGGAAACGGAACGCTGATTGGAGCAAGTGCGAATGTTGTGACTGCGGGTCTCGCAGAAAAGGCGGGATATCCGCTAAGATTCATCGAGTTTTTTAAAGTTGGAATGCCGGTTATGATAGTCAGTATCATTATTGCAACCGTCTGGCTTTTAATAGGAGGATAATTTATGGATAATCAAATCGTCATTTGTATCGTGAAAGGCGGTAAAATAGGTGAGAAAGCGGTAGAAAAGGCAATCGGGATTGCAAAAGAGAACTCTATGAAATTAATATTTTTATTCTCTTCGGACACCGACGACATACTTTCGGGTAATTTTGGAATCAGTTCCGATGATATAACATCCAGAGGAATAGAAAATATCGGCAAAACGCTTATCAGTCAGTTTAAAGATAAAGCCGAAAATTCAGGAGTAAAATACTCTTCAAAAATAGTGGGTGGAGATCTTCTTGACGAACTGAGGAAAATGATAAAACGCGATGATAAATCAATTTTTGTGGTGCCCAGGTTAGAAAGAGGGCCTATTGAAAAATTTCTAATCGGCAACAGTATAGACGAATATATAGACAAATTAAAAAAAGAATTCCCTTTACTCAAAATATACATAGTGGATGGATAAACAGCTTATATCGGCACTTGCTCCAAAAAACCTTGATGAATTGCTGGGACAGGAACATATTTTAGGGCGGGATAAGCCGCTTTCCCGTCTGATTGAATCAGGCAGCATCCCTTCCGTTGTTATAACAGGACCATCCGGAGTCGGCAAAACAAGTTTTGCAAGAATTATTGCAGACAAATTCAGCCTTCCGTTTGCCGGTCTTAATGCCGCTACCGATTTCACAACGGATAAAATAAGAAAAACGCTCAGGATTGCCGAAGATATTTACGATAAAGAAGGCAGACGTTCAATCGTTTTTATAGATGAGATTCACCGCGCAACCCGACCCAAATTAGAACTTTTTCTTGAAGAAATGGACAAAAATCTGATAGTAATCGGTGTATCCACGGAAAATCCATTTTATTCCCTTGCTCCTGCTTTTCGCTCGAGAAGTATGCTGATAAAATTTGTTAAACTCAATAAGAATGCTATGTTCAAACTTATAGATAAGGCTGAAAAATTTTTAAACAGTACTATCCTGCCTGATGCCAAAGATCTGCTTATAAAAATTTCCGGCGGAGATGCCAGAAGACTTTTAAACAGGATAAATGCCGCTTCCGAAATTGCCCTTACTTCTAAAATCACAGTAGATGATATTGTCACAGAAGAAACAGCCGACTATGACAGAAAGGAGGGACATTACGATACTATAAGCGCATTTATAAAAAGCGTAAGAGGAACGGATCCGGACAGTGCTCTTTTGTGGCTTGCAAAGATGTTGAGAGGTGGAGAAGATCCTCTTTTTATCGCGAGACGTTTAATGATCCTATCGGTTGAGGATATAGCAATGGCAAACGCATTGGCATCGCCGGTCGCCGAATCCTGCTATGGCATCGTTAAGGCAGTTGGAATGCCCGAAGCCGAGATTGCTTTAGCTTATGCAACCATATTTCTTGCAACGTCACCAAAATCAAACAGCTCATATAAGGCGCTGGGCAAAGCAAAGGCATTTATCGAGGCAGAAGGTGCAGTTGAAGTTCCGGGCTCATTGCGGCAAAATCCGCCGAAAGAAGCCGGAAATTATCGTTATCCTCACAACTACCCGAGACATTATGTAAAAAACAGATATTCACCGGTTGATATAAATTTTTACGAAGCATCGGAAGAGGGATACGAAGCAAGGATAAAGCGCTTTTTGAAAGAACTTAAAAAATGAATGAAAATCAATTCATTGATCTTCTGAGATCAAAGTTTGATCCGGCAATTGGGGATGATTGTTTTGTAATTGAGAGAGATAAGCATGACTTCCTTGTCACAACCGATCTTATGACGGAATCGGTTCATTTCGGCAAATGGATGGATCCTTATTCATTGGGCTGGAAAATTGCAGCCGTCAATATAAGCGATATTGCGGCAATGGGAGGAAGAGCGTTATTTCTTTTTTTAGATATCGCACTAAAAACACTTGATGAAAAATGGGTTGATCGATTTCTATCGGGACTTTCAGATATATGCACTAAATTTGATCTGAAATTGAGCGGAGGAGACACAACAAGATCGACCGCAACAACAGTTGCAATTACCGCTATCGGCACAGTGCCGCACAAAAAAGCAATCCTGAGAAGCGGGGCAAAAGCGGGAGATCTGCTCTGCGTATCGGGTTTTACCGGTCTTGCAGCATACGGGCTTGATATGCTGCAATCCGGCAAAAAAAGTAAATTTACAAAATTTCTACTTACTCCTGAACCGGAAGCTGCGCTTGCACTTAAATTGCAGGAGCTTAATCTTGCAACAGCTATGATTGATCTATCTGATGGAATCTATCAAGACGGTTTCAGATTAGCAAAAAGCTCCGGTTGCGGTATAATTGTAGAAGCAGATAAACTGCTGGAGTGTCATCCGCTTGCGGGATATGCATTTGATAATAAACTTATCGGCTATGCGCTGACAGGAGGAGAAGATTATAAGTTACTTTTTACAATTAACAGGAACAGAGAAAAAATGATTAGAAAAATGAAAGCTGCTGCCCCGGACGTTCGTGTCATAGGCAGGATTACGGATAAAAGCGGAATCAGGATTTTATTCAAGCAAAAGCCCATAGACATAACAAATCCCGGTTTCCTGCATTTCGGAGATTAACATGCTTATTTCACCCTCTCTTTTATCTGCAGACTTCTCTGATATAAAATCAGAAATCAAAAAAATAGAGCTTGGAGGCGCCGACCTGATCCATATAGATATTATGGATGGTCATTTTGTTCCCAACCTGACTGTCGGGCCTGATTTTGTAAGAGCTGTCAAAAAAACAGCTTCATTGCCGCTTGATCTGCATCTTATGGTAACTGATCCTGAAAAATGGATAGTTCCGTTTTATGACGCAGGAGCATCATATATAACGATTCATCAGGAGGCAACGCCCCATCTTGATCGTATAATTGAAAAAATTAATAGTCTCGGCATAAAATCCGGGTTATCTCTTTGTCCTGCTACAGCAGAAAAGAGTTTGGAATATCTGCTTGAAAAAGTTGATATCGTTCTTGTAATGAGTGTCAATCCCGGATTTGGAGGACAGAAATTTATATCAAACCAAATAAAGAAAATCAGACGATTAGATGAAATTAGAAAAAAAAGCCGACTTTCTTATATGATAGAGGTTGACGGAGGAGTTAACTGCAGCAATGCCGGAGAATTAAATTCAGCAGGCGTTGATATTTTAGTGGCAGGAAGTTTTATTTTTTCCAGTGACGATTACAAAGAGGCAATCGAAAGCCTCAGGGGTTAATATGCACGTTTTAATTATTGGAGCAGGTCGGGTAGGATCTGCTATTGCGGATTTAGCCGTAAAATCAAATTGCGATGTGACGATTGTCGATGCGAGTGAAGCAAAAATAAAAAGATTGAGTGATATATTAGATATAAATGGAATTACCGGTGACGGAACCTCATCGGAATTGCTGTCTAAAATAAACTCAAAAACTATTGATATACTCGTAGTAGCTACGCGCGACGATATTACCAACATTACGGCAACGGCAGTAGCAAACACAACACTTGATATAAAAAAAAGATTGATAAGACTGAAAAATCAGGAATTCTATCAAAATGAAGCGCTGATGAAACTGCTTCATATCAACAGAATTATCGACATTGATCGGGCCGTGGCCGATAGAATTATCGATCTGATAAAAATTGCCCCGGCAACCAATGTATTGGAATTTTTTGACAAGAAAGCGGTTGTTATCGGAACCAGGGTAAAAAATAATAATCCTTATGCAATGAAAACCATTGAGGAAATCAGTAATAAAAATTTCTCGATTCCGTTATCTTATCATTCGGGCAACTATGAGATAACGACTCCGAAAAGTAAAATTATTCCGGGAGATATCGTATTGATAGCCGCATCAACTGATAAGGTAGAAGAGATTTTTCACGATATGGCTGAGAATACAAAGCGGATAGACACTGTGTCCATTATTGGAGGCGGAAGAAAAGGCAGATATATAGCAAAATATTGCGTAGATAACGGAATTGATCTAAAAATTATAGATAATGATCCCGAAATGTGCAATGAGCTTTCTCTGGAATTTCCATCTGCCGTTGTTATGTTCGGCAGCGGTTCCGATATGCAGCTTATAAAAACCGAAGATGTTTTTTCCTGCGATCTGCTTATAACGACAACTAAAGATGATGAGATGAATATATTGTTATCGGTGCTTGCCAAAAGAATGGGCGTAAAAAAATGTATTACAGTGACGGCAGCAGAAGAATACTCCTATATTGCCGAACAGCTGGGGTTGGGATCTATTGTAGACCCGAAACTCTCCTCATCGGCTGCTATCCTTGATATGATAATGGACAGAAAAGCTGTTTCGGTATCCGTTCTAAAAGGCAGCAAAATCGGAATGATTGAAGAAACGGTCAAAAGTACATCACCTGTTATCAATCAGCTTATAGAAGATATAAAATTTCCATCTATGTGTAAGGTGGCATTACTGCTGCGCAGGGATATGGTTATTGTACCTGACGACAAAGAAATACTCATTGAGGGCGACCGTCTTATTCTTTTTGCACCATTTGGTAATCTGGCAAAAATCTCCAAGTTGTTTTAATGTTTTTAAACATCGGACTTATTCTTTCTATAATATCGGTATATCTGATGCTTCTTGGAGCACTGGAGACCGTTCCTCTCGCGGTATCGCTAATTTATCACGAATCTATTGCTGCACTGGCCGAATCAATCGGTATTACATTGGGATCGGGCGCATTGCTATACATAATAGCAAAAATTTTCAGGAACAAGCAAAAGGAACTTCGCTATCGTGAGGGGTTTCTGGTTGTCACTCTTATCTGGTTAGTGTCTGCATTTTTCTATGGATTACCGTTTACAATTTCCGGAGTTCTTCCAAATATTGTCGACTCATATTTTGAAGCGATGAGCGGTTTTACGACAACCGGAGCAACTGTTATTAATAATCTGTCAAATTTGTCCCACGGTCTGCTTTTTCTAAGAAGTTACACTCAATGGCTTGGCGGAATGGGTATCATAGTTCTCGCAGTAGCAATATTTCCATTTTCAGGTGCCTCAGGGGTTCAGCTTTTTTCCGCAGAATCAAGCGGTATTACACTAACAAAAATTAAACCGCGCATAAAAGAGACTGCATTAAGTTTATGGATAATCTATTTCGTGCTCACATTAGCCGAAATAGTGCTGCTTATGCTTGGAGGAATGAATCCTTTTGACGCTATTATCACTTCACTTTCGACACTTCCCACCGGAGGATTTTCAAACTATAATAACAATATAGGCCATTTTCCATCCTCCTATATACGACTCATTATAATACTTTTTATGATTTTAGGCGGAATGCAATTCACGCTTCTTTATAATATTATCAAAAATCCGAAAGATGCAGTAAAGAAAAATTATCTAAAAGGTGAAACAAACGTATATCTGTTTATTATCCTGGTTTCAAGCCTTTTGATCTTTATCTCCAACAAGATAAATTTTTCATCATACAGTACAATCTTTCAGTCCTATCTTGCCTCTCTGTTTACAACCGTATCACAGATGACATCCACCGGCTTCACGGCGTATAACTACGGCAACTGGACGATATTTTCTCAGCTTCTGCTTTTGTCAGTAATGGTAATAGGGGCAATGGCAGGATCTACAGGAGGAGGTATAAAAGTTATAAGATTTATAGTAATATATAAAGCTATAAAAGTAGAACTTTACAAAATGATACATCCCAGCCTTGTCAAGGAGGTGAAGATTCCGGGATACGAAATGACTCAGGCAATTGTCAGAAACACACTTATTTTTTTCGGTATCTATATTTTTGCAGTTATTATTAGTTCATTGATATTGACATTTTTCAATATAGATATCGTAACAGCCATAAGCGCCACAATTGCCACTCTATCAAACGCAGGACCCGGTCTGGGAGGTGTGGCTCCCCCAAATACATACAGTTTTTTCTCAACTATTCCCAAAATCGTATTAACTTTTGATATGCTGATAGGAAGACTTGAATTCTATACGGTTATGGTAATATTTCTGGCGATATTCTGGAAAAGATAATGAGACCATTACTGATCTATGAACGATCATACCGAGCCTCAAATTAGCCTCTGCTTCTGCGCTGCAGACTTTTGGGCAGGATACCCTGCTGCTATTGCCTGCAATTTATGCTTTACCGACGGATTCGGACTCTCAATTCGAAACACTCAAAATTAATAGAGGTACTCTAAAAAATATATAGATCGGAAATTTTTCTTGACACAAAAAACAAAGAGGATACAATGGCGAAAAGCAACTTATTTAAAAAACAAAATTAACAGCGAATAGATACGCAAATTTTTATTGGAGGAAAACATGGCATACGGAGTGTTGGATAACTACAATCCAAAGAGATTACCGCTCCCCGAAGACGGTGAAGGGATTCTTGTAAAGGGACCGAGAAAAATAGATGTTCCGGATAATCCCATCATCCCTTTCATTGAGGGAGATGGAGTAGGACCGGATATATGGAAGGCTACATACCAGGTTATTGATGCAGCCGTTAAAAAGGCTTACGGTTCTAAGCGAAAGATCTCATGGTATGAGGTTTACGCCGGACAAAAATGTTTCGACAAATTCGGCAAATGGCTTATACAGGACACTCTTGATGCCTTCAGTCATTACATTGTGGGCATAAAAGGACCGCTGACAACACCGATAGGCGGGGGATTCAGAAGTCTTAATGTCACGCTAAGACAAATTCTTGATCTTTATGCCTGCATAAGACCGGTGAAATATTATGAAGGTGTGCCGAGCCCAATGAAAGAACCGCACAAGATTGATATGGTGATCTACAGAGAAAACACAGAAGATGTTTACGCCGGTATCGAATGGAAAATGGGAACTCCCGCTGCAAGAAAACTTATTGATTTTCTTAACAACGAGATGGAGAATGAAACTCACAGAAAGATTTCTTTTGATTCAGGCATAGGCATAAAACCGATAAGCGAATTTGCATCAAAGCGTATAATGGAACATGCGATCTGGTATGCATCAAAATTCGGAAGAAAAAGTATATCCATAATGCATAAAGGAAATATTATGAAATATACTGAGGGTGCTTTTAAAAACTGGTGTTATGAAGCTGCGGCTGCGCATCCGGATCTATGCATAACCGAAGAAGCGTTATATTCGCAATATGCCGGAAAACTGCCTGAAGGAAAAATTCTCATAAAAGACAGAATCGCCGACAGTATGTTTCAGCAGATACACACAAGACCCGATGAATACGATATGATAGTAACACCAAATTTAAATGGAGACTTCATTTCCGATGCAGCCGTCTCACTGGTTGGAGGTTTGGGCATAGGGCCCGGATCAAATATCGGTGATGTTGTAGGAATTTTTGAGGCAACTCATGGAACTGCTCCAAAATACGCAAATATGGATAAGATAAATCCCGGATCTTTAATATTATCCGGCGCTATGATGCTTGATTATATGGAATGGACAGAGGCTGCTGAATTAATCAGAAGTGGACTAATTAAGGCAATAGCCAATAAAACGGTCACCTACGATTTTGCCCGCCAAATGCCCGGGTCAACAGAAATCAAATGTTCTGAGTTCGGCAAAAAAATTGTTGATAATATGTAGGAGTTTTAGATGAGTGAGCCCTTGAAAAAGCCTCCGGTAAGGATAGATCTTTATCTTTGCAAAGGATGCTCTTTGTGTGTTGTTGTATGCCCAACGAATGTTCTTGAAATGGTCGACAACCCATCAGTATGGTACGGAACCGTTGCAGAGGTAAAAAGGCCGGAGGATTGCATACGTTGTTTTCAATGCGAGAATGCATGTCCCGACTTTTCAATTCGTGTTGTCGATAGAGGAATCGAGCTGACTTTCGAAAATAGCAGCGGAACCGAAATTACAAAATCAAAATAGGAGAAACTTTAATGAAAAGAGCTGTTGTTGCCAATGGCAACGAAATGGTTGTTGAAGGAGCAATTGATGCCGGTTGTCGTTTTTTTGCCGGTTATCCTATTACTCCATCCTCAGAGGTTGCGGAGGGAATGGCAAGAAAACTTCCCAAGCTGGGAGGCGTATTTCTTCAGATGGAAGATGAGATTGCCAGTATAGCCTGTGCTATTGGAGGATCCCTGGGAGGAGAGAAAACTATGACAGCGAGCTCAGGACCGGGAATCTCCTTAAAACAGGAGGGAGTTGGTCTTGCCTGTATCGCCGAAATTCCGCTTGTAATTATAAACGCAATGAGGGGAGGGCCAAGTACCGGACTTCCTACTAGAATAGCACAGTCGGACATAATGCAGGCAAGATGGGGAACACATGGAGATCATCCTGCCGTAGCATTATGCCCCGGATCTGTTGCAGAATGCTATACCGAAACAATAAGAGCCTTTAATATTGCTGAAGAATTGCGAACTCCTGTATACGTTTTGAGTGATGCGTTTCTCGCTCATCTGTCCACAAAGGTAGAGTTGCCGGGAAAAGAAGAATTAAAGATTGCAAACAGATTAAGACCTACTGTCAAGCCTGAAGAGTATTACCCTTATGATACCCGGTTTGGAGATATACCTCCGCTTGCTGATTATTTCAGCGGATATAGGTTCCATGTTACAGGGCTGAACCATGACAAAACCGGATTTCCAAACATAGATCCGGTACTTCAGGAATCGGAAGAAGAAAGACTCATAAACAAAGTTCTGAAACGTCAGGAAGCGATCAGTACATACGAAAACTATAAACTTGAAGATGCCCAAATTGTGGTTGTTGCATACGGAAGCAATGCTTCGGGTGCAAAAGAGGCTGTTGATGCAGCAAGAGAGTCCGGAATCAAGGTGGGGCTTTTCAGACCGATTACAGTGTGGCCGTTTCCTTCGATTCCATTCCAGGAGGTTGCTGCTTCTGCAAAACAAATTATTGTAACGGAAGTAAACCTGGGACAGATAGTATATGAGATCGAGCGGATTATGCTTGGAGGCAGAGCCGTAACAGAGATAAGAAACGGCAATTTAATATTTGACACGAGACATCCGAGAAGCAGCGCAGAACTTTCTACGGTGCTGCAGGCAAACGGTACACCCATAAGACCGAACCAGATACTCTCTCAAATTAAGGAGGTAGCGTAATGTCTGTAGAATATGAAAACTACCTGAGAATGAACAAATTTCCTCACTACTGGTGTCCGGGGTGCGGAAACGGAGTTGTACTGAAAGCATTTATTCAGGCGGTCGATGAGCTTGGATGGAAAAACAACGATATCGGTATGGTGACCGGCATCGGATGCTCAAGCAGAGCTTCCGGCTATGTTGATTTCAATACGATGCATACCATACATGGCAGAGCACTTGCGGTTGCAACCGGAATAAAGATGTCAAATCCAAGTAAACATGTTGTTGTTTTTGCCGGAGACGGAGACGCTTCCGCTATCGGCGGAAATCATCTTATTCACGCATGCAGAAGGAATATCGACATAACTCTCATCATAATAAACAACTGGATATACGGAATGACCGGCGGACAATATTCACCTACAACACCCACCGGAACCATTGCTACGACTATGCCTTACGGAAATGCCGATCCCGATTTTGATCTTGCCAGCTTGACTATTGGAGCCGGAGCGACATTTGTGGCAAGAAGCAGTGTAGCAGATCCGATAATACTGAAAAATTATATCAAAAAGGCACTTACTCATAAAGGTTTCAGTGTCATTGATGCGTTTTCGAACTGCCACATTCAATGGGGCAGAAAAAATAAATTTGGAGATCCGGTAAAACTTGTTGAACATATAAAATCTGTTACTGTGTCTGCAGCGAAAGCAAAAAAAATGAGCCCGGAAGAGTTAAAAAACCTATTTGTAACAGGTGTTCTTTATGAAGATAAAGATAAAAAAGAATACACGGAAAGCTACTTCGATATGGTTAAGCGAGCTCAGTCGCAAACAAAGGGAGGGCGATAAGATGCGCTATGAACTAAGATTTTCCGGCGTAGGCGGTCAGGGAAATATGCTGGCAGGGATGATTCTGGCTGAGGCTGCCATCTATTTTGAAAATAAGCATGCATCTTATGTTCCTACATATACCTCTCAGGTTAGAGGCGGTCCCACAAAAGCCGATATTATAATAAGCGACAATACAATTCTTTACTTAGAGGCAAACAGTATTGACTATTTTATGGCTATCCATCCCAGGACATACGACATGTATAAATCCGACAGCAAACCGGGCAGTATAATCGTTGTCGATATGCATATGGTTCAAGTGCCGGATGAAGACAAAAAGAAATTCAAAGTATATGAGCTGCCGATTGTCGAAACGGCTCGCAACAAGGTGGGCAATGTTATTACGGCAAACATAGTAAGTCTCGGAGTGACTGCCAAATTAGCAAATATAATTTCACCTGAAAGTTTATTTAAAGCTATAGAAAGACGCGTTCCTCCAAAATTTTTAGACCTCAACGAAAAAGCGTTCGAAATAGGTATGTCATTGGTAAAATAAAGATAATTTGTAAAAGCCGGGCAGCAAAACACGGCTTTTACATTCACAAACCGAAACTCCGTTTAATCTATTATAACGAAACAATGGAACTCTATTGATAAGTGCCATACATTCATTAATTGAATTACTTCTCCCATATGGATATATCGGTATCTTTTTTATGATGTTTTTAGAAAGCAGTTTTGTACCGTTTCCAAGCGAACTTGTTATGCCTCCCGCAGGATTTCTGTCAGCATCAGGACAACTTAATCTGGAATTATCGATCATATCAGGCACAGCAGGGTCTATTGCGGGGGCTTTATTTAACTATGCGATTTCCATAAAATTAGGAAGGCCGTTTTTAATTAAATACGGCCGTTATGTCGGTTTCAAGACTGAACATCTTGTCAGATCCGAAAAATTCTTTGATAAATATGGCAGTATAGGAACATTTATAGGCAGACTGCTTCCTGTTATAAGACAATATATCTCTATTCCGGCAGGAATATCAAAGATGAATTTGACAAAGTTTATTATAGCAACGGGTCTTGGAGCCGGACTATGGGTAAGCGTTCTTGCGCTATTGGGTTATATTCTGCAATCGAAATGGAACACTGTAGTAACTAATATTAATACAATATTAATTACAATAGTACTGCTTCTTTCTGCTGCATCGGTTGTATATTTATTGATTCGGCGACACAACAACAGGGAAAAAAGATGATGGAAGATATGCAGAGCAGACCGGACACGAGAAATATAAAAATAGATCAGGTGGGTATAAGAGGAATTAGATACCCTATTACACTTCTGGACAAGCGAAACAGCACTCAGCATTCAATAGCATCTATCAATATGTACATATCCCTGCCTGAAGCATTTAAAGGCACCCATATGAGCCGCTTTCTTGAGATACTCAATGAATGTCACAACGATATCAGTCACCGGAAAATTGTTGAAATGCTGAAAAAAATAAGAGAAAGGCTTTCGGCAAAAGAGGCATATATAGAACTGTTCTTTCCTTATTTCCTTGAAAAATCGGCACCCGTGTCAGGACAAAAATCGCTTATGAGTTATGATTGTGCCGTTATCGCCAAAAGCAACAAAAATACAAAAATTGATATTCAGGTGAAGGTACCGGTCACAACACTGTGTCCATGCTCCAAAGCAATAAGCGATAATGGAGCGCACAATCAAAGAGGTTTTATAACAATCAGAGTTTCTCTTGACAAATTCGTATGGATAGAAGATCTGATCAGGATTGCAGAGCAGTCCGCAAGCTGCTCAATCTGGCCGCTCTTAAAACGACCGGATGAAAAATATGTAACCGATAAAGCATACAACAATCCAATGTTTGTCGAAGATATTGTCAGGGATATTGCAAAATCGTTAAGCGACGACAAACGTATAAGTTCATTTAAAATCGAAGTAGAAAACATGGAGAGCATACATACTCATAATGCATATGCATTAATCAAAAAAGGAGAGCTCATCAGTTAATTAATAGATTTCCACTTTGTTCCGGTTGCCGTATCTTCCAATATAATTCCTTTATCCGATAAAAGTTTTCTTATTCTATCCGCCTCTTTGAAATTTTTCTCTTTTCGGGCATCATCCCTTTTTTTTATCATAGTTTCTATCTCTTTTTCTTTGCTAACTGTACCTGTCTTTGGATCTGAATTGACAGGGGCATTAATCGTATTGTGAAACCAAACGGACGGACTCATCTGCAAAATGCCCAATACATCGGAGCAAAACTTTACTATTCTGTCAAAACATTGCTTATCAGTCTTACTAAATTTACCCTCTTCCATCAAGCTGTTTGCTTCTCTTGACAAATCAAAAAGCAGTCCCAGGGCAGCAGGAGTATTAAGATCATCCGAAATTTTTTCTACAATATTCTCAACATTTATGCTCAAATGACAATTTTCTCCGATATCTGCATGGTATTCGTTTATTCTTTCCAATGTTCCATATAATCTGTCCAATGCTCTTCTACCCTTTTTTACATCATCCCAGTTGAATTTGAGAGGTGATCTGTATTTTGTAGTAATAAGAAAATAACGCAGCTGTTCTGCCGGAATCAGTTTTAGAATATCTTTAATTGTCCAAAAATTCTTCAGAGATTTGCTCATCTTTTCGCCGCCGGTCACAACAAATCCATTATGTACCCAAAATCTGCAAAACGGTTTCCCTGTGGCAGCCTCACTTTGAGCAATTTCATTTTCATGGTGAGGAAAAATAAGATCTTCTCCTCCGCCATGTATATCAAACGTAGGTCCCAATAGAGATGTTGACATAGCGGAGCATTCTATATGCCAGCCGGGCCTTCCTTCTCCCCAGGGACTTTGCCATTTCGGTTCTCCCGGTTTAGATTTTTTCCAAAGAACAAAATCCAGAGGGTGATGCTTTTTTTTATTGATTTCAACGCGGCTTCCGGCCTCAAGTTCGACTATATTTTTGCCTGAAAGTTTTCCGTACGATTTGAATTTCTTTATGTCGAAAAAGAGATCCCCGTCGACACTGTATGCAAAACCTTTATCCTCGAGAGTTCTGCACATCTGAACTATTTGGCCGATCATATCCGTAGCCCTCGGTGAATAGGTAGGTGCTTTTATAGAAAGTGATTCGGCATCTTCATCATAACTTTTTATGTATCTTTCAGCTATCTGTTCGGTTTTTATACCTTCCTGACTTGCTTTCTTTATTATCTTGTCATCAATATCGGTAAAATTTTTTACAAAAGTTACCTCATACCCAAGATATTCCAGCAACCTTCTCAGAACATCAAACACGACTGCACTTCTTGCATGACCAATGTGGCAATCGTCATACACGGTCACGCCGCAGACATACATACGTACTCTTTTTTTATCGATAGGATAGAATTTTTCCTTTTTACGCGTTAAATCGTTATACAAACTGAGCAATTTATACCTCTTTGAAATATATAAGATTATAAAGAATTAATCTGTTTTTATAAAAACATGCGGTTCATATTCGCGAAATAGTTCGGTTATCGTAATGCCTATTATATCACCTTCCTGACTTGTAACTATCCCCGACAAAATCTTATGTCCGCTATTTTCAGCTCTTAGAATAACAGAACTGCCCACCCTGTTTTTGCCGCCATTGATTTGTCCCCACAAAGTTGCTCCGGTAAATATCGAAAGATACCTTTTTCCAAGCAATGAAATCTTTTTAATTCCTATCGGTTTTTTATTGAGCAGAACATGTTCCCTGCTGCCTTCAATGAAATAGGTGCCGCCTCCTATTTCCTCAAACAGTTCAGTTACAACAGCTTTTCTGTCATTTATAACCTTTGCATAACCAATAGGATCTGCAATCGTCAGATTTCCTATTTTCTCAGGCACTTTTTTAATTAGCGTTATAATCTCACCTGCTTTCAACTTTTCATACGGCTTAAGCGTCAATATCTGTCCCGAAAGCTTAAAATTTTCTTCAGCCGATACAGTACCCGCAATCTTTTTTCTCAGAATAAACTCTGCTCGTCTAACGCTGAAATAATTGGAATGTTTTAAATTTTTTTTGCCGTTTTCCTGTATATTTTCGATAGTAATTTTTTTATCAATCAGAAGATATTCACCTGGAAATATTAGATTGGGATCATAAACTTTTCTGTTTCTGCTGTAAAGTACGGGCCATTTGCGGGAATTTTTATAATACCGTTTCGATATATCCCACATCGTATCATTTTTGTTTACCTTATAGTAATATCTTGTTTCAACGGCTTTAGTTTCCGAAAAAGATATTGAGAATGTTAATGTAATGAAGCTGACCAATGAAAAAAACATCAAGAAAACTTTCATCTCTTTTCCTCCTTTGATAAAGATACTGCGACATTGTTATATCTATCTAAATGAAATCTCCCCATCAGTTCTCTTATTGCCGCAGCATCCGCAGCATATCAATTTTATAAAAAATATAAAACGCTGTAAATAAGCATAACAAAAAGCCGATTTGTGTCAAGGGCATACAAACTACACAGTGCCTTACAGCAACTATGAAGTATCCGAAATGCCTCCGGAGATCACAAATCGTATGCCTTCTTCAACGGAAATCGAAAGCGGAATAACCTCATTTAAGGGAACAATGAGTAAAAATCCCGATGTAGGGTTAGGCGTTGTCGGAACAAAGCAGGACAGCATTTTCTCTTCAAACCCCTCTGTAATTTTTCCCTCAAGCTCGTTTGTAACAAAGCCGATGGCAAAGCTGCCTGCTTTGGGATATTCAACCAGAACAACACGGGAAAATTTACTTTTACCGTCTTTACTGGAAAAAGCAGAGAAAATCTGTTTAATCGGCTGATAAAGATTATGCACGAGAGGCATTTTTTTGAGAAGAGCATCCCACCATTCAAAGAATTTTTTACCTATTACATTCTCGGCCACTACTCCTGACGCTACGACTATAACAAGCAGCGTCACAAGACCTATACCGGGTATATGAACGCCAAAAAGATAATCAAAAAACGGAGATAAAATACTGCCTGCCGCATCAAGCAAGGCTTTCAGGATATAGAATGTCAATACCATAGGCGTTAGAATCAGAATACCGGAAAAAAAATAGTGTCTGACTTTTTTTATCATTTCTCTTGTGACCGATTCATGTATTCGAGATAAGCATTTATAACATAGAGCTGATTCCCGATATGCTTCAGCATAATTATAACTGTTTCATCTATGTCTCTGTTAGTGTATATATCCATAACTCCAAACATTTTGTCTTTGCGGCATATAGGAACTGCAACTTCTGTTTTATAGCCGTTATCATCCGTAAGGTTATTTGAAGTCCTGTCCACAAAGCATTCACTCTTATTCAGAACTTTTGCAAACGGATAGATCGCTCCGCGCTCCAGTTCCCAATAAAGTTTACCCTCAACCATTTTAATATCTCCTTCATATGCAACAGGCTCTATGATACCCTTTTTTTCCTTTTTGCCAATCCATACAAGTGAAGCATTGAATATTATTCTCATATCTTTGCAGATACGTCCAAAAATATTTTCCATCGAAGCATCGCTCAAAGCCATTTTATAGATTTCACGCATTGATGAAAAAAGTTTATCTCTTTCACTGTTAATCTGTTCTATTGTCGACAATTTGATTGCAACTGCAATATCTCCCGCAAGCTCATTCAAAAATTTGTATGTTACATCGTCAATAGTCTTTTTCAAAGAGACAAAAAGCTCCCCAAAAATCTGATTCTTAATCTTTAGAGGAAAAAATGCAGCCCTTCTAAACTTGCGACTGTCTGCAAGCTTATACAGAAACCTCATCTTAGGTTCACTGAAAAGATTATCCGTTACATAAGGCTTATCGTTTGCCATGCTAAAAAAATTGCGGCAGATTTCTTTAGCATGTTCACGGCTGATATTGCCCTCACAGGCAGCAATACGCGGATCATCTGTATACAAAGATATATAAGCAATCCCGGCAATCCCATTGTTGACAAGTTTTGAGCAGGTTGTCCTGTATATATCTGAAATCAACTCTCGTTTTGCGATCATCTGATTTATATCTCTTAAAAGAGTCATAATTTTGTTTAGATAAATTGTTTTGTTATTGGCATATTCAATCTGATTTACAAGCCGTACATTTGATATCGCAAGCGCAACATTATCGGCGATTATCTCAAGGTAGATTTGATCCAGTTCGTCAAAATCAGCTCTGCCGATTTTGTTATGAATCTCTAAACATCCCAATAGTGTATCCTTATAAATTATCGGAACATTAATGAGGTTATAAAAACCGAGTTTTTTTCTTATTTCAGAAACAACAAGAGGATCATTCAATGTATCGTTAGAAATATACGGCTGTCTTGTTTCTATTACGTGTCCCGGAACGCCGTAACCCTTTTCAAAACTATAATCAATGGATTCCCACCTGTTTTTCACTAAATATTCTTTAAATATCATTCTGCCGTCTTTGTATATCCCGAATGTTCCATCCTGACCGCCTGTCAACCTTATGGCTCCGTCAATTAATTTATGAAAAATTCCTTCCTCATTAGCCACAGAATGAATATCGGTAACGATTTTAATCAATTCATCGGTTTTTTTCTGTCTTCTTGTGAGAGCTCTGTTTTTTTTCAGGTTATCTTTATAAAAAGAATCAATCACAGAAAATGTAAGCGATATCGCAATGGTCACCATAAAGATGCTTCCTAATGCGAAACCGTAAGGGGCAAACCAATGAACGGGTCTCAAGAACGGATAATCCGCCTGATGAAGTCCCCACAATATGAACAAGATTCCGGTTACAATGTTTGCGGCTGAGTGTTTCTGTCTGCCGAAAATAAAAAATTCAACTCCGGTAAAGATATTTGCCGCCGCTATCAAAAAAAAGATCGGCAATGTTTTATAAACAAAAGCTGTATGTGTAAAATAGGCAATCAATATCCATAGAATGCCTAATGTCGCCACAGCACAATAGGTAAGCTTCGACAAACCTTTTATTGTTCGATTTCTCAGTGCTAAGGCACCCTGTAGAAAAAAGATAGCAGGCACAAATGCAAATATATTCGACAAGAGTATGAATAAATCTATATTTGTAATAAAATTCAGTATATTGAAAAGATAGCGAAAAAAGTAAAGAATAAAGGCGTAATAAAACAGCCTTATATGGTTCTCGTTCTTGTATCTGTTTATCATCCACAAGATAGCTGCCGTCATTAAAACAGCAAAAAGCATTAGAAATTGAACCAGGAATATCGGCTTCATACCGACCTTTTCAAAGGCATACAATTATTACAAACAGATATATTCATCTTTTACAATTATAGCAAAAAAAGGGGAAATTTCAAATTCAATAAATTCAACAGTTGACAAATATGATAAAAAACATATATTTTGAAAATGATTCTTATTGCTAAAAAAGAGATTGGAGAAGGATAGTGGCAGGAAAAATTGCTGCAATCAGCTTAGATAAGATCAAAATTACCAAAAAAAGAACTGCTATTATCAATGAGCTGCAGAGATGGTATAATCATCTGACCGCAGAGAAGTTGTGTCTATTGCCGAAAAACGGTTTTTCATCTTTTGGTGCCGCAACAGTTTATCGAAATCTTAAAATTTTATCTAAAATCGGTATTGTAAATGAAATCAGGTCAAACAGTAAAATTCGTTTTGACGGCAACGTTAAGCTGCACTATCATCTGCAATGCACCGATTGCGGCAGACTTGTTAATCTTGGTAAACAATATATCCGCAATAAAATTTCTGATACGATTGCTTATATAACAGATCATAAAGACGAACGGTTCATCACAAGCTGTAAACCGGAATTCTCAGGCATCTGCCCTGATCGCATAAAAAATAATCAATATAGCATGGAGGAATATGATGGAACATAATACAGCAACAAGAATTAACGAAAATGAAAAAGCCGTACTGACTGCACTTGAAAAGTTGGGTACTGCTTCCGGCTCAAAAGATATAGCCGCAGAATTAAATCTCAAGCCGAAAACTATATCCGGCGCTATCAAAAAACTGAAAAGTAGCGGCTATATTGAATCCCCGGCAAGATGCAAATATAGCATAACTGCGCAGGGGAAAGAGCAGCTTTCTTGCTAAAACAAATAAGTAAATAAATTTTAGGAGTTTTATTATGTCGGTTTTAGTTACAAAAGAGGCACCGGATTTTACCGCAAAAGCAGTATTGGCAAATAATGACATCAAAGAAATTTCACTTTCCTCATATAGAGGAAAATATGTCGTTCTATTTTTTTACCCGATGGATTTTACATTTGTCTGTCCGACGGAAATTTTAGCATTCAATAAAAAATTGAACGAATTTGAAAAGAGAGATTGTCAAGTGATAGGCGTTTCCACGGATTCGGAATTTTCTCACTTAGCATGGAAAAATACACTTGTAAATAATGGGGGTATCGGGAATATCCAATATCCTATAGTTGCCGATATTTCGAAAGAGATAGCCGAAGCCTATGATGTGTTGTTTGACAAGTCGGTTGCGCTGCGCGGTCTTTTCCTGATCGATAAAGAAGGTATTGTGAGACATCAGACGGTTAATGATCTTCCTCTCGGCAGAAATATTGATGAAGCCTTGAGAATGGTTGACGCACTTCAGTTCCATGAAACAAACGGAGAAGTATGTCCTGCAAATTTTGAAAAGGGCGGAGAAGGTATGAATCCTACACCAAAAGGTGTAGCCGAATATCTGTCAAAACATAAAAACGACTAAGGAGGGAATAATGACTGAGAAACTGGAAGTTTATAGATGCTCAATATGCGGAAACATAGTTGAGGTACTTCACGGAGCGGCCGGTGAGCTGGTATGCTGCGGGAAACCGATGGAACTATTAAAAGAAAATACAACCGATGCGGCAAAAGAGAAGCATGTCCCGGTAATCGAAAAGACGGAGAACGGCTATAATATTAAAATAGGTTCTGCGAAACATCCAATGATCAAAAAACATTACATCGAGTGGATCGAACTTATAGCGGACGGAAGATCCTACAAAAAATTCCTTAATCCATATGATGAACCGGAAGCATTTTTTGAAATTTCAGCTGACTCCGTCACAGCAAGAGAGTATTGCAATCTTCATAAATTTTGGAAGGCTGAGTTATAATATACTTCTGCCGGTCTACGAATAACTGCCTTGAAGCGTAAATTATTTTCCCCGGTACTGCAAATTGCAGGTGACGGCAGAGCCGTTGTCTGCAATTTGAGCCTGCTCGCTCTGCATATTATGTTTGGTACTTTGGAGCGGCAAAGTAATCCCGCAACAGGCAGAATGCGCACAATATACTGAGATTAATTTGCTGTGCTCGCAATTATGAGAGTTTTTTGTCATTAAGAAAAACGAGAATAATTTTTGCTTACTCGAGAAAAATAAAAAGAATTTGATGAAAAACAGAAAGGTATTGTTCGAATCTCTGTACAACAAATTCAATAAAAGAGAATTTGCATATCCGGATCCGGTTACCGTTCTCTACAGATACAACGATCCCTCTGATCAGGAGGTAGCAGCTCTTATCGCGTCAGCTCTGTCATACGGCAGAGTGGCTCAGATTCTCAAATCAACCGATTATATTCTAAAGCAATTGGATCCCCCATATAATGCGGTAAAGAACTGCACGGAAAAATCTCTCAGATTCTGTTTTCATGGCTTCAAACATCGATTTACAACAGAAAACGATCTGATATACACGCTTTTGGGCATAAAAGAGGTACTAAACAATTATAGTTCGATTCATGATCTTTTTTTATTGAGCTATAGAAAAGAAAATAAAAATTATCTGCATAGTCAAATCGAGACAATCAAAATACTAAATCAATTTTTTTCAGGAAACAACAGTCTGCTGCCGAATCCGGAGAAAGGAAGTGCCTGCAAGAGAATAAATATGTTTTTAAGATGGATGATTCGTAATGATGAAATAGATTTAGGTATCTGGAATGATCTGCCGGCATCCAAACTTATAGTTCCATTGGATATTCATATGCATAATATCTGCAAATCGTTAAAAATTACCGGCAGCAAAAACGCCAATATGAAAACTGCAATTGAAATAACGAATTATTTTGCTAAAATATCTCCTGATGATCCGGTAAAATATGATTTTAGTTTAACAAGAATAGGAATAAAATTCGGCATAAAGGAGGATGAATTTGCAAAAAGACTCGAATTCTGAACAACCTCAAGCAAAATTTGATATAGCACTTGTTAAGGAACTCTCGAAAAGTTATCCAAGCTTTAAAGATGGCAGGATAGACTACAGCAACGCCGAAATAGCGCCTATAGTAACCTGTTTTATAATGCATGATAACAAAATTTTTCTGGCAAAAAGAGGGAATAAGGTAAGAACATATAAAGGAAAATGGTGTACGGTTGCAGGCTATTACGATAGACCGCTGGCGGCTGAGAAGATCGCACTTATGGAACTTATGGAAGAGGCATCGATTGCAAAAGAGCAGATAAATAAAATGATAAAAGGTGCCCCGTTCAGTTACACCGATAAAGATTACGGTATTAGATGGGTAGTTCATCCGTTTCTGTTTCTTGTAAATAGCAGGAAGATTACCCTTGATTGGGAACATGAGGAGATGCTTTGGATTGCTCCCGACAAACTGTCGCAGTATGATACGGTGCCGATGCTTGACATGAGTTTGAAATCGGTCTTGAAAAATCTGAAACACATTTGAATAATGAAATCGCTGTATAATCCTGTCAATTAACATCATCACCATTCCAAAAAAAACCATTTGAGTTATTTTATATCTTAATAGCAGCAAGCGCCCTTGACTAAAAAAGAAAAATCACGATAATTTCAATATAACGATATACAAAGGAGGCAGCTATGCAAATATTTGCGAAAAGATTGGTTATGTTTTTCAGCTTTGCATTTTTTTCCCTAATCATTGCAGGATGCGCAAATCAGTATGGAAATCCACAGGTTGCAACTCCGGCAATCGGCGCAGCCACGGGTGCTGCGATTGGAGCAATGCTCAATAAACACAATAGATGGCAGGGTGCTGTAATCGGAGGATTGATCGGGGGCGCAGCAGGATATGCAATCGGTGCAGTAGAGCAGCGCGCTATAAATCAGGCGGTTGCAGCAAATAAACCGGTTGTATATAGACGAAATACGAAAAATGGAGGATGGCAGCAGGTTGAAGCAACACCGGAATCAACCTACTATAATCCAAGCAAACATACAACCTGTCATAAGGTGCGCACAAGAATCATAGAAAACGGTGTTGTGAAGCAAGATAAAATCAAAGAAGTCTGCGAAGGAGAAAAAAAGACGAACGAATATTAACTTCGAAACAGTTTTAATTTTATACATGAATTGTTTAATTAAAAAAATTATGTCTGCGAGGAAGGTGTCATACTGATGAAAATTGCATTATTGCAGATAGAAATTTCGGAGAAACTTTCGGCAATTGAAGATGCGCTGCAAAAGATCGGCACAATTGAAGCTGATTACGCAATTCTGCCTGAGATGTGCTACGGAGGTTTTAATTATAAAACAATATATGATAGAAGCAGAAACTTCAATCAAGTCAAGGATATGTTGTTGAAATTTGCCTCAAAAACTACAACAGGTATCATCGGCACAATACCGGAATTGGAAGATGGGAAAATTTATAACAGTATGCTGTATATAGATAAGGATGGTCTGCTTAAAAAGAAGCAGAGAAAATATTTTCTTTTTAAACCCAATAAAGAAGAGAAATATTTCCGGCCCGGAGCAAAAGAATATGTTCCGGTCAGATTAAAAGATGCTGTTTTTGGAGGTGCCATCTGCTACGAGCTGCGTTTTCCCGAGATTTTCAGAAAACAGTCGTTTAACGGTATGCAGATTGCAGTTGTGCCGGCGCAATGGCCGGCATCAAGAATTGCTCATTGGAAAACTTTGATTCAGGCGCGGGCGATAGAGAATTCTTGTTTTTTTGCGGCGGTTAACGCAATAGGCAAACTCAACGATATGGAACTTGGCGGAAATTCTATGATCGTCAATCCCGACGGTAAAGTTCTTAGAAATTTGGGTAAAAACAGAGAGATTGCAGTGATAGATATCAATTTAGATGAGATTCGAAAAGCAAGAGAAGTGATACCATCCCTTGAAGAATCAAAAAAGGAGCAATTTTATGGAAACTGTTAATACGGACAAAGCTCCCAAGCCTATCGGACCGTATTCGCAGGCAGTGAGAGCCGGCAATTTTCTGTTTACATCAGGTCAGATTTGTGCAGATGGCTCTGATTACCCAAAAGGGATTGCAGAACAGACGGAGCAGGTTCTAAAAAACCTGATTAACATTCTCAGAGCTGCGGGACTAAATGCACAATCGGTTGTCAAAACAACCGTCTATCTGTCGGATATGAGCGATTTTGACAAAATGAATGAGGTTTATGAAAGATATTTTGAAAAAATTAAACCTGCACGCTCAACAGTTGCAGTTAATGCACTTCCCGGAGAAGTTAAAATAGAAATAGACTTAGTTGCATACAGCAAAGTCAATAAATAGAAAAGAGGTAATAATGAGTGAATCGGTTATCGAAGATGCGCAACCATCCAAAAAGATTATTCATGTAAAAGTGGCCAGAGATGAGTTTAATAAGATTTTTGAAAACAATCTTATTATTGCAAGAAAATCGCTGAAGCTTCCCGGTTTTAGAGCTGGAAAAGTGCCCAAGCAGTTAGTTCTGGAAAAGATGAAGGATGATCTGCAGAAAGAGTCTGTAGAAAAAACGGTAGAAAAAAGTTTTAAGGAAGCTATGGCAAAATGGAATATTTATCCGGTTTCTCAGCCCATATTGTCAAATTTTAAGAATGAAAAAGATTCACCATTTACATTTGATCTTACGGTTGATGTAAAACCGGAGGTATCAATAAAAGAATATAAAGGACTAAAACTTAAAAAGATAACAAACAAGATTGATGACGAAGAGATTGACCACGCAATAGAGCATTTAAGAGAAACTTATGCTGAGACCGTTGAAATTGACAGACCGTCCAAAAAGGGCGATCTGCTGACGATTAATTTTGCGGGATATAATGAGGCCGGCAAAAAGATAGAGGGAGCTTCCGGAAAAGATTTTCTTACTGAGATCGGCAGCAAAAAAATGATTCCCGGTTTTGAAGAAAATTTAATTGATTTGAAAGTCGGAGATAAAAAAAGTTTTTCTATAAAATTTCCGGTAAATTACAATAAAAATCTGGCAGGCAAAGCAGTCAGATTTGATGTTGAAATCAAAAAAATTGCCGAGAAGAAACTTCCTGAATTAAACGCCGGGTTTGCAAAAATGGTAGATCCAAAATATAAAGATATGCAGGAACTTAAAAAAGAGATAAAAAAAGAACTGGTAAAGCAGAAAGATGAAAAGAATAAGACAATGTACAAAGAAACAATTTTTGAACAATTGGTAGCAAAAAATCCATTTGATATACCTGAAAGTATGCTGGTTTCGGAATCAAACAATATGGTAAACTCGTACATAAGAAATGTCACATATCGAGGTGTTGATATTGAAGGAAAAGAGGAGTTCACCTATAAAAGCCTAAGAAAAAAGTTTGATCCAATTGCCGAAAAACGGGTGAAATCTACATTCATAGTATTGGATATTGCTGAAAAAGAGAAAATTTCGGTATCAAATAGTGAAATAGCCGAAGAAATTTCAAAAGAAGCTGCATATTATGGAAAGGATCCTAAAACAGTCTATAAAGATGCAGAAAAAAATGGCAGAATTCCCGATATACGGATTCTTAAACTTGAAGAAAAGGTTTCTGATTTTATCTTAAAAAATGCAGAGATAGTCGATGAAACAATCCAAACGGAAAAAGAAACCGAAAGAGAGGAAAAAAATTGAACATGGTTCCATATGTAATAGAACAAACGGGCCGCGGCGAAAGAGTATATGATATATATTCACGGCTTCTAAAAGATAGAATTATCATTTTAGGCAGTGAAATAGATGATATCGTTGCAAACTCAGTCGTAGCTCAATTGCTGTTTCTGGAGGCAGATAACCCTGATAAGGATATTTACCTGTATATCAACAGCCCCGGAGGAATTATCAGTTCAGGACTGGCAATATATGATACTATACAGTATATTAAGCCCGATATATCTACGATCTGCATTGGACAGGCTGCATCAATGGCCGCAGTTCTGCTTGCCGCCGGAAAACAAGGTAAACGATTTTCTCTGCCTTATTCGAGAATAATGATACATCAACCATTGGGCGGTACACATGGAAAGTCTACCGATATTCAAATTCACGCTAAAGAGATATTGGAACTCAGAGGTTATATCAACAAAATTCTATCCAAGCATACAAATCATACGGAAAGAAAAATAAATGCCGACACAGAAAAAGATCGGTTTATGAGTGCAGAGGACGCACTGCAGTATGGCATCATTGACAAAATTGTAAAAAACAGGAGCACTAAATGAAAAAAAGCGGCGTTTTGCGTTGTTCTTTCTGTGGAAAAAGTCAGGATGAAGTTGAAAAACTTGTTGTGGGTCCGGGTGTATATATCTGCAACGAGTGCGTTAAGCTTTGCGTGGATATAATTTCTCAGGGAAATAAACGTTCATGCAAAAAAACAAAACACAAAATTTTAAAACCTCATGAAATATACAGCAAACTGAACCAATATGTCATAAGTCAGGACGAGGCAAAAAAGGTTTTATCGGTTGCAGTTTATAATCATTACAAGCGTATCGAATTTGATAAACGAAATGAAAATGATGTAGAGCTTGAAAAGAGCAACATACTGCTTATGGGTCCAACCGGAACCGGCAAAACTTTGCTGGCTCAGACATTGGCAAAAATATTAGATGTCCCGTTTGCAATGGCTGACGCAACAACACTGACCGAAGCAGGTTATGTTGGAGAGGATGTTGAGAATATATTGCTGAGACTGCTTCAATCGGCCGATTACGACCTTAAAAAGGCCGAAAGAGGCATAATATATATAGATGAAATTGACAAGCTGGCAAGAAAGTCTGAGAGTACCTCCATAACAAGAGATGTTTCGGGCGAAGGAGTTCAGCAGGCTCTCTTAAAAATTATTGAAGGGACCACCGCCAATGTACCTCCTCAGGGAGGTAGAAAACATCCGCAGCAGGAATTTATTCAGATGAATACAAAGAACATTCTTTTTATCTGCGGAGGTTCCTTTGATAGACTGGAAGATATTATTGCGCGAAGAATGGGAAAAAGTGTCATTGGATTTGAATCGGAAGGAATAAAAAACAGATCCTCCAACAAAGTTGAGCTGCTTAAAAATGTCTATATCGATGATCTTGTCAAATATGGAATTATCCCTGAACTTGTAGGCAGGCTGCATGTTCTTACCGCCTTAAGCGAACTTTCAGAATCGGATCTGATACAAATTCTAACTCAGCCTAAAAATGCTATTATTAAGCAGTACAAAAAGCTGTTTGAAATAGAAGATGTAAATCTGGTATTCACCGAGGAAGCAATTAAAGCTATAGCCAAAAAGGCAAAAAATATGAAAGTCGGTGCAAGAGGCCTGCGCTCTATAATGGAAAAACAGATGCTCAATACTATGTACGAATTGCCGGATATGAAAGAGATCATAGAATGCGTGATAAATGATAAGATGGTTGAAAAGAATCAGGAACCTGTTTATATAAAAAGGGCGACACAGGCCAAGCGTTCTGCATGAGTATTCAGTATCATGGCACTACTGTAATTTCCGTCAGAAGAGACAGTTCTGTGTCAATCGGCTCAGATGGACAGGTTACAATGGGCAGCACTATAGCAAAGTCGAATGCCAAAAAAATAAGAAGAGCGTACAACAACAGTGTACTCATAGGATTTGCAGGTTCTACGGCGGATGCTCTAACACTTTACGAACGGTTGAACGGCAAACTGGAGCAATATTCCGGGAATCTTACCAGGGCATCGGTTGAACTTGCAAAGGAATGGAGAACGGATAAGATGCTGCGCAGACTGGAGGCGCTTCTGATAGCCGCCGACAAGAACAACAGCTATATAATATCCGGAAATGGCGATGTATTGGAACCGGAAGACGGTATTGCCGCAATTGGATCCGGTGGACAATATGCGCAAGCTGCCGCAAAGGCTTTAATTAAACATACCGATTTGTCGGCTGCCGAAATTATAAAAGAATCATTGCAGATAGCATCGTCCATCTGCATTTATACAGACAACTATTTTTCGATAGATACGTTATAAGAAGGTATACTGATGAATTTAACACCAAAAGAGATTGTAAGAGAGCTTGATAACTATGTAATAGGACAGGAAGCGGCAAAAAAAGCAGTGGCGATTGCGCTTCGGACACGATGGAGAAGACAGCAGCTGCCTAAGGATCTTGCTGAAGATGTCCTCCCCAAAAATATCCTTATGATAGGCCCAACCGGTGTAGGAAAAACTGAAATCGCCAGAAGACTGGCAAAATTAGCTGATGCCCCGTTTATTAAAGTGGAAGCATCAAAATATACCGAAGTTGGATATGTTGGAAGAGATGTAGAGTCCATGATAAGAGATTTGACATCAACAGCCGTGAACATGGTCAAGAAATCGGAGTCAAAAAAAATTAAGCCAAAAGCAAAAAAAGCCGCCGTTGAAAGAGTGATTTCGTTACTTATGCCTCATGATAAAGATGAGCAGGAACATGCGGAATCCAAGGCAAAGATAGCCAAATTGCTCAAAGAGGGAAAGTTCGATAACAGTACCATAGAACTTCATACATCAGGTACTCCCTTACCTCCGGCAGCAATGGGTATATTTGGGGGCAATATTGATGAATTATCAAACAATATTCAAGATATGCTGAGCAACCTTATGCCTTCAAAAAAAAGCACCCAACGGAAAGTCGGGGTCAAGGATGCAATTGAAATATTAACTGAAGAAGAGACTGCCAAAATGCTTGATCAGGGAAAAATAAACATGAAAGCAAGAAGTCTCGTAGAAGAATCGGGCATTGTTTTTATAGATGAGATAGACAAAATAATCAATGATTCAAAAAATGGAATGCCGGACATATCACGAGAAGGCGTTCAAAGAGACCTTCTTCCTATCGTTGAAGGAACAGATGTTTCAACAAAATACGGTATTGTAAAAACGGATCATATTCTATTTATCTCTGCCGGAGCTTTTCATCTTTCAAAACCATCAGATATGATACCCGAACTGCAGGGCCGCTTCCCCATCAGGGTCGAATTAGATGCACTTGATAAACAGGCATTAAAGAAGATACTTACTCTGCCGAAGAATGCACTTATAAAACAGTACATCTCACTTATGAAAACCGAAAATGTCATAATCGAATTTTCCGATGAAGCGATTGATCTGCTCTCGGATATTGCGGTTGAGCTGAATCAGACATCAGAAAACATAGGAGCCAGAAGGCTTTATACGCTGCTTGAAAAACTTCTTGAAGAACTTTCATTTCACGCCCCTGAAATAACCGATCAAAAAATCAATATAGATGCAGCATTTGTAAAAAAGCAGCTTGAGCCGTTAATGAAAAGCAAAGACTTGAGGGAATACATATTATGAGGCTACTGCACAGTAAGCATATTCACAAAACTCAAAGGTAAATTATAAGACTGATTTCGACTCTTAATTTGAAATGCTCGGAATTATGAGACCACTGCACAATAAACAAATTCACAGCTGCTTATTGTGCAGTGGTCTCATTATAATTTTATCTTTTAATAATATCCTGCTGTTCTTTGAGCAGATCGCCCACAGGTTTTCCCTGCCCGGCTACCGATTTTATCCTTTTTATCAATAATGCTCTGTCCATTCGATTTCTCATCATTTTGTAATAGTTGATACATTCATCAAAAAGGTCAGTTGCCTTCTTACTGTCAACCGGCACTGCCGAGTGTTCCGAAGCGGCTATACATAGAACATCCGAATCATCTTTATCAAGCATCATCATAATTTCGGATAGTTCCAAATCTCTGTTTTCAAATAA
>CAJVZA010000012.1 GCA_913009315.1 uncultured Hippea sp.
TGCATTCGGGCCTCTGTTAACATATTGATGAAAATATGTCGTGCTTCGTGGGCATCCCAAATACAAATATACGAGTGTAATTAAATCAAAAAAATAGACAAAAATATCCCGATTAAGAATAACTAAATTTTTAAAATACGCATACCGGATATATATAGGTATGGACAATACTTTCAATCGTATCGTAAGTGCATATATCACCGATACAATTTACTCTCTGATAGCAAGAAAAAAACCGAGCGTTAAACAATGAACAACACTTGTTGCACATCTAAGCCGCTACCTTTTTCCGGTCTTACTTTTTCGCTTTCGCGAATAAGAATCTCGTGCCGCGTGTACAGGGGCGTTTTCTGAAGTATAGGACTCGCAATTTTACATCGCTCTAAAACTGCACCTATCTCCTGGTCCAAGTGATAAAAGTTACCAATTTTTTATCCTTGCTTACAATCATTATCCAATTTACTCAAAACCAACCGTGTCAGTTGTTTAACCTTATTGGTAAGATAAGGTGTAGTGTTTTTGAGGTTGAAGATAATAAAGGGAATTTAATACTTTAATTATAGCTTAATACTTGATAAATGTCAAGGACTTTTTTCGCAATTTTGAACATTTTTTTTGACTTCGGTTCCGTATGCAGTTGCCATAACCATAACGTTGCTTTTGTTTTTAACAATCATATTGTTGTTGATTTGCACATTGATTATGCCGTCGACACCGTCGGATTCGGCATCCTTTATCATATTGTTTATTGCTCTTTTGATAGTATTTTGCATAACCCTTTCGTATCCAATATCATTGCCGCCCATTTTGTCTTTCATATTAGACATAAATTGACTTATAGCACCTGTTTCTTTGATACCAACACCTACTGCGATGCCTAATAATTGACTGTTTTGTACCTGATCGCTTGCTATAATAAACATCCCGCCTCCTTATTTTTTGATACTTTGTTGAAATTTGGTGACAGCATTGCTTGTGGCATTGCCGATTCCGGATGCAGCCGGATTAATTTGCTTGCTTGTTATATCACTAAAATATTCACTAAAGTTTATTTTAGTGAAATCTATTTTTTGAAATTCAGTTGGTGTAAATCCACGACAATTAGGAGTTTTCGGCTGACCCCACGAAATATTGATTTGAGATTGAGGTCTTCCTTGTTCTTGAATAATTCTTGCAAGAGGAGAAGAGAAACAGCAGAACGTTTTTTTATGCTGTAAACATAAACCTAAAAATTTACTTGAACAATATTCACCTATATAGTGACATTGCCCATCTTTCCCGTCTAATTTATGCCAGCTCCTCATTTTGCCTAACAGCCTTTCGGTAGGATTAGCTCTTACAAGTCCCAAAAAGGATTTACTCTTAACGCAAAGATTAGCAAACGCATCGCCAACATCAGCTGTCCTGCATCTCATATCTCTACCATTAAAAATATATATTTGTCCTTGACATTTTCCTGCTGCATCTACAGTGTCGTTATTTTTTTTGTCAGTGGCCCCCTGCGTTGTATCGGTATTAGTAACAGAACCGCTAAGTTGTTTGCATGTCGTTTTCGAACATAGACTTGTACCATTTACATCATAACAAGGATATTGGCTGCCGTACGGGCAGGTATTTTTGCCGGCATAGCATTTGTTGGTAACAGGATTATATGATCCTGACTGGCAAATAGGAGTATCTTCGCAAAGCCTTGTAATATTATTGTATGCGTATTGAGATGGACAATTATGGCCCGCATCGATAACACATTTATCGGTAGTTGCAGAATAAGAACTTCCTGATGGACAAACGGGTGCTATCTGACATGTATTTGTCGATGAATTGAAAGTATAACCCGAAGGACATAGCGTTGCCGCTGACAATTTGCACTTATTTATTGTATTGTCAAAAGTTCCATAAGCACAAACAGGTGAGCTTTGACAAACATTGAGACTTGAATTGTAGGTGTAAGAAGATGGGCAGATATATGAAACCGCTGCTTCGCATTTATCGGTAGTTGTATTGAGTGTTCCATTGCTGCAAATAGCAGACTCATAACATGTTGATCCTGTTAAACTCATACCTGAGGGACATATCCACGAGTTGGACGTTGAGCATTCATTTAATGAGGTATTATATGTTCCGCCGGTTGCACAGGTGGGCGCTTTCTGGCAGACATTAAGGCTTGAATTGTAAACAAAGTCCGTTCCACATGTCGGTGTATAACCGATTTCGCATTTATCGGTAGAACCGTTCAGGCTTCCGTTTGTGCAGATTGCACTGACTTCGCAAAGTTCATTGGAACTATTGTAAGTAGTGCCGGACGGACATGTATTTGCAGGTGTGATTTCACATCTATTGCGTGAAGCATTATATGTTTCGCCTGACGGACAGGTAGGCGGAGAATACTCGCACTTGCTGTCGGTACTGTTGTAGGAGTAGCCTGACGGACAGGTGGGTATGCTCGAAGTAGTACATTCATTTAACGAACTGTTAAAACTACTGCCTGCCGGGCAGCTTGGACTTGCCACGCAAGCTGATATAGCCGAATCATAAGTAAAACCTGACGGACAGGACAATGTAGGAGTAATTTCACATTTGTCGGTAGTTGTGTTGAGCGATCCGCCTGACGAACAGGTCGGATTGGCTATACAAAGTGTGCCGGAAAGAGAATAACCTGACGGACAGGTGTAATATGAATGATTCGAACAAGAACTACTTATGTGACACTGGTTATTACAGGTAGTGGAATCGGAGTATGTTTGTCCGTTTACAGTGCAAGCATAATCAGTAGTCACAAACGGTATCCATACACCATAGCTTCCCCCTTCAAAAAACCGAATGCGTCCGTTTGATACTTGAATGCCTTCATTACCTACTTGACTTGTGCCGTTGCCGTTTAATAATATCCATGCGCCATAAGTGAAAGCGCGAGCATCTGGATTTCTTTTGAAAAATTGAATGGAATTGACTGTGGGATTCCAATAAATGTATATGCCCTCGTAATTAGACTTGCCACCGTTGGTTAATGATACCCCTGTATTATTATGTCGATAGTAGTTCCCATTATGTGTATATATCCTTTCATAATAGTGAATGGTATCGCCTCCTAATATAATGCCGTCATTACCTGCTTTACTTACGCCGTTGCCCGAATACCCGGTTACTGGATTGCAACTACCATATGAATAACAATTATTAGTACAGGTGCTGCTATTACTATAAGATTGCCCATTATAATAACAATCATATCGTCCTGTGTAAGTTGCTGCTCTTTCACATCTGTCGGTTGCAGGATTATACGTTAATCCGCTTGGACAAGTCGGAGTTTCCTGGCAAGTTGATCCGTTTAGCGTATAGCCTGAAGGACAGGATGTTATGACGGTTTTAACACATTTTCCGGCAGTCGCAGAATAGCTACTTCCCGACGAACAAGTTGGAGATTGTACGCATAAATTAACAGAATTATTGTAGATATAGCCGGATGGACAGGAATTGCCGGGCGTTGTCTGACATTGATCGGTGGTTGTATTAAGCGATCCGCCTGGACAAGCGGCAGATATATAACATATACCGCTTGAACTATCATAACTGTTACCGGATGGACAAACCCGTGTTGATGATACAACGCATTTGTTAAAACTTGTGTTATAAGATGTGCCGGTAGGGCAAGAAGGAGATGCTTGGCAAACATTCAGGCTTGAATTAAATGTAAATCCTGACGGACAAATTTTGGTTGTTATAGATTCGCACTTATCGGTTGTTGTGTTTAAATTACTGCCGGACGGACAGCTTGCAGATACTACGCATCTGCTAAGTGATGAATCATAGTTATATCCGGCAGGACATGAAGCAGATGCAGATTTTTCACATCTATTGGTAGAGGTGTTGTATGTGGTGCCGGATGGACAGGTAGGCGGTGAATATTCACACTTGCTGTCGGTACTGTTGTAGGAGTAGCCGGTAGGACAATTGTATGTAGTTGATGATTCGCATTTATCGGTTGTAGGATTATAAGTTCCACTGCCTGAACAAGATACAGGTTTTGTGCATGCTTTAAGCGTAGAATCATAGTTGTAACCGGACGGACAAGATGAACTGCTGATTACTATTTCGCATTGATTAGTGACTGTATTAAGTGATCCGCCTGACGGACAAGTGGGAGCAGCAAGACATTTGTCAAGCGAGTTGTCATAAGTGTAACCGGTAGGACATGACGGATTTGTACTTGTCGATTCGCACTTATCGGTTGTTGTGTTTAGTGTTCCACCCGACGGACAGATGGGGGTGCTCGTGGTGTCCGTACAAGCTACCTGATCTAATGGACACAAATAGCTGCTGGTGCTTCCGGTAGTCCATTTGCATGTAATGCTGGAAATACCACCTGATGTGCAATAATTTTGGCCTCCGCAGGAACTCATACTCCAGGTGCCGTTATGCCTTTGATCGCATGTTGTATATGAGCCGCAGGTATATGAAACGGATGTGCTTCCGGAATGCAAATAATTGCATACCGAATTAGGGTTTCTGAAATCATCATAGGTCGATAACGGATTTCCGTATGGTCCTTTGGGAGGAGAGAATGTTTGAGTATTATCAGGTGGAATAACAGTGCATTTCGCATATTCGCCTTTATCAATAGTCCCATTACCGTTAAGATCAACTGCACAGACAAAATCAGAAGAATTAAATCCAAAATCGGGAGTAGAAGTATCGGCAATGCCTGTAGGCAATTGCACACTGCTTAAAAGAAAATGATATTTGTCTGATTTGGCTTTTAAGTCATTGCCGCATTTCCAATATTGATTAGGAAATGATTGGCTGTCTGTGCAAATTATTTCATTGTTTATATCAATCAGGCTGCTGCTACCTAAAGCATAAAAATAACTTCCGAAATGACTTTTCAGGTCATTTTTTACCGTTTGGGATAAAGAGGAATAATCTAATATGGAATAACTGTAGCCGTTTGTATTTAGATTGCTGTTTACATCATCTTTTTGAGAAAAAGTAAAAGTTTCTTTTGTTATGGCATACGCGTATGAACTACTATTAAAATCACCTATAGGTGTAACCGTTAAACTTGCTGCGTATGTATTTGCTGTTAAAAGCAGAAATATAAGTATTTTGATGAAATCATACATATTTTTTCCTAATTTTGACTGCATATCATATCATGAGCGGCTTCATCTGCTGATGTTAAGGCCGAAATTGCTCTTGCACTGCCATCTATGCACGCACAGTCATTTTTTAATGAGTAACCTGCCGGTATAGGACATGACCACGCCGCTGCCGGATCGGTTCTTTCACAAGTGACATATTTAGTACCTGTAGTTTGTGTTCCTTTTACGGGATTTCCCATATCAGGTACAACACTGTCTTTCTTGGTATTATCGATAACCACACAAGCAGGAATGCAGTCACTCTTTTTAAATTCGCCTGTATTAACGGTTATGCTGCCATTTGTATGTCCCTGTAAGGTATCAGCATAGTTAAGCTGACTACCGCTGTAACTTACATTTGAGTCAACTGTTCTTGCTCGCGATACGTCAGGAGCCGACACTGATGGTGCGGGACATGTATATGTCTTTTTTACTACCCAATAAATATCTGTTCCTGATGTTAAAACACCGGACGATGAACCTGTATAATTTATCGTTGAACCATCATCACATACATTCCACGAACCACCCATTGTATTATCTGTTAGTGTGGTACAATTAGGAAATACGGGAGTTCCTGCCGGCGAGTAATTAGAAACGGTAGTCAAACAATTCATGCCGTTGTAATCGCATACCTCCTCTTTCTTTAATTTACAGTTCTGCGAAATACCCGAACAACTGCCATTTGTAACCAACGCTGGTTTTGCAACATCTGCCGTAAAGGATACTTTAATAGATATATGTGGGTACTGCACACCGCTTCCACAAGTGGTGCCTACTCGGGCTTCTAATGTTTTATTTGTATCAGTTGATCTATAAAAATCATGTATCCAATAAATATTAGCACAACCTGTATTTGTTGCTTGAACCGTTACTGATATTTTTTTAACCGGAGCGGCATATCCGCCATTTGCAGGATAAACATTAGTATCTATTTCATTTAACTGATTGTTAGCGTAAACGTTTCCAAGAAATTTTCCAAAGTATTGCGAATATGATCCTGAACAGCCGTTTTCAAAAGCATCGAAACCGCTATCATAATGATATGTTCCTGATTCGGTGTACCAACAACCGCTATGGTTTTTGTAACCGCTAAATACATTATTGTTACTTGGGAAATCATTAGTCGATTGAATATAGAAAAACTTTTTTTTGTTTGTGTCCCAATAAAAATTTACCCAAATCTGATCATCTAATCCCGCATCCGTATTACTTTGCGATGATTCTGTTATTGGCGGTTGCGAATAATCTAACTTTACAAATCTACTAATTTTACATGATGTTGTTGTTATCGGATTACTTTGCATATAATTACTGTTAGTTAGTTGACTATAATAACTATTCGGATTACCTGATTGCTTGAATACTTCTGCATCAACACCTGATATTTCTCCTGCACTATAGTCTTGTCTTAATTGATTAGGAGATGCTCCATTGTATGAATTATTGCTGTTAGATGCTGCTGAACAGCTTCCCGAGTCTGCACCGTAATATCCAATGGACATTGATGTTTGATCCAGCTTAGATTTTGTTACGGCAACATTTTCCTCACTTGACAGATGTCCGACTAAACCGCCTCCAAGAGTTGTCATAATATTATCAAAATCATTCCAAAAAAGATTGCCGACACTGGCATTGATAGCAAAACAATTACCCAATGAAGAAGCGGTTGTTTGCTGGACATAATAAATCATTTTATCACTTGTTAATGCGCAAACCGGAGACGAACAAGAATTTTCGCAATCTGATAGAGAAGAATATACATTTCCATTTGTACTGCATTTATTATTGCTGTCGCATTTTGTTCCAAGAGTTTCTTTACATGCTTTAAGGCTGTTATATGTGATATTGTTACCGGTATTCTTGTGTTTAATTCCCCATGTATAATATTTGCAGTTGTGCCATGTTCCTGGATCGCAGCTGATAAATCCGTTTGTACAGACTCCCGATATTGGAGGTGTCGTTATGGAATCCGTAAAACTACCTGTCAACCCTATGTCCGTTCTTATGTAAGCAACAAAATCGCCTGTAGATTGCGGTTCGGCAAAGATATTTAAGAATTGCTTCGAACTTGGACATACCAATTTTGTATTACCTGTCAGCGGAGTACAGGTACCACCTTGGCAATTATTATTGCAATCGGTTTTACTTGTATAAATGTTTCCAACATGAGCCGTACATCCGTATGAGATGCCTGTTGTTTTCATAAGCGTATTTGTAGTGAGGGGTTTGCTGTAATTGTTATTTAAATTGGATGGATTTTTTAGACTGTTTGCCAATGATTTGCTGGAATATGCCTCTGATTTAGCTTGTGATATGCCGGTAGAGTTATTAGGGACGGTTACTTCCGTATTACTGCCGGACTGAACTGTTTGAGTAACCGGAGGAGAAGAATATGTCTGCATAGTTGAATTAACGGATGGTGATTGATATGTTTGTATAGTAGTGCTTAAACCGCCTGCTATGGCATTATTTGCAAACAGAAGTAAAGTAAAAATTAATAATAGCTTTTTCATTTTAAAAAGCGCAGCAATCAATCTTATCATATACAGCCCACACAAAGTTGCTATTATGCAACGGTATTGGTAAATTTTGCAGAGAATCCCACATAAGACCGGTTCTTCCAAGCGGTTGTCTTAAAGGAAATCCTACAGGATATACCGGAAAAATATTATATTGACTTTTACGCATAATAGGCATCGGAAATGCTCCACATAAACCTACATTGCCCATTGTTCCCCAAAGCAGCAGCTCACGGTGCATTTTAAATAACAGTCTGTCAGCGATAGCGGCGTTAGCCTGCGTATAATCAACATTGCGAACATGTCCTGTTAATGGATATGCGCTGCCCCAGCTGCCGTTACACCAAAATAAAGGATCGAGTGAAAATCCTGCTGCTGCTGCAATGCTGTCAGCTGCGCAGGCTATCTGCGTTACGGGATTGCCGAATAAAATTGCTTCAGGATTAATAATAAGCGAAAGAGCATCATTCTGCCACAACGGATCTATTTCCGTAAGGTATCCTATGTCCAATCCCGTTGAGTTTTGCAAACAAACAATGTCGGTTAATATATCCAGTAATGCAAAAACAGGGTATTTAATATAATGCGCCTGAATAGATGCTCTGTGGTTTTGCTTTCCTCCTTTTGTTTTGCGTTCGCTGCCTGCTCCAAGTCCAAGTATATCTATAGGAATCTGCATACCAAGGCTCGGACTGCAAAAAGGAGAATGCACCGTCTCTATCATTGCAATGGGTGCCCAAAAGCCGAATTTAAGACCGGGTACCGGAACCGGACCTTTGAAACAAATACATATCGGCGAACCGCCTATCGGAATATCTTCCAAACCTGACGGACCGGGTACTATCGGTACCCCGCCGAGAGTAATAGGAAATACGTTATACAAAGTAACTAATGATTTTAAAAAAATACTTATTGCTGTTGCCGGACTGGCTCCGCATCCGGATACAAAGGCGCTGCTTATTGCCGGCCGATAAATTATTAAAGATATAACAATAAGACATAATGAAAAAATCTTTTTCACTTTTTTCTTCCTGTAAGAGTAAGTGCTATAACATCTACCCGCATGCGTAATGGATTTTTTTTGCTGCGGCGAATAACGCTTATTGTATTTTTTAAATGTAAACGATCTGCAATATGTCTGGTTAATTCAAAAACAGCCATTTTTGTCTGTTTTTCAAAATGCCGGATATTTGAAAACTTACTTTTTACAGTTAGCAACATAGTATTTAACTTATATAAATAATGCTTTTTTATATAATTTGTTTCAATTTTATTATTTATGTTAAAGATTATTAATGTGGGAATAATCTTTCCAAGAGGCATATACGCCAACGGATTAAATGAAAAACCTTTAGGATAGAGTATTCCGATGACCTTGCCTTCTTTGTTTACTCGCGGTATATCAAATGTTAAAGTATAGGACATATCTACGAGATAACTTTTTGATTTATTTGCAGGCGGCAAATAGACAGTTCCTTTTGGTATATAATTGTTTAATTGCTTTTTGAATTTTTTTTGCAGCGCAGTAATATTTATATGCTTTGCCCTCTGCTGAATTTCAGAAAGCATATCCTGCTCTGCGATCGGATAAGTTCTACCTGCCATTTGAGCTTTGACGGCAGTTAATGCAAAAGCATTAGGCAAACAACCTGCCAAAAATATAAAAAGTGCTACAATAAAAGACAATTAGCTCTTCCTTTTAAATGTTTTGGGTAAACGCAGATATGAATTATAATATCTATCTACTGTTTTTTTATTTATTTCAATATCATCAATTTCCATCTCGATTTCCTCATCATTCTTATTCTTTTTGTCCGTCTTTCTTTTGTTGTGCTTTTTTTCAAACTGCATAAATTACTCCTCCTTAAAAAATTTTATATGCTCGACCTGTAATGGATTTGCTATTTACGAATCCCCAGTATCTGCTGTCGTAACTGTTTGCTGCGGTACCTATAGCAAACAGTTTGTTCTTAGGCACAATTTGATTAAAAGCAATATGTTTCGGACATTTTGGAATAGCTTTGGTACATGCCCTGCCGAGATAATGTTTTCCCCGTTTATTGATACAATAATATTTTAATCCGACGGTAATTATTCGTTCTCCCGGCATACATCCAACGAATTTAATAAGCCTTGTATTTTTATGAAGGATTTTGTTTCCTTTGAACAAAAAAGTAACATAATCATTATCTCTAAGTTGGCTCAGGCCTTTAATATATTTGACATAAAACAGTTTGCCTTTAATGCATGTGTCCATGTTTATGCTGATATGTCCGATTGTTCTGGTATATACAACGCCAGCTGTGATTACTATAAGCAGTGAAACAATAACAATATATTTACCTGAGAATTTCACTCGTAATATCCCTTGCGTTGTGGTTATTGACGAATATGCCTGTTATTACCACATAGCCGGTTTTGTTATATTTATCTAACCGCTTTTCCAACGACAACATATATTTCTTTATTGCCTTTTTCATTTGTGTGTTGGATAACTTTTGAGATAAAAGGTTTTTTGATTCATCTTGTAAAGCCTTACTAACATTAAATTGATAGAATTTCGGATATGGATTTATGTAATTATTAACCGCTACTGCTATTACTCCGCCTAAAATCCCAAATGCCAAACTAATAATAATTGTGCGTGCTATCTTCAAATTTCACCTCTTTTTCTTGCTTTAATACATCGCTTAACGGCATGATCAAGATCTTCACATTGCTTAAGTTGCTCATCTCTAAAAGCAACCTCTTTTGCATCCGTAGTGTATAACCAATAGAAATATGGCGGCAACAATAATCTGCCGATACCCCGCCCGAAAGCTGCACTTATAATGAATATTTCACTGTATTGCCCTTTGGCTGTTCTTAGCGTATTTTTTAGGATATCTTTTTCATAGTTGCTTAAAGTTATTAATTTATCAGATTGAGCCTTGTCCCATTCCTCAGGCTGCTGCCAGAAGGTTAAGAGATAATCGCTATTGGCTTTGAGCACTCTAACTACACTGTTCGCATTAAGATCACTCAGATGCTGTGTAATAAATACTAAGCTGCCGTTGAATTTTCGATATTCTCTACTACCCATCTCAATAAAACTTAAAACCTGTTCATTTTTTATAAAACGCCAGGCTTCGTCCCAAACAATCACCTTTTTTATTGTTTTATCGCCTTGATATATTTCCTGATTGAAATGATAAAATATGGTAGTGAGCAGCACATTAGTCAGCTTCTTATCATCTTTGATCTGACCCAACTCAATTGTTGTTAATTCATTAGATAAATCTACCGCAGATTGCCCTTCAAAAAACTTTTCATATTGTCCGCCTTTGCACCATGGCAATAAGTTGAACATAGCCAGTCGTTGAAAATCTTTTGCCTTTTCACGAGCTGCGATAATATTCATCTCATCTCGAATGAAGGTAATGGTGGTATCATGTCTATGTTTTTTTAGAGCATTCCGAATCGACATTTCAATGACACCTCTTTCAGTATCGGAACATCTTTCGGTGGGCTTAATCATCTGATCAACGATGTCCACAAGAAAACTCATATCACGGTCAATATCCTTTATATTTGAAAACGGATTGATGTTAATGGGATTGGAAAATGACGGTTCAATAAAATTACCGGAGAATAAATTGGTAATGCCGTAATAACTTCTACCGACATCGATAATTCTTACTTTTACATCAGGTTGGCTTCGATAATTGAAAATAAGGTGATTAGTGAATACGCTTTTACCTTGTCCCATAGGTCCGACGATACAAGTATTCATACCGCCTTGCGTATCCCACATATCGAGAAACATGAGCTGTCCGCGGCGACTTATTAATGGTATCGTCGGGGTACCGCTTCCTTTCCAATCGGACTGTATCGGGGTTAAATTGGCCGCGTTATAGGAAAACATGGTTTTAAACCTTCTTAGGTTATTATGTGTAATGGTTTCGGTAAGATTTAACGGTGTTGATGCAAGCATAAACGGCAACGGAACCGTTTCTTCCTGTAATTCTATTCCTTTGCTATACAACATATTTTTTACAATGTGAGTTGACCTGGATAGTTTATCAGGGTCTTTATCATAAAAATACCAGAACAGATTGCCCTTCCAGAGAACCTGTCCCTCTTCAATTTCTCTTGTTAGAACGGTTACATCCTGCTGTCTACGCTCGATATTGCCGGACAGCGCGCTGAAACTTTTTTGTTTCATTATCATTTCCGACTTACTTCTAAGACCGGCCATCTCTTTACTGTTCTGTTTTCGCAATAAAAACGAAAATATAAATGGCGTATTGATCTGATTTTTATTCATGTGTTGAATACTTCCTACATATTCATTCACATCAACAGAAGTGAGCTGACCTGGAAATACTTTTACGCTCATCACCTTTCCATAGTTTTGATCTATAGACAAGGTATTGTTATGAGTATCCTGGCATACCACAGTATCTCTGTTTATTATTTGTTCCCTTATTTCCATGTTGGGATCATAAATTATAGGGTCCGCTTTGGAATGTCCCGGATTAAATAATAAGCGATAGATAAACACAAGATTATCGGCATTCAAATTAAATGGATGCAATCCGGCCTGATCGAATGTGGTGCTTATATTCCTTTTAATTGTCAAAATGGAATTTCGTTTTTTATCGTATTCTTTGATCGAACACGGTATTTTACATGTAAAGAATACTGTAACATTCTTAATTACAGACGACCAGCCTTCGGTAATATCTTTATTTGTGTGATTTAGAAGATATTGACTATATATCTCTGATATTGATTTGTATTTATCGCTTTTCAAATTCACATAATCATTGAGAGCAGGCTCTATATAATTATTCGACCAATAATTCCATTGAATAAGTGTATTGTCCGGGATACTATTATCCTTGTATAATCCGTTTTCCAGTAGAATAAGTGTTTGTTCGCCTATTGCAGGTTTCGGATAAACTTCAAAGACAAAGCAAGCGTAATTGTCATCGGTAAAATAGATCTGATCTTTTTCGTCATAACTTACAGGCAACAAATAGTCGGATAAAGGAATACGATAAACCATACTCAAAAGGTCTTTTTGTTTAACCCCATCGATATCTTCGATATCCAGTAATTTTTTACCTAATTGACTTAATTTACTTAACATGCTGCTGATCCTCGTCTGTGAGCGGTGTGGAAATTCTTGATTCAGGGCGGTTTTTTTGTTCCAAATATTGCCCCATGATCCATTGGCCATGTTTAATAACTACGAAAGTATATTGCTGCATGTGAAGCGTTGAGTTTTTGTCTGTCCACGGCAGTATAAATATTCTTAGTATCTTAGGTTGTGTCCTCATAGGTGTCGGAACGGTCTTTAGCATGTGAAGCAGTTTGTTATTTTTAGTATAATTAATAAGCTGTTTTGCTTTATTGATATTACTTTTACGATTAGCCAACACCAATTCTCTTCCATCGGAAAGTCTTATTATTTCTTTGTAATTTTTGATTATATGGGTAGTATCACGAGCACAGCCGACTAAAGCTAAAACAGCCAATATTATTATACTCCTACTGAATATTTTGATCATCTGTATCTCCTGTAATTTGTTTTTTCGGTTGCTTGGGCGCAGGTACATATTTTTTAGGATGCATCGTTAATTTATATATCGCATCCACACTTCCCCCATAGCCTGTATGATTGCCGTTTGAGGTTACCGCAAAATTGCTATGATAAGGCATTAAAAGACTTGAACAGCCCGATAGTAAAAGGATACCGAAGATAATTACTATCCACTTCAAAGCGAGACTCCGCTAAGCAAGATGATATTAACATTCCTGCCTGAATCTATCTCAACCACAGGGAACATCTCTTTTGCGAGATTCATATAAAACTCGGCAAGTTTTTCTGTCGCTTTACTCACACCCCCGCCGATACCCATTTTCAGCATCGTTTTACTGTCAAGAGCCGATGTTGTTGTGGATCCCCCTGTTAATGGACTTATGGAAACCACTTGCTGAGATTGTTGAAATGCCTGACCGACACCCTGCAGAAAGCCTGCCGCCAATGTCCTTGCGAGCATAGCACCCTGCTTACTTACAACGCGGCCGGCTAATCCAACCTTACCGTCTTCACCGGTAACATATCCGCTGATTGATTTAGTTATGCGTTTACCCTTAGGAGTGACACAGCTGATTTTATCGACTCTTATATATGCTCTTTCGCTACTTAAATCACCTTTTGCCTCTCCTTCAATAAAGCAATTTCTAACATCGCTTTTCCACTTATTCGGCAACTGCGCATAATTGGTTACCCTCATTAGAATCGGTATCGGCTGTGATTGGCCACCTCCGGATGTAGGAGCATCTATACCATTCAGAAGAACTGCATCCATAAAGCTGCCGGCAGGGATAGAGGATTTATCGGGTTTTTTCTGTTTTTTCGCATTTTGTTTGCTGTTATGAGAATTATTTGCCGCGGGTGCCGTTTGTGTAATGTTTATTAAATTGTTAAGCTTAATGTATCGGGTAACAGGAGCTTTCTGCTTATATTTGCCTCGCGTAAATCCTCTATTTCGCTGCCGCCTGACAGGTGACGGTGGATACGATTTTCTGCCAACTATTGGCAGAAACGGACTGTTTTTGTTAGATTGTGTTACTTTTGCATTATGCTGAGTAGGTATGTTGCTGAAAGATTTCCTTGTCTGATGTTGTGTTAAAATCTTTCGTATTTGTCTGATTTGTTGCGTGTTTGTATTTCCCTGTTTAGCGATCTTACCTAATTTGCCTTCGCTGTTTACAAGCCAACTGTTGTTAAGATTATTTTGATGTTGATTATCTTGAATTACGATACGATTTTTTTGAATATTTGTTTTATGGTATTTTTCATGTCCATATAGTGCAACTATTGCCACTATAAGAATAGTCAATATGACTGCACCATAAAACATTATTTTTTTCCTTCGGTTTTTATCTGTCAGTACAATATTTTGGTCATGACTTTGCTTGTCGTTAATCTGCATTGTAATCCTCCGAAATAATAAACATTCTGGTTGCCTGAGACGCAGATAACTCATGATTAACTATTGCTATTGCTATAGGATTATTGACTATATTCAAAAATTGAGATTCTTTGATATATATTGGTTGTTTTGCAACAATTACATACTCATATATGCTGTATGGTATTCCTTTATATATATTTTCTAATATTATATCAGCCTGTTTGTATTTTCTGATCAGCTTTCCGGATCTGATTTTTTCAAATCCATGTGAGATGTTTCCTGTATAACTGTTTTTTATCAGGTTGATAATATTGTTGATGTGCGTTGAACTCTTTAAAACAATACTATTAACATTACTGATATTGGCATGGTATTTAAGGTAAACCGTTTGAGCAGGTATCTTTTTCGGTATAAGTATCAGACTATATGTGTTGTTATTCGTTACAATAAAGATATCACGCGGTATATTGCCGTAGATTAACTTATTTGTTCCATTTATATTTTTTTTATCTATTGGAAGTATTTTAATATAAACGCTACTATTTATCTTTTTTACCTGAACAGATTTTTCTTTGCTATTTATTACATACAATATTTTATTTGGAGCTACTATGCGGTTTATATCCTTTAACGATATCGGAACCTCTATATATTCTTTGGAATATCGAATCGTATGAGATATTAGTTGACGGCTTTTAGATTTCGGTTTAGGTTTTTGAGTGATAGTTTTTTTGTTGGATTTTTTAGCAAGACTTTTATGGAATAAAGTTATTTTTTTGATTGTGGATTTATGTTTATCGGCATTAATTATAAAAGATTTTCTTTTGGAATCAGACAGGCGACCGATCTTTGACATAGAATTTTTGATCGATTTTGTATAAAAAGTAATTTCATTGCCACTTTTAAATATTCTAAGAACTTTGCGAACTCCGAAGTTCTTATGTATCTGTTTATTATTACCTCTAACGAAGATATCCCCTTTGACTGCCGTTCTGATAACCCATTTGGGATTACTAAAGGTAATGATATTGTTGCTTTTTGATATATACGATAAACGACCGGCGTTGGATATATTCAGAGTTATAAAATGCGCATAAGCGGATATGGGTAATCCAATACTAATAATAGCCAATATAATTAGAATCTTTTTCATTTTTTTCATTGCACAGTCCTTTTAAATTTGTTTTGGTATTTGCTATAAGACATAACCTTGAAGTCGGATACACTGAATATATGATTGCTGAATGTGTAATGTATTAAAATCGCTATTTGTTTGGTAGAAACAAGACTATTAGTCATAAATGTTTTTTTATAGCCAATTACAACAGCGGTATTTTGTGTTTTTAAATGTATTTTTATTTTATTAATGACAAACCAGCTGGATATATCATATTGTTTAATGTTTGCTAACCTGGAAACAATATAAGATTGCAGGTTATGGTAATCCGAAGGATTAAAGTACGCCAATAGGTCGTCGAACTGTCTTTTTGCTGACGCAGCAGTATAATTCTCATACAAATTAACGATATGTGTAATCATAACCGTCATATATGCTTTATTTGCATTTGTTTTATTTATTACAAATTTTCGCTGAATGTTTGGTATTACAATGATACTCGTATTTAAAGACATATAGGCTATCGTGATACCTTGCGCAACAATACCTGCTATTAAAAGAGCTATCACGCCTTTTAATAAATTACTGCGATGTACGGTATTTTTATATTCGTTAAGATATTTATCGGTTTTCATTCGTAGAATTTCCTGACATGAGCCGGCGGTGTTTTTTTAATTGTCAGAAATCCCATCTGCCATGTTTTATGAATTAAAAAATTTTCTGAATTCTTATTTTTTATATTGCCGTAGAATTTCATAAGAACAACACCCGCAATCACTCCGATAATAAGTTCTTTGAAAGGCATACTTATTATCACGGGGAGAACAAATGCTGCAAGGTCATCGACTTCCCAAAATAAAAATGGCATTGGTTTGTCTATCGTTTTTGGAAAATAAACTTTCATAAACACCTCCTAAAAAAATCTCTCTATATACCTTATATGCAGGGGGTTGAAAAAATGTCATTTTATTTTTTTTGAAAATAATTTTTTCAAAATGAGGAACGCAATTGATTTTTAATATATCTTTTGCATTTTTTGTTTATTAGTAATTTTTGCAGTTTTTTAATTGCGGCAGCATAAATTTTACTGATATTTGATTTGTCGCATTCAAAGCGATTCGCTATTTCGTCTATTGCCAAAACATTTTCACCAAACACTCCAAAGCGCTTACTGATTACAAATGCTTCAATTGGCGTTAATTGACTAATTAAATATTTTGTTATTTTCATGTAAGTCTTTGTGCTCAAATTAGTGTCATTCTTTGTATTTTCAGCGTAAGAGTAAGAACAAGGAATATTTTCTAATTGATCTTTACTTATATTTATATTTTTAGGATATTTATTTACCGTTCCGGTTATCACTATTTTTTTAGTTTGAATTTTTATCGTAATTTTTGTTTGAACAAATTTAATATCATATCTAATTGAAATAAGAAAATTGTTTATGCTGCCGATTGCAGAAGATGACTTTGTCGAATAAATATTTTTATATTGTATGAATTTGTTAGATTTGATTATATTCAGAAGAATATCTCGATATTCATAATTAATATCAACAAAAAATGAGATGTTAATAATTGGATGAAGAATAGTTTTAAAGATTATATTCCTCGCTTGAATATATGTGTAAGTTGAGAGACTTGATTTGGATTGATCAAACTTGTTTTTTTGTTTGATTTCGCGATATGCGATATAAACAATTTGGCTTATTTCGTTGTAAAAATCTGCGTAGCTGCCAATATTGTAATAACAAAAATATTTATTTGACAATTTAACTATTATTTTTTGCATTGCATTTACAGTTTGCACATTTTTGTTTTGTTCAAACAAAAAAATGTTTTTGATTTCGGTATTCTGTATCAAAAAATCATGCTGCATAATTATGCGTGAACTCCTACAATCCAGGCAGCATTTTTTGCCAGCGGCAGGCAAAAAGCTCGCAGCGCCAGCGGGGCGGGGGTAGGGGGTGGAGTCTTTTGGCCGATGTTGGTGGGTTTTCTGAAGAGTAAATGAAAAAAAGATGGGTATTTTTTTTCTTTTTTGCCTATAAAAAAAGCGTGCCTAAAGCAAAGCCTTTTTTTATTAGGCTCTATAGAATCTCTATAGAGAGATCTATAGACCTCTATAGAGACGTGGGGTTTGACGGGCAAAATTGCCAATTTTGATGTCCTTTGACGGGCAAGGTGATGTCCTTTGACGGGCAAGGTGATGTCCTTTGACGGGCAAGGATTTTGGTCATTGATGTCCTTTGACTGGCAAGGTGATGGGGTTTGACTGGCAAGGTTATATATCGAATTAATAATAGTCAGTATATTATAATCAACCATATAATTATCTAATAAATTTGACATTATTTGTCCCGCGATATTCAAAAGTTCTGTTTTTATTGTTGTATGTGATTCCGAACCGTGCCAGATCTGCTTTATATTTTGATATATACTCCAATGCACTTCTTTGCATTCTTATATTTTCAGTCGGGTATCCGATTGTTTTCATCAATTTCATAAATCCAATATGTATTATGGTCCCTTCGCCGATGACAATTTTATGCGTCATAAAAAAGTCGATGATTGATAGAATCAACGCTGACCCTTCGCCTTTTATATTCATTAGTTCATCGAGCCGTTTGTCATAATTCATTGCAAGATTCGAGTAAAAATAGTTTTTGTATGCGCCTGACAAGATAATCCTGCATGAATTGTCTTTGTTCCAGCCGATTGAGTCAATTATGTGAAAACTTATTCCCTCTTTGTTGTCTTTTGTACTTACAATCACAAAGGTATCAGCTATTTCTTTTAGCGATTCAATCAGCTTGTTTCTTGCTCTTCCGCCCCACCTCATTCCAAGTCTTTTTGCTATTCCGTATAAACTAAAGTTTATTGATGCAGTTGGGTGTTTGTCTTTGTCTTTTGCAAACCTTGCATTCCTGCCAACTTCCGAGCAAGATGCCATGACCAAATCAAGAAGCATCTTATGCCGTTGAGTAAGGAGTCTGTTACGGGTTTCTATTGTGCCATATTCAGTATCCCTGATTAGTATGTTTTTATTTTTTACAAATTCTTTATATATCTTGCTTTTTGAACTGACTTTGTTAATCGGTAAAAACGGACATGTACGCAACAGTTGAAGCGGATACATCGAGGAGCATAGTTTTTTTAGAGGAGCAGCCGGATCTGTGCTTTCCTGCGGTTTTTCCGGCGCATCGGATGTCGATGAGTTTAGCTTATTTTTTCTGCCTTTTCTGCCTCTTTTTTCTGTCGGTTCGATTACGATAGGGATATCTTCCCGTGTCGGCTCGCTTATCAGGCGGATATATATTATATTGCCATCTGATGTTCCTTGTACTATTGCTTCGCTGCCGTCACGGAATTTTTTTGTGAATCTGGCGCCGATTGTTTTGCTTTGTTTTTGATCATCAATTTGAAAAAAGCCGTTTTCATCAACATACAGCTCCAGATCTTTGTTATCAGTTGTATATTTGATGATTTTCGTGTAGCTCATATTCTTACTTCTTCCAACACTCCGCCGGTTATTTTTTTGGCATAAAACGGATCCAGCGGCGGGGCATAGTTTAATTTTGTAAACAAAACCTTTGCGTGAAATTTTATTTCTTCTTCTTCTAACATTAGCCTTTGGGCATCCTCATCCGTCAACGACTGTATTTGCATTACGAACCTGCTGTTATCGACGAGAGCTGTCGCTCCCCTTGCGGCAGTTGAATCCGATACACCATTGAGCAGCGCGGATTTCGAAATGTGGTGGAGCAGCAGAATCGATGTTCCTGTGTTTGCGGACACCGTTTCGATTATGTTTAACAACGCAGCCATATCGCTGTTGCCGTTGCCGTCAAGTTCATGTATTCTTGACAGAGTGTCGAGAATAACGAGTCGTTTACCTTCCGCAAACCTCAAGAGCCAGTCGATCCAGCGATGATTCGGCTGAATGCCTTTGATCGTTTTTTTGGCAAGATTAAAGCCTTTGCCGACTATACTTGTTATCGTCAGATTGTCGTAAATTGACTCAAGCATCTGATCAAGCCGATGTAATTGTAATTTATTTTCATGCCCATCATCATATTTTTTATAATACTGCAAGATTGCTTTTGTCCTGTATTTTAGATTGATAATCGGGTCCTCAAGACTTACATAGCCAACCTTACCTCGTTTTTTTCCGGTAAATATTCCAAACATATCAGCATATTTTGTTTCATCCGCAACGCAGGCTGCAAACTGCATTGCAAGGAACGATTTGCCGATGCCGCCTGTTCCAAGAAACAGTCCTACTGTTTCCGTTTCAAATCCGTGCCAGATCCAGTCGATTTCAGGCAGGTCTTCGTTTAGCAGGTTGGATAAGGATATTTTATCATCCGTGTTTGTTATACTGTTTTCCTTGTAAACTATTCGTTTCAGGTTGCAGGGTAAAACTTCATACTTTTTGCGAAGCTCTTCCTGGCGTTTTTCGTCAAGCTGTCTTGCATATTCTTTCAGAGTTACGATTTTTAAGTTCCGGATGATCAGATTTATCTCATCCTCGCGCTTGTCTTTTAGCAACTCATCAAAATCTTTTGCTTCGTATCCTGTTTGTTTGCATACAATGTATGTTTTCTTTTTGTCAATTTTTGTTTGTAAAAGATTTTCCGCTGTCTTTTGTCCTGCCTCATCCCAATCGGGTGCCAGGACAGGAATCCTGTTGTGGGCCGCTATTCTTTTTACGATTGATTCTTTGTAGTTTGATGTTGATCCGAGGGCAATTGCGCTCATACCGTTTGCCGCCAGAGCGAGGGCGTCAAACTCGCCTTCCGCAACAAATATGAGTTCGGATTCCGGTGTTTCCTTTTCCTGCTGCGTTATTTCGTGGAAGCAGAATGCACCATTATCGTCCGTGACTTTCACGGTCATAAAATCTTTTGAGAACGGCTTGCGCATGTGAAGTTTTGTTACATGTCCGTAGCTGTCGTCGTAAACGAACACAATGTAATCGCTGTATTTTGCAATGTTTTCGAGTTTTTTCTCAAAATCGAAATCGGAACTTGATTTGAAGCCTTTTTTTAGCAAACCAATCGGCTTACTTTTTATGAACTTGCCGATATTTGCTGTATCAATTCGCTCTTTTAAGTATCCCCTCGCTGTCATAGCAGCGGTATCTTTTTTTGCAAAAAGCTGATCCTTGAATGATTTTGCAAGTTCGATTGCCCGTTTGTTTTGCGTAAGCTGGCGTTTGATTTCAGGATTGTCTTTGTCTTTTGTTACATCACCGCTAAGCGTTTTCAGTGTGCCTGTAAAGCCGCAGGCGAAGCAGTAGAAGAATGCCCGGCCATTGTCTTTTCCGAGTGAAACAGAAAGCGAGGGGCTGCGATCGTCATGCTCAGGGCAAAGTCCCTGCGTGTGCTGTCCGAAATAGCTTTGCCGGCGCCAGGCAAAATTGTGGTCGGGATATTTTTTTTCAAGAGCGTTGACCAATCTTCCTAATTCATCTATTTGGTTGGGCACACATCCTCCTTTTATTTATTTTTGTTTACTTTTTTCAAAAATACGGATAGGAATATCGATGATTTGAAGGACAATAAACGCAGGTATAGTAACGGGCAATGAGGCTATAATTAGTAAAATTGAGATGAATAGGATAATGTTTTTGGGATGCGCGCCTCTGGCGGGGCGCGCCCCGTTTTTTTCCCCCGTCATTGCGACTACATGACTTTGATTTTTATGGTTTTTGTTTTGAAGTAGTTTTCAAGGTCTTCTTTTGCGTATAAAACTTTTCTGCCAAGTTTTCTGTATGATATTCCGACCTTTCGGCAACGCTGCTGTGCAAGATATTTTGCTGACATGCCATAATAGAATGCAACTTCCTTCGGGGTGAAGAACTTTTTGAATTTTGGGTCGAGATATTTGTCTTTTTTCTTTTGCTTATTGCCAGAGACACGCATCTTGGGGGCGGATATTGGTATGGTAATGCCAAGGTTCTCTTTAACCCACTCAACCACCTTTCGTGATTGCTGATCGCCTCGTATTGTGCGTGAGACAGATGCCGGAGACATATCGAGCATTGTGGCAATGTCTTTAATCTGAATGTTTTTTTTGAAGAGAGCAATACGGATGTCTGAATATACGCGTATTGCTTTTTCTTGAGATTCTGATAAACTTTTTCGCATGTTTAAATCTTGTTGTAATTTCATAATCGATAGTATATACCCATTATTTCATAATTCAAGGTTTTTGATGAAAAAATGAGTATAAAAGATAGACTTAAAATCTTAGCCAATAACTTAGGAATAAAAATTACGGATTTTTCTAAGAAAACCGGTATCCCATATAGAACTTTGCAAAATTATTTTTTGGGAGAAAGGCAGCCTTCTGCTGAAAATCTACAAAAAATAGCTACTCAATTGGGTGTAAATGTTAATTGGCTTCTCACCGGTGAAGGTGAGATGTTAAAGTCCGATGCTGTTAATACCGATAAAATTGAATCTGCCGGCATGCCTCAAGATTTTATTGATAAACTGAAAGACGATCTAAGAAACAAAGATGACAGCTTTTTTGCGTCTCTGTCAATGAGCAAGGATAGAATACTCGATGTACTTCTTGGAAAAGTAAATTTAAAACGGGTTGAAGTTATCGAACTTGCGCGGAAGCTTAATCGATCGCTTGATGAATATATGTATCTTGCCGGTTATGTTCCTGATGTGTTCGATCGGGTGTTAAAGAATCCCAAAATGATGGAATCACTGCGGACTGCCGGTAATCTGACTGATCAGGAGATAGACCAGGCTATCTATGCTTTTGCAGATGTGATGAAAAGGTTCGAAAAAGATCAGAAGTTAAAGAAAAAAAAGTAACATAGCTGGGGGGTAATTACTTTTGAAAACTGCGAGATTAGCTGCAAGACAATTATTGAAAAATTATAGCTTTATTGATTATGTTACCAATTTGTATGCTATTGCCGCTAAAACAGGCATTGTAATATACAAAACAGATAAATTGCCGGATAATGTTCTTGGCTCAGCAAGATTAACAAACACAGGTATTTGGGTAATCGTTGTAAACAGCAATCAAATTTTTACAAGACTAAGATTTACAATAGCTCACGAGATAGGTCATATTGTCTTAAATCATTCTCATTCGGAATATCATTTGGCAACGCCGCATAACACATGGCAGGAACGGGAGGCAAATATTTTCGCGTCGGAATTATTAATGCCTGTTACGAAGTTTAAGGATTTATATTTCAACCGACATATCACAGATGATTTGGATATCGCGAAATACTTTAAAGTTTCAAAACAGGCAGCAGACATAAGAATAAGTGAAATCACAGGTAAATGAACGTAGGCATCTGGATAAGGATTTCTACCGATGAGCAAGCTCGCGGTGAATCGCCTAAACGTCACGAGACAAGAGCCAGGATGTATGCCGAGATAAATTAAAAAGTGTATGCTATATGCAATATCAATCTAACATGACGTGTTATGTAAAATGTTCAGTGTTTCAAAACAAGTTATGGAGATTCAACTCAAAGCGATAGATTCTGAGCTTCTTGCGCTTAAAATCTAACCAAAATTTTCGATATTAGGATACAAATAGGATACAAAAACAAAAAGAACCATTAAATTTCTTTTTTTTCTTTTCCCTTTTGCTCACAAATCTTGTTGACATATAAGGGATTATTGTGGTGCCCTTGACAGGAGTCGAACCTGTGGCACAGGGATTAGGAATCCCTTGCTCTATCCATCTGAGCTACAAGGGCACGAGGGCTATCCTAAAACCAATTTACAGTTTGTCAACAATATATGAAAATTTTTGATAGTTAATGCAGAATAAATTTGTTATTTTATTCTGCTGCAACCATAGTTGATTGTCTTTGAAAAAATGTGAAATAGATTTGTTGTACGTTCTTTCGTTGCCTGTAAAGCTTCTGACAGTCATTTTCTGATAAATCAGAACCGCTGCGCAAACATCCACAGAAGCTTACCTTGTCTATGAAAAACCTCATAAAAAGCTGTGAATCTGCTTATCGCGCAGTGGTCTCATAATCAATCCGGCGGGTTTATTTATTTAGCATCATCAATAATTTTAATCATCGCCTGTTCTACCTCTTTTGCGGATGTTTGAATCTTCTCCACATTAGATAAAGCTGCCAGCAGCAGAGTGGGCTTTAGCGTTCCAATTTTTGTTGTATTACCTTCACGGTATACGGAAATTCTGCACGGAAGCGCCATGCTTACACTCATGTCGCCTTCCAATACTTGTTTTGCTATATAAGGATTGCACAGCTCTATTAATTGGCACTCAGGGCCAAAAGCCACACCCTTTTTTTCTATAGTTTCCTTCATATCATGAACACCGAGAACACCATAACCGTTTTTCTTTATTGCTTCACTAAGATCGGCAACAGCTTCTTTAACAGACTTAACAGTTTCAACAATATATTTCATAAATACCTCCAATATTTTGTCATAAGTTACAATGAGTACATTTTAGTTAAAATAACCTGAACCAACATTCATAATCCGGTTAGACTTCTAAGTACATTAGAAAGAATAAGTTCATTTGCAGGAAGGACAAGTGAGATATTCAGAAAATCTCAAATGATCGCATTGTTGAAAAAAGCATAGAATCCTTTTTGAGCCAGCATAAACCGCACTTTTTCAAAATCGATTTTTATCGCCTTAATGCACATTACTCGCAGTAAACGCAGGAATTAGACCCCAAAAGAGACTAATTTTATAAATCTCATCCCAGTAAAGCTGCCGTTACAGGATTTGACACCATCTCAGGCGCTATGTCACGAGTTATTTGTCTGATCATTGTTATGTCCCGCTGCCAATTCAGATATCTGAAACCGGCAAATCCCGATTGATTCTCACCTATAAACTGCCCCGGACCTCTTATCTTGAGATCTTCTATACTTATCAGAAATCCATCATTGCAGGATTCAAGAAATTTAAGTCTCTGCAATGCATCCTCGCCAATCCGGTCGCTTACGGCGAGGAAACAATACGATTGAATTGACGCCCGCCCTACTCTGCCCCGCAGCTGATGGATCTGAGACATTCCAAAGCGGCTTGCGTTTTCAATCAGCATTATTGTTGCGTTTGCTACATCAACACCTACCTCTACCACAGTTGTCGAAACAACTATCTTAGTCTGTCCGTTCCTAAACCGCTCCATAACCTTTTCGCGTTCAACCGTATCCATCTGACCATGAAGCATTTCTATTTTAAAGGAAAAAATTTCCCTCAGATGCTCGTACTCCGTCTTCACATTTTTTAAATTCAATTTTTCCGATTCATCTATCAGAGGAAGTACTACATAGCAAAGCTCTCCTTTTTCTATATGCTTTTCGATAAATCTGTACATCTTCTCTCTGTTTTCCGGAATTACCACTCTCGTCTTTACAGGCTTTCTTCCCTCCGGTATCTGTTTTAATTCTGAAACAGTAAGCTCCTTGTAATATGTCATAAGAAGTGTTCTCGGAATGGGAGTAGCTGTCAGCATAAGCAGGTGCGGACAGATCGATTTATTGATAAGCGCCTCACGCTGCAGTACTCCAAAACGCTGCTGTTCATCTATTACGGCAAGACCAAGTTTTGCAAACTCCGTTTTTTTAGATATCAGAGCATGGGTACCGACAACTATAGAGGCTCGGCCTGATTTTATTTTTTCTCTGGATTCATTTTGACTTTTCGTTGACTGTTTTCCGGTAAGCATTACGGTTTTCAAAGAAAGCGGTACCGCAATATGATTCATAGAATGAAAATGTTGATGGGCTAACAGGTCGGTAGGTGCCATAAATGCAGTTTGGTAACCGTTTTCAGCAGCAGCCAACGCTGCCGCTATTGCTACGACGGTCTTTCCGCTTCCAACATCGCCCTGCAAAAGATGGAACATTGCTTTATTCTTATTCATCAGTTCTGAAATATCAGTTATCGCCTTTCTCTGGTCAGCCGTAAGCTCATAAGGCAGATTTCGCTCAAGCTTATCTATAATATTATAAGAAACGATTCTGAAAGCTTTGCTTTTTTTGATACTCTCGGAAAATCTCGATCTTTTTATAACAAAACTTACCGCTTCGTTATATTTCATTCTCCTGTTTGCGGCATTAAGGCTGTCCTCAGAAGGTATATGCATAAACTGCCATGCCTGAAACATATTTGGAAGTTCATACTTTTTTATAAATCGATCAGGCAGTATATCATAATCATACGGAAGCGCTTCCATGACCTCAGACAAAACCTTTGGTGCGATATTTGCCATAAACTTAATGCCCTCAGAATATATCGGATAAATCCTGCCTTGATATTCCGCTATATCGGATTTATTTATGATTTTAAAATTCGGATGTATCATCTGTATCTTAAAATCATTCTCTATTTTACCGTAGGCAAGAATGTACGTGCCTTCTTTTAAAAGATATCTTAATGATCTGAAATTGCCGTTAAAAAAAAGCAGTTGAATTTCATACCCGAAGCTGTTAAGTAAAGCGGTAAATATCCTTGTTCCACGCAACGTTTTTGAGATACGAACCGATACTATGTTCCCCGCAATCAATGCATATCTCCCGTTTTCAAGCTGATCAGGCAAGTCGATTTTTCTCCTGTCCTCAAAGCGAATTGGTGCCGTGCAAAGCAGATCCCATACAGTTGTAATACCTTTTTTATAAAGGATTTCCGCTCTTTTTTTTCCTATACCTTTAATTTTAGATATATCTTCGGTTAATATTGTAATTGCCTTTTTGCTGATGTCGTCCATATATATAATATAACGATATCGATTTGGTTTAACAACAGTTCGATAAAGAGTGTTTTATCTGCTTCGCTCTTTATTTAGCTCACAATGAGGGTTATAATAAGCCTATGAATAAAAAAAGATTACTGCTGGTTTCAGATGGAACCGCTGAAACCGTTAAAAAAGTTACCGAAGCCTTTCTCGTGCAGTTTGATAATCCTAATGTGACGGTAACCAGATTCGGCAGAGTCAAAAATACGGAGCGTTTATCGGAAGTTATAGAAGCGATTTCGGAGCAATCAAATGTTATGGTACTTTTTACCATTGCCAATACAAGGTTGAGAGATATTCTGCATCGATATTGCGAAGATAATAATATATTTCATATTGATATTTTCGGATTTTTTTTGAGGAAATTTGAGGAATTTCTGGAAAAAAAGATGTCAGGCAGATCAGGGCTTCTTCATAAGATAGGAGACAGATATTTTGATAGAATTGCCGCTCTTGACTATACATTAGCCCACGATGACAACAAATCCGTCAAAGATATAGAGCTGGCCGATATTGTTATTCTGGGATTATCAAGATCCGGCAAAACACCGCTATCGCTTTATCTCGCAGAGGATGGATACCGTGTTGCCAATTTTGCACTTGTAAAAGGTGAAAGCTATCCGGCTATATTAAATGAGATTGATAATAACCGCATCGTAATTCTGACAATCGATCCGGAGAATCTGCTCGGCATTAGGCGGCACAGAGCCAGGAAACTGCACTTGAGCAACTCGAACTACTGCAGCAGAAGTTTTATCTATGAGGAAACCGAAATGATCTATGAACTCATTAAAAAACACCCCGAATGGCTTAAGGCAGATGTAACAGGAAGATCAATTGAAGAAATAGCCTCAGAGATTCTTGAAGTAATCAATAAAAAAGGCAGCATAAGAATGCATAATTTATGAGATGAAACTATTGGTAAATGATAAAACCGTAAAACTTGATATAAGAACAGTAGCAGAGCTGATCAGCAGTTTAAAACTTAATGAACGAATGCTCTATATTCAGGTAAACGAACAAACTATAAAAAAAGAGGAGTACGGAACTAAGATGCTGAAAGAAAATGATCATATTGATATTATAAGTGCAGTCGGGGGCGGATGATGTTAAAGATAGCTGATAAAGAGTTTTCTTCACGACTAATTATCGGAACAGGTAAATTTGCATCTAACAGTATTATGAAAGAAGCAATTCAGGCCTCAGGAACCCAAATGGTCACCGTTGCCTTAAGAAGGGTTGACCTGGATAACCCCGACAGCGATATGACAAAAGCAATAGATTTTAGCCGCCTTCAGATTTTGCCGAATACTTCAGGAGCGCAGACAGCAGAAGAGGCGGTAAAGATCGCCTGTATCGGCAGGACAATGGGACTTGGAAATTGGGTGAAACTCGAGGTTACACCTGACCCATGGTACCTTTTGCCGGACCCAATCGGCACCCTTAAGGCTGCGGAACTTTTGTCTAAAGATGGATTTGTTGTACTTGCATATATGAATGCGGATCCGGTCCTTGCAAAACGATTGGAGGATATAGGAACAGCGGCAGTCATGCCTCTTGCCAGTCCAATCGGTTCTGCAAGAGGAATAAAAACCGGCGAAATGATCCGCATAATTATTGAAAATTCAAATCTTCCGGTTATTGTGGATGCAGGTCTCGGAACACCTTCTGATGCCGGATACGCTATAGAGATGGGTGCCGATGCGGTTCTTGTAAACACTGCTATCGCCGCATCCGATGATCCGGTTAAGATGGCTAATGCCTTCAGGCTTGCAGTCAAAGCCGGAAGGATGGGCTATGAAGCCGGACTAATTGCATCAAAAGAACATGCGTACGCAAGCAGTCCCGAAAAAAATATTATATGATACGCGAAAATTTTTTATCACTGCTTGATAATAATCCATGGGAAAAGATTTCCGGTAAAATAAAAAATGCCGGACTTGATGATGTGGACAGAGTATTGAAGAAGAACAAACTCGATATGGACGACTTTGCTATATTGCTCTCAAAGGCGGCAGCTGAAAGAATATCCGTATTAAAGAAGAAAGCTCATCAGCTTACAACTCAATATTTTGGAAAGGCACGTTTTCTTTATGCTCCGCTTTATATCACAAACAGATGCATAAACAGCTGCGTTTACTGCAGTTTTAGTGAGAAAAATGACATCAAAAGAAAATACCTGAATGATACGGAAATAGCAAATGACGCTGAATACCTGCACAATCAGGGGTTCAGACACATTCTGGTGGTCAGCGGCGAAGATCCGATTATTATGAAAAGCAATTATCTAATAAATACAATTGCACTTCTGCACAAGAAGTTTCCTTCAATATCTATAGAGGTTCAGCCGCTCACGGAATCGTTATACAGAAAGGCAGCAGCTGCCGGATGCGACGGACTAAGCCTTTATCAGGAAACTTATAACCGTGATGTTTATAAGACCGTTCATACCGGAGGTCCTAAAAGGAATTTCAAATGGAGAATCAATGGACCCGAACGTGCCGCCTGTGCCGGAATCAAGAGGATTAATTTTGGAGTGCTTCTCGGACTTGCCGATTTCAGAACCGATATCTGGTTTGCCGCATTGCATGCAGCTTATATAAGAAAGAATTTCTGGAGGACGCAAATAGGATTCTCGTTTCCCAGAATAAGACCGTTTGTCGGCAGTTACCATCCCGATGTTGAAGTCAAAGACAATGATATGCTCCATCTGATTTTAGCATTAAGAATCATGTTTCCTCAGGCATCGCTCGTGTTATCGACAAGAGAACGACCCAAATTTCGGGATATGCTTCTATCTGTGGCCGCTACCAATACGAGCGCCGGTTCAAAAACAAATCCGGGCGGATACAGCGATAATTCAACCACAGGTCAGTTTGATATAAGCGACAACAGAAGCCCGTCTGAGGTCATCGAAGCAATCAGCGCAGCAGGACTCTACCCCGTACAAAAGGATTGGGATATTGGACTCACGGGCTGACAAGCTTAAATCGATATTTGAGAAAGGCGCCATATACCCTGTTATAACGCCTTCATTCTGTATCTATGATCCAATTGAACTTGTTAGAAAGATTTCCAATGATGTTGATATTGTCCAGCTTAGAATAAAAGAGGGATCCGATTCTGATAAGATTTATCTTGCCAGAAAGTTCAGGGAAAATTTTAAAGGCCTTTTAATAATAAACGACAGAGCTGATATTGCTCTTCTTTCCGAAGCGGATGGAGTTCATATCGGTCAGAGAGATTTATCGGTTGATGATGTAAGGAAAGTTGACAGCAATCTCTTGGTAGGTGTTTCAACGCACAATGAAAATGAAATTGATGCAGCCATAAAAACGGGTGCCGATTACATCAACATAGGTCCTATATTTTCAACACAAACCAAAACAGTTTCGCAGCAATCTTTAGGTATCGAATACCTAAAATCTGTTTCTCAAAGAATAAATATACCATTTAGCGTAATGGGCGGCATAAAACTTGATAATATAGAACAAATTGTTGACGCCGGTGCAAGAATTTGCGCCGCAGTAACAGCTATCACGCAAAATGCAGATCCAGGGAAAACGGTCAAAATATTTAATGAAAAAATTAGATCAGCAATCAAAAAAAATTATAAAAATCCTATATAACTTCAAGAATATCTCCATCAATTCCGAACATTCAAATTGAAAGTCCAAATCCGCCTTATCAAGGTGCAAATTGCGGGTAATCGCAAGACTATTGCCAAAATTTGTAACGTATAGGAGACCTGTCTGCGTGCGGCGCCCGCACAGGCAGGCGAATTTGGGACTCAAGATGATCGTTTACGGATTAACAGAAGTGCCCTTAACTAACCGGTTAGTACCTCAGATTTTAATTTCTAAATTTCTAAATCTTGCTATTTATTTGGCTTCTGTGGAAGCGTTTATTGTGCAGTGGTCTCATATTATGCGGGATTTAAAAATGTACTTAACTGTTTGTGAAAAAAAGAGTTGCAAGTCCATCATTTTTGCTATTACATTCCTTGACAAAATAATTAGTGGTGTTAGAATTATAACTACGTAAGCTACCTAAATGCTATAAACCATATTAATGAGGAGGTGACGCACCAACAAGTGAAAAAAGTGAAAAAGTAGTGATAGATGGTTAATTTATTGCACAGATGAATGATCATAGAGGAGGAAAAATGGGGGATAATGGTAAATGCTTGTGGCCTTTGTCACCGGCACCAACATTCGATGAGGTATATCAGGGTGCACCTGAACAGGAAATAGAGTATAATCGTTTCCTTGAATCGGTGATGCATCCAAGAGAATCCGGCAAAAAGCCTGAAGCTCTTGACGGGATAAGAGTTCTTGACTGTTCAACCGGAATGGTTATTGGACATTGGGCATCTTCAATGCTTTCGGAGCTTGGGGCTGAAACAATACAGATTGAGCCTCCCGAGGGTGATGAACTACGTAAACTCACACCTTTTGGAAGAAAAGATTGGTATTTCAAGGACAAAGAGAATGGAGAAGAGATTGGAATGCATTTTCTTCATGAAATGAGAAACAAACAGTCAATAACATTAAACCTTGAAACAGAAAAGGGGAGAGAGATTCTAAAAAAACTTGCCGCAAATGCTGATGTTCTGATTGAAAATGCAGCACCGGGGCAATTTGATGCATGGGGAATAGGCTATCGCCAGTTATCAAAGGCAAATCCAAGACTTATTTATTGCTGGGTAGGACAAAAAGGACAATGGGGTCCGGATAAAGATAGACCGGGAGAACTTGAGCCTACTGCTCAATGTGCATGCGGATTTACGCATGGAACCGGTTTTCCTAAATCGTTCGGAGGTGTTCCGACTCGTTCCGGTTTGTGGATGTGTGATCATGTAGGTGGAACAACTGCTGCTATGGGTATCATAACAGCACTTATATATAGAGAACAAACTTCCAGAAAAGGTCAGTTTATTGAAGCTACCGGTGCAGAAGCAATTATTCGTATTAATGATTACAACTGGGCATGGTACGGAATGGACGGCAGTATAAGACCAAGATACGGCAACTGGGATCTTGCTATCAACATCTATGCCGTTAACCCTGTTGTTGACGGATATCTAATGGTTGGCGGAGGACACGACAGGCTCTGGTATCGTATTTGGAAAACAGTCGGTAAAGATAGGCCTGATATTGAGGAATTGATAGTTCTCGATAAAGATTTGCGCGTTGTAACAAACAGAGTGTCGCATTATGCCCAGGTAAAAACTTATACCGCTCTATGCGAATGGGGCAAAGATAATACAAGGCAGGAAGCGGAAGACAAGCTGCTATCTGAAGAGGTTGCCTCAGGAGGAGTTCTTTTCATAGATGAGGTTGCAGAATATGCACATTTCAAATATAGAGGACATGTCAATGTTATAGACGATGCACTTTATGGCAAGGTTCTCTACGGGACAAGTCCGATTTTTGCCGAAAAAACTCCGGCACGCTTGAAGTGGATTGGTAGACCTATTGGATACGACAATAGGGATGTATATCCGAGATTATTAGGTTATACAAAGAAAGATTTGAACAGCCTTTCGAAAGAGGGGGTAATCTGATGAGTAATAATACAGAATACGGTAAACAAAGTTTTGAGAAATACTGCGAAGAGGCATTCGGAATCAAGAATGTTTTTGAAAAACCTGAAGCGTTCAAAGGATACCGGGTTTTGTCCTGCACGCAATATATTCTGGGACCGGCGGCTGCGAGCTACTTTGCCGAACTTGGTGCTGAGGTAATCAAGATAGAACTGCCCAAAGCGGGTGAACCAATGAGACATACAACTCCGTTTAACGAGCCGTATTTGTATCCTCTTTCAAGATGGTATCCCGATAAGGGAACCGGTCTTGGCTTTTTTGGCGCAAATCCAAATGAGTATTTTGTCGGATTAGATTTTCATAAGGAAGAGGGCAAGGAAATAATGCTAGCCCTCGCCGCAAAATCAGATCTAATGGTTGAGAATTATCGTCCTGGAACATTCGACAGATGGGGTATCGGATATCGTCAGCTAAAAGAGGTCAATCCGAAACTTGTCTATCTATGGGCAGGTGGATTCGGCGGATTCGGACCTGGAAGATCAAGAGCATCGTATGATATTCTCGGTCAGTCACAAGGCGGCAACTTCTCCATTACCGGACAGCCTGCAGATATGCATGGTCATCCATCCAAACATACGATCTGGCTTGCCGACTATTGGGGCGGAATGATGGGCGCAATAGGAGCTTTGGGCGCACTCTATTGGAGAAACAACAAATCGGGCGAAGGTCAGATGATAGAGTATTCTCAGGTTCACGGGATACAAAGACAGCTTGAATATTCGCTACCTATGTGGGGCAAGTTCGGTATAGTGCGTCAGAGATGGGGAAATTGGGACACCGAGTTATCTATTCATGGCATTGTGATGTGCGGAAAGTCTTCATATCCCGATTCAGACAATCCTCAGGAGCAGGAGGAGGGCTTTATATTGATTAGCGCACATAAGGATGCCGATTTTGCTCGATTAGCCGAACTGATGAATAGAACTGATCTTTTGGATGATTATGCCAGTCACAGTGCACGTGTTTCTCCTGAAGGTCAAAAATATCTTTATAGTGAGATTGCAAAATGGGCAGCTGACAAAACAAAGGAGGAAGCTGCTGAAATATTGCACAGTCACGGCATTAATTGTCAGCCGGTCTGTAATTCTAAAGAAGTTGTGGAAAATCCTCATTGGCAAAAGCGAGGTGCTATTACATGGATTGATGACCCGTCATTCGGTGATGTATTGACTCAGGGTGCATTTGTTCATATGTCTGATACTCCTCCAAGAGTAAAATGGGCGCTCAAACCTGTTGGTGCCGATAACCATTATATTTATCAGAAACTTCTTGGGTTTGACGATGGAAAGATCACCGACTATGAAGATAAAGGTATTATCTAAGACCGGAGGTATGAATGTCTATTTTAACTTGTGAAAAGTGTGGAGTAACAAATTATCTTGATCCTTATACTTTTTGGGATTATGAAGGTAATTTTAAATGTGCGGGTTGCGGAGAGCTTTATTTTGTAAAAAAGGTTAACGGACAGATCAAGAATGGCCCGACTGCGGGGAAGGGCAGTGAATATAGGCTGCCCGGTTATGCTGAAAAAAGAGAAGGCAATAACTTTACTCCTATGAATGAGGAGGGCAATGTTTCTCCTCCGGCCAAGGCGAGGGCTGATTTTCAAGGAAAGCCCATTGATATGGAAGAGAGTGTAAGGGGTAATTTGGTTGCCGGCAGACCTTTGAAACCAGAGGAGCTCAAAGGTGGAATCTGGAAGGAAATTTTAGAATAAAGGGAGGAATAGATGGATATACTTTGCAAATCTTGTAAAAATTTTCGTCCGGCATTAGCTCCGCAGATGATTCCTCATATTTATGGTTACTGCGATAAGCTGGATTATCCTTTTTCCAAAGGGATTTTTCAGGATGCGGAATTGGGAGCTTTTGTTGCACCGAAGGAATGCGATAAATACGAAAAGAACGATTGAACTTTAAAAAGCGTGAGGAAGAGGAAGAGATATCTTCTTCCTCTCAAACTGAGATTTGGCTCTTATACCGAGAAAAATGCTATAAAGATAGTGAGATTGTAGAGTTTTTAGACAAAGCTTGGGAAGTGTTGCTTGATACGGGCTACGCAGGAATTTTTGGAGCTTACAGAGGTGTGCATTGCTGTGAGGATAAACATGAAGTTTGCGTAACATTTCAAAAGCAGTTAAGTACCAATAATCAAATTATGATGGTTGCATTTGATAGTAAAATGGACTGGCGAGTTGATTTTGCGTATAAAGAGCTTGTAGAAAAAGAAATAGAAAATATAGCACAAAGAAAGACATAAAAAGGAGGATGAGATGAAATTTGAGAAGATCAGATTTTTTTATAGCAGTGATGTTTCTCCGGCTAAGCAGTTTGCATGTAACAACAGCAAAGCTGTTGAACTTTTAGAGGCGTTAAAGGTGAAAGGAATCGAAACGGAAGCAATTGATGTTGCCGGTAAAAGCGAAGATGACACATTTATGGATTATCACCGCGCAGGCAATGGACCGGCTGCTTCGGTTCGACCGGTATTCGGAACCAAAGGAGCATTGGCACCTGATTTCGGAAGGACAGCTCCGGCTTTGTTGTGCTATAAAAACAAGGAAGATAACTATCCGGAAGAAGTTTTTCCAAGAATGGATAAATCAACATCGAAAATAATAGACGTCGAACAAGCGCTTAATACCCTGCTCAATGTCAGCGAGTATTCAGAAACAGATAAAGACACATTCGAAACTTAAAGCATGGAGTGTGGATAAATGAAAAAGATTCCGGAAGAATTCTTACCGCCAAAAGAGATGTGGCCTGACTATACTATTCCTGAGGAATTTGGCAAACTACCTGAAAAGGTTAACTTAGGTTATGAGTTTCTCGACAGAAACATTGAAAAAGGATTTGGAGATAAAGTAGCAATAAGATTTCAAAACATAGAAGTTACATATAACGCTTTAAAGCGTGATTCCGATAAACTGGCAAACAGTCTGAGGAGATTAGGCATAGGCGAACAAGATAGAGTTGCTCTAAGAGGTGCCAATACTCCGGAATCTATTGTGACAAATTTTGCAATAATGAAAATAGGTGCAATACCGGTTCCGATATCGCCTTTGTGGTCTCATCATGAGATTGCTTATGCGGTAAACAATTCTGTCAGCTCAGCTATCTTTGTTTCAGCTCCGTTGGCTCCGGCAGTAGAGCAGGCAGCACTGTCATTTGATGACAACAAAACCCCTGTTATTATAATTGGCGGCAACGCTTCTGATGCAGAATCAAAAGGATTTTACTCATATCAAAAACTCATTGATGCAGAGTCTGAAAATTTCGAGTATACTTATGTTTCACCTGATGATGTAGGCGTTTTGCTTTACACTTCAGGTACCACCGGCGCTCCCAAAGGAGCCGTTCATTTTGTAAGAGAGCTAATATATGAGTCGGATATTGTGGGTAAATATGTGTGGAAATTTGGAGAGACTGATGTGCTTGGAGGTGCAGCTCCGGTAAGTTTTGCTGCAGGCTACGGAACATTTGCTCTAATTCCGTTCAGGCACTCCGGCACAATTTCTCTTATTGGAAAGTTTAAGCCTGATGAGATGATGAGTACAATTCAGAATCACAGAATCACTATCCTTACCGGTTTACCAACTGCATATAGAAAACTTTTGGAGATGAAAGACTTTGATTCTTATGATATTTCGTCGGTCAGAATGTGTACAACCGGCGGAGACGCACTGGGAGTGGAAACTTTTGATGCATGGAAGAAAAAAACAGGGATTCAGATCATTGAAGGTTTGGGTGCAACCGAGATGGTTCATCTGGTAACATCCAATGCCGTTGCCAAGTCACCTAATCCGAGATCGATCGGTTTAGCTCTTCCAGGATTTAAACTCGCTATATTTAAAGAGAGTGGTGAGATATGCACCACCTGCACTCATCCGGGAGAAATAGGTCTGCTTGGAATGAAGGGTCCGACAGGTGCTCTTTACTGGAGACCATATATTGATAATGGAAGATTGCTGAAAGAGCAGAAGGCAAGAGTACAGAACGGATGGAATATTTTAGGAGATGCGGTTTATCAGGATCTTGATGGATTTGTCTATTTTGTAGCAAGAGACAGTGATGTTATAAAAAGCTCAGGATATAGAATAGGACCTGCTGAAGTTGAAGATATCATAAAAAAACATGACAAGGTCAAGGATTGCGGCGTTGTAGGGATTCCGGATTCTATTATAGGAGAGAAAACGAAGGCTTTTGTTGTTTTGGAAAATGGAGTTAAACCGTCTGACAATCTAACAAAAGATATTTTAGATTTTTGTAAAGAATATATAGCTGTTTATAAATTACCGAGAGAAATAGAATACACAGATTCGCTTCCCAGAACAGTAACTGGAAAATTGCTTAGAAGAATCTTAAGAAAGCAATAATTTGCCCAATAGTTAGTTATTAGAGACGCTTTATATATAAAAAAGTGTCTCTAATAAAACTGTTGCGTTGGATTTTTTGTGTGCGATATTGTTTTTAAACTGTAGAATATTTCTAAAAGTTAACTTCTCGTCAGATCATATCCCGCAATCTGCTGTAACTTCACCTTTTTTCGTTAGACTTGGATTTACCGTTTAATGAGACCACTGCACAATAAGCAGATTCACAGAAGTCAAAGAAAGGGTGAGATTTAGAAATTAAAATTTGAGGTACTAACCGGTTAGTTTGAGAATTTTAATTTCCTGAAGATTGCCCTTTATTTGACTTCCCTGCGGGCTTTATGAG
>CAJVZA010000013.1 GCA_913009315.1 uncultured Hippea sp.
GCTTTATGAGGTTTCCCATATACTTCGTTAAACTTCTTTGAATTAACCCGTTAGTCCTTCAGAAGTTTGCCTTGTCTATAGAAAACCTCATAAAAAGCTGTGAATTTGCTTATTGTGCAGTGGTCTCTTAATATGTCTGTTGTCTTTAGCTCAAACGTTTTGGCTGAATTTTCTTCCATATCGAAAACAGTTACTTTCGGTGATCCGTTTCTCGTGTTGTTTGGCAAGCAGAACGTCAATTAAATGTATAGTCAATTGTTTATTGGAAAAGATAAATTACATAACAAGTGGTACAAAGCGACAATAAGTTACAAATCGGGCTTCATTTCCAGCAGCCGTTTTTACTACGAGCATAAGTTTTTGGTTCAGAGCGCTGCCTACCGGAATAACCATTTTTCCACCTACGGCAAGTTGATTCAAAAGCTGATCGGGAACTCTTCCGGCTGCTACTGCGGAAACAATAATGCCATCAAACGGCGCTTTTTCATTCCATTCTTTGAGAGTTGATCCGACCTTTATATATACATTTTTGCAATTCGCCTTTTTTAAATTCTCCTCTGCCTGTTTGGCCAATTGAGGAATTCTCTCAATTGAATAAACCTTGTCAACCAGCTGTGATAATATAGCGCTCATATAGCCGCATCCAGATCCTATCTCTAAAATTTTCATACTTTTAGCGGGAGATATGAGATCAATCATAAGAGCTATCAGAGAAGGTTGAGATGTTGTCTGGTTGAAACCTATAGGAATCGGCTCATCTATATCCTTATAGCGTTTTTCGAGATCGGGCAAAAAAAGCCCTCGGTCGACTTTTTTAACTGCTTCTATTACACTTTTTGAAATATGTTTATCTATCATTCTAACCTTTAACCATTCTCGTATACATCAATTTCTTCATACTACCTGTTCTATTTTATAGTATTTTTGTAAATATTGCAATCCCCATGTACTTCTGCAGAGTTGACGCTTTGTATGCGGCCAAGTATATATATTAAAATATTGTTTTGTGCGTAAGGTGAGTAATTAAACGAAACAATAGTCTCCTGTTTTTTAGAAGAGTTCGTATAGGACGGAGCAAAAGCTTTGTCCTATGCTTCCGACCGTCAAACCTGACTTCCTCCCGCAAAATTCAGTCCGGGAGCATCCGACTCAGTTGCCGCTCAAGTTTTTAGTGTCTCTTTCGGATATGGTTAAAATCCATCGCCTTTAGGCGAAGAAAAGTTTTCAATTGTTCCGAAAGGACTTTTATAAGGAATATCTCACGTCTAAAGACGGCGTGTTTATTCCGACTTTTAAACTACCACCGTGAGATATTTATCTAATCGCTGTCTTTTATTATAAGTTGCATTATAGACTTTGCCTTGTTATTTTCCGTATCAATTAATACTCCGCATAGTCTTTTATCAATCCCGTTTGTTACAAATCTTTGCGGTAATCCGTATAGAAATCGATCTACTGCTTCTTTCGCTCTAAAGCCTATAACGGAATCAAAGCTTCCGGTCATGCCTGCATCTGTTATGAAAGCAGTTGCATTATTTGTAATTTCTGCATCTGCAGTGGGAACATGTGTATGAGTTCCTATAACCGCTGCTACCCGTCCGTCCAGGTAATGAACCATTGCACGTTTTTCGGATGTAGCTTCTGCATGAAAATCTATAAAAATCGGAGAGTTTTTCAATATATCTCCTGAAGAGAGCAATTTATCTGCAGTTCTAAACGGACAATCGATCAGATTATTCATAAATACTCTTCCCTGAAGATTAATCACAGTGATAGTTTTATTATTTTTTGTCAAACTTGTTATTCCCTTACCTGGAATGCCGTCAGGATAATTGGCCGGCCGCAATATCAATTTATAAGAATCAAGATAACTGTTTATCTCTTTCTTGTCCCATACATGGTTTCCTGATGTAATTATGTCAATACCGCACATAAATAGCTCATCTGCAATGTCTGGTATAATTCCAAAACCTCCCGCAGCATTTTCACCATTTGCTATGATAAAATCAGGTTTAAATTTTTCTTTAATGCTTCCCAAGAGTCTTCTTACAGTACTTCTTCCTTTTCCGCCTATAATATCACCAATAAAAATAGTTCTCACATTACCTCCGCTGTAATACTAACAAAAATAGTTCATTAATCAACAAAACAGGCTTGTTTTTTGCCACTTTCTTTGCGGAAGTTTCGTTAAAATTCTCGAACTAACCGATTAGTACCTCAAATTTTAATTTCTAAATCTTACCCTTTCTTTGATTTCTATGAATCCGTTTATTGTACAATGATCTCACTATATCTTTGACAGGTCTTTATTTAAACCGGATTTGACATTTCCATATTTTGCGGTATTGATTTGATTATATGTTTATCTGGAAAATAATGCTTAATGGCACTGTTATTAATCCATGAGTGCGTATCTTGAGCCCCAAATTAGTCTCCCTTACGTTGCAAATTTTGATGAGACAGATTCGGGCTCTCAATCTGAAACGCCCGGAATTAATAGAGGTATCCTTGAGAAAAATAAAAATATATTATGACTGATCTGGTTCAGGCAATACCGATTGCAAATTTAACTCTTATTATTATTCCGGTTATGGCTGTTGTCGGAATATTTTATAAATGGCATCTTAAATTTACTAATCCGCTTTACGCTATAATTCGAATGCTTCTTCAGCTTTTACTTATAGGCTATTTTTTAGTCTATATATTCAAATCGAATAGTGCATGGGTGGTGATGATAATTTTTGCTGTTATGGTTGCCTCTTCCAGCTGGATAGCTTTGCGTACAGTGGAGCACAAACGGGCAGTCCTTTATAAAAAGGCCATATTGTCCATTGCTTTTGGAGGAGGAATAGTTTTGCTGATTGTTACCCAATTTGTTCTTGATCTTTCACCTTGGTTTAAACCGCAATATGCTATTCCACTTGCAGGAATGATTTTTGCAAGTGCTATGAACAGCGTCAGTCTTGCAGCGGAACGATTTAGTGTGGAGATTCAAAGAGATGTTCCTTACGAAAAGGCGCGCGCAGCTGCATTCTCCGCATCCCTAATTCCCATTATGAGACCACTGCACAATAAGCTGTGAATCTGTTTACTGTGCAGTGGTCTCATGACGGGCATCAATCCCGTAAGACTTTTTTGGAATGACGCATGTAGAGCGGAGACGACGTTTAAGAAGCCGGGCAGAATCGGTAAAGCCTGCAAATTCATGCCCTCCGCCAATTACTCTGTCTATCGGAGTTGTTTTTTCTCAGTAACCATGCAAATACAATGGCAGTCCCTGCATATTTATCCTTTGCTTTCTACAATGACCGGTGCAGATTGCCGGTTGCAGCCAATCTGTTTTTAAGACGGCTCTCTTCCGTTTTGGCAACAGCTATCAGTATAACAATCAAAATTGATATACTTATCATTACAATAGCTATGGCATTATAAACTGCCGCAAGACTATATGCTTTTTTTATCCATCCTACAATATAGACTGCAGTGGAACCGATTCCGAAAACAAGAATAAATTTTATCCCATAGGCGGTTGAACGCCATTTTTCCGGTGTGTATTTTGCTACAAGGCTATTTTCGATCGGCTGCGTTCCGAGTGTAAAAAATAGATAAACTGAGGCAAGCATAACAAAAGAAAATCCTGAGGCCGATGCCATAAGAAGGCTTGTCGGGAACACAATAAAATAAAAGATCAGATAGAGTCGTTTCAGTTCATAGCGATCGGCTAATTTTCCTCCGAAGAGAGCTCCGGCCATTCCGAATATATATGCAATTGATACAAGAACCGAAGCTGCCATTATATTTGCAGCTGAAAGACCGGATGAAAACGAGCCCAAAAGGCCGGATAAAAAGTCAGCATGAATCTCTATATATGAAGGCAGAACAAGAGAGTTGGCTCTATATGCCAATCCGCCTAAGGTCATGATTATACTCAGAATTATAAATTGTTTGATGCGGTTATTTTTTGAAGTATTGTCGGTTTTGGTAATACTTATTTCTCTGATTGATCTTTCTTCCACCTTGCTGATGATCATCATTATTCCGGATAGCAGGCCGACAATGCCCGAGACGATAAACGCAAATCGCCAACCTCCGATCCAGTTCAGTAAAGCCCCGATAAAGGGTGCCGATGTTAAACCGATTGCTCCGGACACTCCGTTTATCCCGAGTGCCGTACCGATATTTTTTATACCGACAGATATTAAACCCATAACGGCCGGATGGCAGATACTTGAAAAAAGTCCAGTCATTCCGAGAAACAGTATAAAAGCGGCACGATTATGAGTAAGAGCGGCTAAAATCAGCGATATAGACGATCCAAGAAAAAATACAATTATGCTGTTCTTTTTCCCAAACCTATCGGAAAGATATCCTGCCGGCAGCGACCCAATGCCCATCAAAAGATACATAAAAAAACCAAGTTTAAAAACATCTGCCAAATTCAATTTTAATGAAAGCATCAGCGGTATGGCAAGAGCGGGGAAAAGCATCGCATAGTAATGAAACAGAAAATGTGCCAATGATGTAAATACCAATATCTTGGTTTCATTTTTTGCTGTTTTCATTATAAGGAGTTAAATGCAATCTCCCGATATTGGAGGGCTTCAAGCAGATCGTTTTCTTTTATCTCATTATGACCATTCAGATCGGCAATGGTTCTCGATACTTTTCTTACCCGGTTGATTCCTCTTAATGAAAGGCCGAATTTCTCAGCCGATTGAATTAGAATTGCCTCTGTGTCATGACTTAGCTTTGCATACTTATCGAGCTCTTTGGCACTCATCCGGCTGTTGAACATTGTTTTTCCGAATCGCTTTTTTTGCCTTCTTAAAGCTGACAGCACCATCTTTCTCATTTTAGCCGAACTCATAGAATTTGTTTCTTTTGTTTTTGTATAACTGACGGCAGGAACATCAACCATAATATCGATTCTGTCTAAAAGAGGGCCTGAGAGTTTTGAACGATAATGCATTATATCGGATGTCTTGCAGCTGCATTCTTTATACGGGTTGCCGAAGTTTCCACACTTACAGGGGTTGGATGCAGCAACCAGCATAAAATCTGCAGGATATGTAACATTTGAATGCGCTCTGCTTATATTTACATAACTGTTTTCGATCGGCTGCCGCAGAACTTCAAGCGTGGAGCGTTTGAATTCCGCCAATTCATCCAAAAACAGGACGCCTCTGTCGGCAAGGCTGATTTCGCCCGGTCTTGGAATAGTTCCGCCGCCGACAAGGGCAACATCGGAAATTGTGTGGTGCGGAGCCCGGAACGGTCTGATCGTTATATAATTGTTATCCGGCAGCATTCCGCTTACGCTGTAGATTGTTGTTGTTTCAATAATTTCATCTTTACCCATTGGAGGCATAATCGTAGGAATTCTTGATGCTATCATAGTTTTTCCGGATCCGGGCGGGCCTATCATCAATATATTATGATAGCCTGCAGCTGCGATCATAGCAGCTCTTTTGGCAAGCGGCTGGCCTTTGACATCCGCAAAATCGACATCAAATATACCCGATTTGTTATAAATAGCGCCTGGATTGAACTTCTCTATCCCATCAAAGTTTGTAATCTCCGACAGATGTTTGACTGCCAAAATATCTATTCCGTCAACTAAACCGGCTTCTAATCGATTCTCATAAGGAATTATTATACCTTTTCCAAGTTTCTTTGCCAAGATTGCCATAGGAAGTATGCCGTTGCATCTTCTCAGCTTGCCTGAAAGTGAAAGCTCTCCTGCAACAAAATAATTTTCCAACTTATCAAATTTTGTTCTGAGAGAAGATGAAATGACTCCGACTGCGATAGCAAGATCATATATTGCCCCTTCTTTTTTTAGATCGGCAGGGGAAAGATTGACTGTTATTCGTTTTGGCGGAATTCTGTAGCCGATACTTTTTATCGCGCTAATTACTCTTTCTCTTGATTCCTTTACGGCATTATCGGGAAGACCGACTATATTAAATGCCGGAAGACCGCTTGAACTATCGGTCTCTACAATGACTTGTCTTGCGGCTATTCCCGATATGGCGATACTTAAAACGGTTGAAACCATCTATTTTGACGTTTTGATGGTAATCTCTTTACTATTTTTACTGAATTGTCCGGCCTCATCCACAGATTTAATCCAGTATGTATAGCTTGTATTTCTTTTGACATTGTTATCAACGAATGTAGTTCCGTCTGATTTGCCCGCTTCCTCGGTAACGACAAGCCAGTAGCGTTTCCAGATGACATATCCGGTTACATCTTTAGTCTCACTCTTTTTCCATGAAATCATAATGTTTCCATTGGACATCTCATCTATGCTCAGCTGCGTTGGAGCGAGAGGAAGCGGCTTTGTTGTCGCTGTTGCAATTATGGAATATTTGCTTTTTATGTTATCTTTATCAATGGCACGTATTCTGTATCGGTAAGTTGTTCCGGCATCAAGGTTTTTATCTATAAAACGAGTTGTATGTCCGCCTACGACAGCTATGCGATAAAAATTTTCTCCCGGTTTTGAACGTTCTATATAATAGTTTTTTATATCGTTGTTTGGGCTTGGCTGCCAGATTACCACACTTCTCTTCGGCATATTTGAGATTGTTTTAACTAAGGGCGGCGGCAAAGGAGGAAATTTTGTAATTCCTATGGCTGCCTTCGACAAAGTGCCGGTAGCCCCAACCCGATTGAAGGAACTAATTCGGTAGAAATATTTTGTTCCGTTTTTTAGTCTTTTGTCTACGTATAGTGAGTTTAATCGTCCGCTAATCCTCGCAATCATGGTAAACTGTGTGTTTATGGCTCTTGAGCGATAAAGTTTATATCCAATTACCGATGGATCATCAGACGGCATCCATGTAATAACGATCTTTTGAGCTTTTCCTTTTGATGCTGCAGGATTTATCGGAGGTTGAGGAGCTCCGATTGTGGTTACCTTGATCACCTTTGAGAGCTTTCCCAGATTATCGGACGAATCCAATGCCGCTACTCTGTAAAAATAGCTCATATTGTCTCCGAGATGGCCGAGAAGTCCGCCTTTATCAAGATATCTTGTTATATTCTTGTCTGTCTTTCCCGTAGATACGAAATTGCATTTTGCGCAGCTGCCCCTGAAAATTTCATATCCGGCGGCATTGGGAACGGAACTCCAGTTTATCAGCACCGATCGTTCCCCCGCTATGGCATTTTCTATGATTGGTGCCGAAAGATTTGCAGTTGGGGTTACGTAGCTGCTTCTGTTTACATTAAGCTGAGCGCATCCGCTAACAATTAAAATTAGCAGGAAAGCGAAAATAATCTTTTTCATCTCTTCCTCCTTAAGCTATTTAAAACAGATGACATATCATCGGGAAGGTTTGCACATATCTTCAACATCTTCCCCGTATCCGGATGCATAAATTTTAAAGACGCAGAGTGAAGCGCTTGCCTTTCAATCAATCCGCTTCTTTTTCCGTATAGTTTATCAGATAATATGGGAAAACCAAGTGCGCGCGATACTACTCTTATCTGATGAGTTCTGCCAGTTTCAAGGCGATATTTCATTATAGCATAATTGCCAAACGATTCTATCATTTTGTAATATGTTACGGATAGCTTGGACGAAGCTGTTTTGTTTTCTATCATTTTAAAGCGTATTCGGTTAGCCGGATCACGAGCGATATAACCGGTTATTTTTCCGGCCGCCTCTTTCGAAACTCCATCTGTTATTCCGATATAAAGTCTCTCAAACAGATGATTTGATATCATGTGGCGCAGTTTATGATAGCTTGCTTCGGTTTTTGCCAGCATCATTACGCCGGATGTTTCTTTGTCGAGTCTTTGAACAACCCCCGGTCTTACCGGTAAACCAATTGGTGCGAGGGAAATACCCATCCAGATAAGTCTGCCTACTATTGTATCGCTGCTGTCTCCGGCTCCTGGATGCACCGATACGCCTGATGGCTTATCGATTACAATCAAAGATGTGTCCTCATACAAAATTTTTACGGTTTTATGGGATATTATCAGATCCGGTTCTCTGTCCGGAACATATACCTCAATTGTTTCGTTTAACAACGGCATATATGCCTTGTCTCTCTTTTTTCCCGATACTGCAACCCACCCGTTTTTTATCCAATGCTGAACCTGATTTCTCGGTTTCCCAAATCTGTCCTGCAGAATTTTGTCAAGTCTCTCATGCATAGATACTTTAAAAGATGCTTCAATCTGCATACTGTTAAATCGGCCTTATTTGACGGTTATTTCGTGATTTCCGTGCCAATTCCGCTTTTTGTGAACAGCTCTATTAAAAGTGAATGAGCGAGTCTTCCATCAATAATATGTACCTTTTTGACGCCGCCGGTTATTGCTGAGACAGCTGAGGTAACTTTTGGAATCATACCGTCTGCTATAATTTTTCCTCTTTTTAAAAGTGCGATGTCTGCTATTTTTGCCTTAGGAATTAATCTGTTTCCCGAATCCATAAGTCCCTGAACATCGCTCAGATAGATGAGTTTTTCTGCGGCAAGTCCGGACGCTATCCAGGATGCCGCTTCATCGGCATTCACATTGTACAATTTTCCGTTAACAGAGATGCAGATAGGAGCTATTACCGGTATAAAGTCCGAAGAGAGCAGCTTTTCCACAAGAGCGGTGTTTACCTTTTCGATTTCTCCGACCATGCCGAGATCTATTTCACTCTTTTTTTTATGCGCTATAATGGTTTTTCCATCTGCTCCGGTGAGTCCCACCGCATTGCCGCCCGAACTGTTTATCTTGCTTACAATCTCTTTATTGGCGGGTCCTGCCAGCACCATAAGCGCGCTTTCAAACGCCTTTTCGTCCGTAACTCTGAGACCGTTGTGAAATAGAGGAGTCTGTCCAAGCTTGGTCTGAAGTTTTGACACCATTTTGCCGCCGCCGTGAATTATAACCGTTTTTATTCCTACGAGATTCAATAAAACGATGTCCTCGCACAAATTTATAAGTTTGTCCTGTTCGATGCTTATAGATCCGCCGAGTTTTACAACAATTATTTTGTCGTGAAACTTTCTTAAATAGGGCATTGCTTCTATTAGAACCGCAGCTTTTGTTTTTGTTGTTAAAGTTTGCATAAAAAAATTATACCCCTAAGGTTCTTTATGTCAAAGTCGAATTACGATAGATTGTTGAAAAGATCGCTTAAAGGCACTCTATTAATTCTGAGTGTTTCAAATTAAGAGTTCAAAATCACCGGTAAGAGCAGAACTTATTACGAAACTGCTGTATTATCTCAATAAATTAACGGCAGAAGATGCAGAGAATTATTGGTAAATTTGCATAATAACAGGGGTCTTTTTTTGTTGCTGCTATTGCAGCCGAATATGAAGAAATTTATTGACAGGCAAGAGTGTTTAATGTAGACTTCAATTAACTTACTTAAGGTAGGTTGATAGCTTTTTTTGAGAAGGAGAATTGATGTTATTTCCATTTTCTATTGTTGCAAAAGGGATTGCTATAGATCTTGGCACGGTTAACACATTGATAAGCATTGAAGACGAGGGGATCGTGATTGAAGAGCCCTCTGTGGTATCAGTTCAAAATGATGGACGAGGCGGCAAAAAAATACTTGCTGTAGGCGAAGAAGCCAAACAAATGATAGGCAAAACACCTGACAGTATACAGGCCATACGTCCTATGCGTGATGGAGTTATAGCGGATTTTGAAGCAACGGAGGGAATGCTGCGTTATTTCATAAAAAAGGCAAATCACCATCGTATCGCAATTATACGACCGAGAATTGTAATTGCAGTTCCGCACAGCATAACGCCGGTGGAAAGAAAGGCTGTTCAGGATGCCGCTACATCTGCAGGCGGGAGATCGGTTCATCTCATCGAAGAACCGATGGCATCGGCAATCGGCATAGGGCTTCCGATTGAAGAGCCTGCCGGAAATATGATAGTTGACATAGGAGGCGGAACCACAGAAATCGCCGTAATAAGCTTAAGCGGTATCGTTATAGGAGAATCCATAAGAGTGGGTGGTGTTAGATTCGATGCGGCAATAATGCAGTATATAAAAGGCAAGTACGGAATACAGATTGGTGAGCGAACCGCTGAAAAGGTAAAAATCAATATTGGATCAGTCAGTGATGATACAAAAGACAGTGATATCGATGTTAAGGGTCTAAATCTTGCTTCCGGAACTCCAAGCACGATCAAAGTAGCGAAAAAAGCTATAAGAAACGCCGTTATGCCTGCGATAGAAGAGATAATAGCAGCTATATTAAGTGTGCTTGAGAAAACGCCTGCGGAACTTGCGGCTGATATTATAGACAGGGGAATATTCCTTACAGGCGGAGGGTCGCTAATCAGCGGAATGGATGTTTTAATCAAAGAGAGAACCGGTCTTCCTGTGGTGCGAGGTGACGAGCCTTTGCATTCGGTTGTAAAGGGCGCTGCGGCAACACTGAAGCAGATGTCGCTTTTGAAAAATGTTTCATTTGTTTAAGAAAAAGAAAGACAAATACATTATACTGTTTATCATTTTTGTACTATCGACTATTTCTGTGGCCAAGCATAAGGACATGTTTATAAGAGCTTCTATGGATCCATACAGTTATCTCGTAGAATCCTCGATCACAAAGCTTAAATTTTTTGCCGGAAGATTTTTTTCCGATATTTCAAAATCAGATGCCGTAAAGCAAAAGCATCTGAATGATGTCGTATCTATAGAAGAGTTAAAATGGCAGAACAGCATATATAGAAAGCAGCTTGACAGCTTAAGCCGATTATTTCCTTTAAAACTTAATTTTAGTTTTGCTAAAAATAGGTTTTTAGTATCACAGGTTGTAGCAAGGGATATAAACTACAATGGAAGATTTTGGATTAATCTTGGTAAATCTGATAATGTAGTTGCCGGAACCCCTATAATAACAAAAAATCTGGAGCTGGTCGGTACGGTAAAAAAGGTATCTGATTCTAAAAGTAGTGTTTGGTCAATACTGACAAAAGATAATGTTATAGATGCAATTGATTCTGCAACAAACGGATGGGGAATATACTATGGCAAGGGAAAACCTACCGGATTGTACACCTATTTTTCAGATAAACCTCTTTCTATCGGAGATATTATTAAAACAAGCGGTCTTGACGGTAAATACCCGAAAGATATTATAATAGGAAAAGTAACAAAAATCATAGAAACCGATCCATTAAAAACGGTTGCCGAAATAAAACCTGCGGCGTTGCCGGGCGCATCACTATATCTCATTGCCATAACTAACAACAATAATAATAATGATATGGGCAAAAGCAGTTCTGCTATTCATAGTCGGAACAGCAGCTAGCTCGGTTGTTGCCAATCTAAGCAGTTTTTCGACGCAGATCTGTTCCGTGTCTGTCGCGCTGCTTGTGATTATCAAAGGGTATAAGAGTTATGCGGATTTGCTGCTTTTTTCTTTCCTGATCGGCATCATGGAGGATGTTCTTGAGGGGGCTACGCTTGGGACCAATTTTCTTTTGTTTGTTGTTCCTGTGGTTGCAGCAGGTTTGGCCGTTAAATTTATCAGACAAAATATTCTGTTTGATTTTATGATTTTTATCTTCCTGTCTGTTTCGATAACGGCAATAAAAGTTGTCGGTTTAAATTTCTTTTCAATAGCTGAGCCGTCGATCATGGGCTTTTCAGGCTGGATGATTCACAATACACTGCCGATTATTATATTATATGTTATTCTTTATCTATTTTATGAATGGGTATTGGAAAAATCGGATCGTGTCATCTAAATTCTATATTGGTGAAATACCGCATTTTAGAAAACATATTAAAATTTTGAAAATTGCGGTAACCCTGATTTTACTTTTCATTGTTTTAAGGACAGCACAAATTCAGCTTTACAAAGGAAAGGATTTTGGAAATATTCTAAACAGTACAAACATATCAACATATTATACAAAGGCGATAAGAGGAGAGATATTGGATAGAAACGGAGTCGTACTTGCAAAAGATTATCCGTCCTTTTCGTTATATATTCCGAATAGAAGAGAGTTTGAATACAAAAATATAGCGGTTTTATCTAATCTCACGGGAAAATCCGCAAAGCGTATAAGAAAAATACTTAAAGTATCTACCAAGAATATTTTGATAAAAAGGGATTTGACAAGAGAACAAGTTATACAGCTCGAACTCAACAGAATCGACATAAAGGGTATTGATATTAAAGTTGAACCTCAAAGATTTTATCCTATGGGTAATCTGTATGCTCATCTGATAGGCTATGTATCTGAAGTTTCACGACAGAATAGAGAAAGCGGTTATTATCAGAAATATGATTATTCCGGCAAAACGGGTATAGAAAAGATGTTTGATAAAACTTTAAGAGGCAAAGACGGCATAAAGAAAGTTGCAGTAAATGGAATGGGTGAGATAATTAAAACTCTGGAAAACATGCCCGCTAAAAACGGCAGCAGCCTGATCTTGTCGGTTGACAGCAGGCTTCAGAAGATAGTAGTGGAAAGCATGCGGGGCAAAAAGGGTGCTGTAGTTATTATAAGACCTGATACCGGCGCTATACTTGCTATGTACAGCAATCCATCGTATGATCCGAATCAGTTTGTTACCGGATTTACAAAAGTTTTCTGGAACAAGATAAAAAAGAATACCGATAAGCCGCTAATTAATCGAGCCGTAAAAACCTATCCTCCGGGATCTATATTCAAGGTAGTTACGGCGGCGGCCGCTCTGGAGAATCATGTGATAAACTCAACAACTAAAATATTTTCTCCTCCTCAGATAAAAGTGGCAAATCAGGTATATCACGATTGGAAAAAAGGAGGATTCGGCCTTATCAATATACATAGAGCAATTGCATCTTCATCGGACGTTTTTTTCTATAAGCTTGGACTAATGACCGGAGCATCAAAAATTAGACGCATGGCTTTGAAATTCGGTCTTGACAGAAATCTATTCAAACTGATCGGTTCGCAATCGGGGCTGATACCGTCACCTGCATGGAAATGGCGGCGCTTTCATAAAAAATGGTATGCAGGCAATACGATTTCTATGGCTATAGGCCAGGGATATGTAAGAATATCTCCACTTCAGGCGGCCGTGGTGACAGCTGTAATTGCAAACGGAGGATATTTCATAAAGCCGCATATATTGATAAAGAAAGAAATAAAAAGAATAAAAATAATAGGAAATCGTACTATTAAAATTATCAGATCCGGAATGCATGATGCGGTAAACAGCAGCATTGGAACAGCCTTTGCATCCAGAAGCAATATGATAGTTATAGCAGGCAAGACCGGAACAGCTCAAATAATCAGAACAATAAGCCGCGACAAAAAGAATTTGCATATTCCAAAAAAATTCATACCTGACGCGTGGTTTATTTCGTTTGCTCCGTATAAACATCCAAAATTCGCAATGGCGGTATTTATAGAAAACGGAGGATTCGGAGGCGCAGCAGCTGCACCTGTGGCAAAACGAATATATGATCAATCTGTAAAAGCCGGAATAATCTGAAATGAATTTTAGCGATAACAAAGCCACTTTTTCTGAAAACAATAAAATTTTCATCATAGCTTCTGTCGTTATGCTTGCGGTGATGTCGATATATACTTTGAAGTCACTGCATGGAACATTGTGGATAAAACAACTTGCCTGGTTTATGCTGGGAGCTTTTTCGATTGTTATAGCGATCAAAATGACACATAATTTTTTTTATCATTATGCATACTTGTTCTATTTGTTGGGACTGGCGCTGCTTTTTCTTGTGAGTGTTTTTGGGACAAAGCATTTTGGTGCCATAAGATGGATTCATATAGGAATTATAAATCTGCAGCCTTCGGAAATTGCAAAACCTTTGATTATTCTGGCAGTGAGTCGTTATCTGTCTGATCATCAGGAAAACAGACCGCTCAGATTAGTTCACTTCCTGTTCGCCGCTGCAATTGTAGCACTTCCTGCATTTTTGGTGATAATGGAGCCGGATCTGGGGACAGCCATCATAATGCTTTCCATACTTCTTTTAGTAATCTTTGTGGCCGGAATAGATAAAAGAATATTTTTTGCTATGATTATACTGACGTTTTCTGCAATTCCCATAATATGGAAATTTCTAAAAGGCTATCAGAAAGCACGAATTATTGAGTTTATCAATCCGGGAAGTGACCCGCTTGGATCAAGCTTTCAGTCCGTGCATTCACAAATTATTATAGGATCGGGGCAGCTGTTCGGACACCCGTTAGGTTCCGTATTTCCATGGTCGAATTTTTTGCCTCAAAGCAGTTCGGATTTTTTCTTTGCACTATTTGCTTATCAGTATGGTTTTGTGGGAATCTTAGTTTTAATTGCAATATTTTGGCTTTTGATATCACGCTTTATAAAGCGTGCTCAAAATGCGGAGGATAATTTTTCCCGCTATTTTATAATTGGTTTTACAATAATCTTTAGTATATCATTATTTTTTAATATAGGAATGACTTTAGGGCTTGTTCCTGTAGTGGGGATTACGCTTCCGCTTGCAAGTTACGGAGGTTCGTCTATAATAGCAAATATGATATCAATTGGTATTATTCTATCTAAATGAACATGATTGAAATAGAAACAAAGAGTAAAAACGAGTTTATAGACATTACTTCTTTGCTTAAAAGTGAGGTTGCCTTAAAAAATTTGAATTCTGCCGTACTTTTAGTCTATATTCCGCACACTACTGCCTGCGTTACCATAAACGAAAGCTACGACCCTGATGTTGCCTATGATATTCTTTCCTCTATGCAAAAATTGATACCTGAGAATTTTCACTACAAACATCGGGAGGGCAATAGTCCTTCACATATAAAATCCGGTCTTTTTGGAAATCAGCTGTTAATACCTGTTTCAGATGGACAACTAATGCTTGGAAAATGGCAGGGTGTGTTCTTCTGCGAATATGATGGTCCGAGAAACAGAAAAATATATACGGAGTTTATTAAAACCGTATGAGCAGTTCAAAACCTCCCGATTCTATACTTACCGAAAAAATCGGCAGTTTCGGAGTTATATATTAGTATCTATATTGCTGTTCTTTTATTGTGTCTTTTTTTCTCGGCATTTTTTTCTGCAAGTGAAACTGCTCTAACATCAATTTCAGAACTGAAAGCCCGCCACATCATAAAAAAGAATAAGAAGGGGAACAGTTCTTTGAAATTATGGATAGATCATCCCAAAAAAATGCTTACTGCTATTTTAATAGGCAATAATATAGCAAATGTTTTTGCATCGGTTTATGCAACGGTTATCGCGCAAAAAATAATAGGAAACAGTGTTGTCGCGATAGCAGGCGGAATAATGACTCTTCTGATACTTATTTTTGGTGAAATTACGCCAAAAACATTTGCAAAACAGCATGCCAATATTATTGCACCTATAGCCGCAAGACTTCTCAAACCGTTTTACTATATTTTTTATCCAATTACTATGGTTTTGCGTTACATTGCCAAAAATATGACATTTGAATCGCAAATAGGGAACAAGACCGGTTTGTTGACTGAAGATGAACTTGAATTTATGGTTGAAATGGGAAAAAATGAAGGTGTGTTAAATGCCGACAAACATAAGATGATAAAGAATATATTTGATATGGGAGATACAATTGCAAGAGAGATTATGACTCCAAGACCCGATATAAAGGCGGCAGATGCCAGTATGAGCGTAGAAGAAGTTATTAAGCTTTTCGCAAAATACGGCCATTCAAGAATGCCTGTTTACGAGGATAGCAGAGACAATATATTAGGTATCATAAATCTCAGGGATTTGATTGCACAGTACCCTGATATAAAAAACGATAATGTAAAAAAGCATATGAAGGATGCTGTTTTTGTGCCTGAAACGAAATCGATCTTCAAGCTGCTCAAAGAGATGCAGAATAAGAAGATTCATCTTGTTATCGTACTTGATGAATATGGTGGAACCTCAGGAATAACAACAGTTGAAGATATTATTGAAGAAATTGTGGGAGAAATAGAGGATGAAGACGACAGCGTAAAGATTGATGTGCGAAAGGTTAAAGACGGATCATACATAATAAACAGCAGGATGAGTTTTGATGATTTTGTAGAAAAATTCAACCTGGAGGAATTTGAGGATATAGAAAGAACCGATTTTGATACGGTTGGAGGATTTATAATGTATCTTGATGACTCCATACCTAAAATAGGAGCTGTTATAAAATACAAAAATCTTCGTTTTACAGTTTTAGATGCTGATGCTAACAGACTTTTGAAGGTGAAGCTGGAGATTGTCAAAGAATGATTATCGCAGGCGATATACATGGCCAGGTGCGACTCATAGAAAAGGTACTAAAGAGTTTTGAAAATAACAAAATTCTTTTTGCAGGCGATATCATAGACAGAGGAGACGCAAAAAGCTGTCTGAAACTGTTGTCGGAATCGGGCGCAAAATCTTTAATCGGAAACCATGAGCAGATGGCAATTGCATTTTGCAACGCTCCGGAGGCAGATCTAAAAAGCTTTTATAATATCTGGATGGCTAATGGCGGCTTATCTACTCTAAAAAGCTTCGGCATAAAGAACAAGGATTTAAAGAGTGTGCAAATATTGATACGAACTAATGCAATATTCGATATTATAAGACGTTTTGATATATATAAAATTATTGATGATACGATAATTCTTCATGCCGGAATTGACAGAAATTATCTTTTAGATCCGCATGAATCGTTTGTCTGGTCAAGAACTCCGATAGATAAAGTTGGCAGCAGTGTGGTATTATCCTTCAAAAACGATTTCCCTGCTATAAAATTTATGATAACCGGCCATAATATTGTTAAAACTCCCGCAATATATACGAACTGCTCCATATTGCAGTTAAGGATCGATCTGGGTTCTTTCTACAGCAAAACAGTTGGTGCATTTGACACTGAGAGCAAGAATATTTATAAGATCAGCGAGAATGATGTGGTGTTAGTTGGCAATATAAATAGTATGACAAACAGCAGAAGTTATTTTTAGACGGTTATTTGGTTTGGGAGATAATAAATGAGTTATATCGAATTAGAGGAAAGGAATAAAACGGCCATAATAAGATTCAATAGAGAAAAGAGCTTTAATGCAATGAATGGTGCACTTATTGTGGAGTTTGCCCAAAAGGTGAGGTTGATTGAGCAGACCGATTTTCGGACGATAATATTAACAGGCAGAGGCGCGGCATTTTCAGCCGGCGGAGATGTAATAAGTATGATGGAAACGGCTCGGAGTGAAAGAGGAAAATTTTTTAACAGACTTACTTTTCCTCTTCATGAAGCAATACTCAACATTGCAAAATCCGACAAAATATGGATTGCTGCCGTAAATGGTGTTGCTGCCGGTGCAGGAGTATCGGTAGCACTTGCATGCGATATGACAGTAGCATCAGAAGATGCTAAATTTATTTTATCATATGAGAAAATCGGACTTACTCCCGATGGCGGAGCAACATTTTTCCTGACTCATTTATTAGGTTTCAAAAAGGCTATAGAAATAGTGCTGAAGGATCCTGTAATAGATGTCCACGAGGCGTTGCGATTAAATATCATCAATCAATACTTCAAAAACGATCAATTGTTAAGCGGTGCGCTGAGTATTGCAGAGTCAATAAACGAAAAATCTCAAGATGCAATGACTGCATCAAAAAGGCTCATAAGAAAACCTTACTTAGATTCATTAAAAGAGCAGCTGAATCGCGAATCCAGATCAATTGCAAAACTATCTGAAACAGAAAATGCTGAAATTGGAATGAAAGCTTTCATAGAAAAAAGGTTTCCGAAATTCAAGTAACTTTATTCTCGCACTAAACTAATCTTCAACCACAATCTCTACAAAACATTCAAAAAGGTTGCAAGTCCGCTATTCACAGAAAAGTCGGAAGAGCCTTTTTTATAAGAGAGTACTTATAGTAATATGCAAGGCAAGCTACAAGGTTATCAAAGCATCCCCGTTATAACGGTTTGCAGCTTTGTCAAATCGGTATTTATACCAATACAGTGCTGCTTCTGCGGCTTTGTCAAAGATATTATCAAAGAGTTCCAACTCATCCTTCTTGAGTCGCTTAAGTACATAAGAAGCGGCATTTTCCTCCGACCGGCCTATGCCGATTCTTAAACGCACAAACTCTCTGCTGCCGAGTTGAGCTATTATGGATTCAACTCCCTTGTGTCCCGCGCTTGCCCCGCCATTCTGAAATCGTATCTTTCCAATCTGAAGGTCAAGATCATCCGATATTATGAGAAGATCATCGAGGCTGATTTTAAAATAACTGACAATAGAGCAAACGGCAAAGCCGGACAGATTCATATAGGTAAGCGGTTTGGCCAAAAGCAGAGCGTTACCAACATCTTTTGCTACCATAGCTTTAAATCTCCTGGATTCCGCAAAAGAACAGCCGCATCTGTTTGCTATTTTATCTACAACCCCAAACCCTGCATTATGTCTCGTGGCACTGTAATCACTGCCGGGATTGCCAAGTCCGACAATCAGACTAAACGACAACCTTAATACCGCAAATTAAGATTCTGAACTTTCTTCTTCGGCTGTTTCAGCAGTTTCCTCAGTCTTTGCTCTTCCAACCACACTCGCTATAGTAAAAAATAATCTCCCCTTGATTTTGACATTGTCAGGAAGCTTCAGTTCTGTTGCCCTTAGCGCATCGCCAATTACCATATCGCTGACATCAACCTCAATTGAGCTGGGTATCTGAGTTGCCGGAGCAGTCACATTTATGCTTGTCCGAGCCTGATTAAGCACTCCTCCGATTTTTACTCCTTTTGGAATTCCGGTCAAAATCACCGGAACTTTTACATTCGTAAAATGATTTTCCTTCGCCTCATAAAGATCAATATGTAAAATTTCATCGGTTACAGGATGTCGGGCAACATCTTTTACCAAAATTTTGACCACCGTATCATCTATACTTACTTCGTTGAGATTGGTTCTGTTTCGTAAAAAAGCAAGCTCCTGGGCGTCTTTTACGGACAGATAAACATTTTTATTTTGTGTACCGGGGCCGTAGAGTTCAGCCGGAACAAATCCCGCACGCCTTGTTTTCTTACCGTCTTCTTCCCTTCTATGTAGATTTATCATTTTTTCCTCCTATAAAAACAATGAACTAACAGATTCATTATTGTAAATTCTTCTCATTGCTTCACCTATCAATGAAGAAACCGAAAGAACTTCAAGTTTTTCAAACAGTTTTTCCTTTGGCAGCTTTATAGTATCCGTTACTATAAAACGTGATATCGGCGATTGAGCAATTTTCTCTTTTGCGTTTCCTGATAAAATTGAATGAGTACAGCATACTACAACATTGGTAGCACCTTCCTTTTTTAGCGCATCTGCAGCTTTGCATATTGTGCCTGCCGTATCAACAATATCATCAACTATCAAAGCAATTTTCCCCTTTATCTCTCCGATTACATGCATTACCTCACTTACATTTGCTTTTTGTCGCCTTTTATCAATCATAGCAACCTTGGCATTAATCTTTTTCGCAAAATAACGCGCCCTCTCCATTCCGCCTGCATCGGGAGAAACAACAACACAATTTTTTATACCACTTCGTACCACGTGATCAATAAGTACAGGAGCTGCATACAAATGATCGACCGGTATATCAAAAAACCCCTGAATCTGACCGGTATGCAGGTCAACCGACAATACTCGTGACGCTCCTGCCTTTGTCAGGAGATCGGCAACCAGTTTTGCCGTTATAGGTACTCGGGGTCTGTCTTTCCTGTCCTGTCTTGCATAAGCATAATACGGAATAACCGCTATAATCTGCTTTGCCGAAGAACGCTTGAGCGCATCACATAAAACCAGAAGTTCCATAAAACTTTCATTGACATCAGGATAACATGATTGAACAACAAACACATCGCTTCCGCGAACATTCTCTTTCACGTGCACATATATTTCACCGTCTGAAAAACGAGAAATATCGACATCGGTAAGATTCACTCCGAGATAATCTGTAATCTTTTTCGCCAATGGAAGATTCGAGCTTCCTGATATAATTTTCATATCATTCATAATTCACCTTTGTTTTCATGGTTGGGGCGGGAGGGTTCGAACCTCCGAATGCAGGAGTCAAAGTCCTGTGCCTTACCGCTTGGCTACGCCCCATCGCCGATAATTGTATCGTTAAATATTGTATTTTCAACAGAACTTTTCCGACAACTTTATAGAATGAGTCGTAAAACAGTTCCATCCTGCTTCCATTTTTAAATTTTTAAAACATTCCTCCATCTTTTTTTTATTTTCGAACATTCCGACAACACTGCTGCCTGAACCTGTCATAAAAACAGGGCTCCCGCCGGCTGCTGCAGAAAGAGCTTCGATTGCCTTTTGCACGGGTTCAACCATAAAAGCTACCGGCAGTTGAAGATCATTTTGTATGATCCTCGACAGAGCATCAAAATCAATCACAGCGGGCAGATGTTTTATAGTAGCAGTTTTGCCTGTTGTCAACCGGTCATACCAATTATATGCCGATTTTGTCGATACCTGAATTCCCGGATAAACTATGACAAAGTAAAGCATTGAGAACAGATTCAACGGCTTGATCCTTTCACCTCTTCCACCCATAAGAATCAACGTCGAATCCTCAAAAAAAAGCGGTAGATCCGAGCCGCAAATAAGGGCAACTTTTACCAAATCATGTTTCGGCAAATTCAATTCCCACAATTTGTTCAATGCTTTGATTGATGCAGCGGCATCAGAGCTTGCACCTCCTAATCCGGCACCTGCGGGAATACTCTTTTTGACTCTAATTTTCGCTCCACCGTTATATCCATAGAATTTCTGCAATGTATCGGCAGCCCTATAAACAAGATCATCTTTTCCTAAGCCAAGCTTCGATTCAACCGTAATTTCATTACTTTCAGTCGGCAAGATATCAATTTCATCAAATATATCAACAAAACAAACGAGAGAATGCAAATTATGAAAACTACCCGATTTTCCTTTTATTTTTAGCAATAGATTCAGTTTTGCGGGCGTATTCAAAACCATTTAGATTGTTTTACATCAACGGCAACCGGCGTATAAAGCGGATATTTTGCTATAGTAGCTTCAGGCTTAATAAACAATTTTATCGTACTATTTCTATCAATGGCTTTGTTATTATAATAAATCTCATCAATTTGCCCTTTTATTTTTTGTCCGGCTATAGTTATGGTTACATCAGCTCCCTTCTTGATTTCACCGGTTGTATGATAATATGCAATAATACGCATCTGCTTGGGCTTATAAAAGAAAAAAAGCGTATCTCGAGGATAAACCTTTGAAGGGACAGGTGCGGAAATTTTGTAAACGATTCCATTCGTATCAGAGGTAATATAGCTGTATTGTTCCGGTTTCTTTTCTATAATAATTTTTTTATTGCTGCTGACGGTTATCTTTTTGGGATTTTTAATTTTAGTTTTAGCTTGCTGCAAAATAATATTTTTCGGCAACTTGCCGATCTTATTTATTGAACCATTCGATAGCGTACTATTAGATAGCATGCTTTTTTTCAATCTTCTTACGATTTTTTTTATATTTAAAATTTTAGCATCTTTACTTTTTGCCTGGAAAGAAGAAATCAGACCTTTTTTGTAAAGCCGCTTTAATCTTTTTTGTGTGATGAGTGCCTTTTTAAGATTATGTCTGTAAAAATCCAGCAGCAAGCTGTTAAGTTTATGTTCTTTTATCTTACCTATGCGATCCTGGATTAACAATTTAGAAAGATAGTCTGATATAAACATTAGCTGCTGAGTAATATTTTTTAGCCTCAATCCATTTTCTTTTAATGCATAGTTCAGCTTGTCGGTTATATGATTGATCTTCTCCAGTTCTTGTTTTTGTTCGCTTTTCAATATTTTCAAGAGCCGGTCACTCAAAACATTGGGGCTTTTAACTTTAAGATAAGCTATCTTTGTGCCTTTTTTTATAACAGATAACGCCTTAATGTCTATTCTGATCAGATAGCCCTGCTTATCTATTCTGAATCGATTTTGAGGCGCCCAAATATAAGCATTATTTATTCTGATATGTTTATTTATATAAAAAGCTTTACTCAAGAGCGACAAAAATAGAATGATGCCGATACCCACAACAAGCGATTCAACAATCTGATATTTTCTCATCATTTGTAACCGAAAAATTTTTCTACTCCATCTGATATACCGCTTACAATTTGCTCCTGATAACTTTTGTTCAATAAAAGTTTTGCTTCGTTGCGATTTGTTATAAAACCCACTTCAATCAGAACGGAAGAAACTTTTGTTCCGGCTAAAACATAAAAAGGAGCCTGCCTGACGCCAAGATTAGTTCTTTTTGTGTGAAGCATTTTAAAGATATCTTCCTGAATATCCTTCGCAAGAATACTTGATCTGCCTATTTTTGCATTCTGCACAAGCCCAACCAATATTTTCTGCAGTACACCCATCTGAGCTGGAGTAATACCATTTTCTCTTGATGCTATGAGAAGTGTCTTCTTGTCTGCCTTAGTCGTAAGAAAAAATGTTTCAATTCCTGAAAGCTTTTTGTTTCTTGAGGCGTTGGCATGGATAGATATAAACGCATCTGCATGATGTCGATTTGCAAACTCTGCACGCTTCTCAAGCGTTATAAACCGGTCGGTACTGCGTGTCAATAAAACAGTTGCACCCTCTTTTTTCAAACTTCTGTAAAGTTTTTTGGCAATTTCTAAAACAAGATTCTTTTCTTTAATGCCAAAATATCCTGAAGCACCGGGGTCTTTGCCGCCATGACCCGGATCTATCACTATAATTTTTCCGCTTAAGGGCTTTAATTGGTCCGCGTATTTTGCGGAAAATATTAATTTTTTAGATGAGAACTTCTTTTTATCTTTTAAAACTAATTTTGCTTCCCAGCTATCAGGATACTCATCCAGCAGCTTTTTTTTCCATAGCAGGTAGGTCGATATTTTTTGTTTTTTATAAAGATCATAGATAGCAAAATAGCTGTAAGCTCTCGCTCTGCCGTTTTTGGAATATTTTATAATTTCATATGCGCTTTGGCGTACCCTGTCCTGAAAAAACAGTGAATGATTCTTCCTGGAAAGATATCGGTATAGATCAAGCATCCTTATCGCAGCCAATGCACCTTTATAACTATTTGGCGATTTTTTGAACAGACTGTCATAACCGGCTATAATAAACTTAAATTTGGTATATTGTGCAACATTCTTACTTCTCAGGATTTTTTCCTGGGAATAAAGCGTATTATAGGAAAGCCCGTAAGAAACATTTTGAAAGGCGGAAACTGCAATTAAAGCAGCAATTAACGTTAAAAATATGTTTATTTTATAGTGTAATACGGTTTTTAGGCTCGTAATCTTATTTTTTAGAATTTCGTTCACCCGCATTTTTTATGCCAAGCATGGATCTATATTTTGCCACTGTTCTTCTAACAAGCAATATACCCTCTTTTTTTAATTGAATCATTATATCTTTATCACTTAACCGATTTTCAGGAATTTCATTTTTTATTAGCTTTTCAATTTTATTTAATATAATCTGTCTTGAAATATTATTTACACCGGCAGATCTTATAAACAGATTTTTAAGTTCTACCGATCCATGGGAGGTTGAAAGATATTTATCCGCTATAGCTCTGCTGACAGTTGAAATATGACAATCGGCTTTTTGAGAAACATCTTCAAGGGATAACGGATTCAAAACTGACGGATCACCGGTAATAAAAAATTGCTTTTGATGTCCGGCAACAATTCTGATTATTTTTTCTATGCTTCTTTTCCTCTGACTAACGAAATTGACAAGTTCTTTTGCCTCAGCATACTCGCTTTTTTCGGTTTTATCTAATGTTTTCGAGTCAATCTGGTAAAGACCGACATCATAGAACCTGTTCATGGAAATATTGATTTTGCCGTCTTCAATCCATACGGCAGCTTCGGGCTCAATGCTGTTTTCCGGCTCATCATCATACTGCAATCCGGGATACGGGTTCAATGATTCCAAAATTTTCCTTGCATGCATAATTTCATCATCACTGAAGCCCAGCATATCTTTTATGCCTGTCCATCCATATTTCTCTAAAATGTCAGAGCCGTCTTTTATAATAGATTTTGCTATATTTTCATTCGGATACAATATATTAAGCTGAATTAACAACGATTCGGAAGGGGAGCGGGCTGCAATGCCGGCAGGCTCAAACTGCTGTACAATTGCCAGAACGGCTTCAATATCTCCTGTTTCGCAGTTTAAAGATGTAGCTATATCCTCAATAGGTTCAATTAGGTATCCCTTGTTATCCAATGAATCAATTATATATCGGCCTATTTCAAGCTGTTTACCGGTTGTCTGATAGCGCAGCTGATCGGCAAGGACATCTCTGAGGGATATCTTATTGGATGCTCTATTATCAATTATCATATTAACAGGAGAAAAACTCTTGCTTGTTGGATGAGACATAGTAATAAAAGGAGAATTTTTAAGTTTTTCGTGTAGATGCTTTTTCAGATTTTCCGATGGCATTGAGAGTATCGTAAGCGACTGACGCATCTTAAGATTTAATTTAAGATTTAATTTAAGGGTGGGTTTAATCACGGTTCTTATAGTCATAGTGTTCATAGTTTGAAATCTCTCCCAAGATAGATTGACTGAACTGTTCTGTTGTTTGCAATCTCCTGCGGTTTGCTGCATGCAATTACTCTTCCCTCATTTATAATACAAACAATATCAGTTACATCAAAAGCGTCTCTAACATTGTGATCGGTAATTACAATTCCAATCTTATCTTTTGCAAGCTCTTTGATAATTGCTTTTATTTGTCCTACCACTATCGGGTCAATACCGGCAAACGGTTCATCCAGAAGCAGAAATTTCGGTTTAGCGACAAGTGCTCTTGCAATCTCAGTGCGCCTGCGTTCCCCGCCCGAGAGCGAATAGCCTCTGATTTTTCGTATTGCCTTCAAATCAAATCTGTCCAAAAGATACTCGGTTATCTGATGCTGCTTATCCCTGCTTTTATATAAAAATTGAGCAATCGCTCTAATATTCTGCTCAACAGTCATACCGCGAAAAATCGATGCCTCTTGAGGAAGATATCCAATTCCAAGCCTGGCTCTCTGAGGCATCGAAAGGCTTGAAATATCGCTTCCGTTAAACAATACAACTCCTTTATCGGCCTTTATAATACCGACAATCATATAAAAAGAGGTTGTCTTGCCTGCGCCGTTAGGACCCAAAAGACCTGTCACTTCTCCCTGCTTGGCTTCAAAAGAGACATCTCTGACGCCCCATTTTTTCCCAAATCGCTTTGCAAGATGCTCGACAACAAGACTGTTTTCCTTCATAATGCTATATTATAGCAGATCAGTCAAAAATACAAAATATAATGAGACCAAAAAATGGTTTAAGTGTTCAGGACGATCATTCGCAGATCAATAGGAGCATCATAAATGCTTCGGTTTCTATGAACTTCACTTGCATAGCAACTGAACTCAATTCAAAAGATCTCAGGGTATCTGTCTTAATTACGGAAATTTGACCTCAACTCTATTTCTGCCATTACGTTTGGCTATATAGAGTGCATTATCGGCACGTTCCATACAATCTGAAACGCTGTCCGAATAAATTAAAATCGGCGCAACTCCAAAACTTGCCGTATATTTGATAACTTTATTTTCATATTCCAAAAATCCTGCTGCAAATCTCTGCCGCATCTTTTCAGCAACCTTTACAGCTACATCTACCGGTGTATTGAGGATAATTATAAACTCTTCTCCGCCATAACGAAAAGCCTTATCGGTTTCCCTTATATTTGATCTTATAACTGATGCAAACTGTTTCAGGACTTCGTCTCCGGCAAGATGACCGAAGTTGTCGTTTATAAGTTTAAATCTATCTATATCTGCCATTATCACTGAATATACGCCTGCGCTACCCTTCGAATTTAGAATTTTGGTTAAAAAATCCTCCAATGTTCTTCTGTTAAAGATATTTGTCAGCGGATCTATGTTAGATTTGCTCTTGAAAAACTCTATTCTATTTCTCATGTTTACTATTCTGTTTTCATGTCTGTACAGGTGAAAGGAGTATTTAAGAAGCAGAGATGCTATTCTCGAAAAGAACTCGGCAATTTTAGTTTGAGCGCTATCGTATTTTCGATGATCTTTCTTTCTTGAAATAGCGATTGAGCCAAGCAGTAAACCGTTTGCAGTCAAGGGAACTCCGATTGAAGATGAGATCACTTCTGCAAATCCTTTCAATTTTTTTCGCTCTTCCGGGTTCAAACTTGCCATATATTCTGAATAGCTCTCAATTAAAACCGGATGGTTGTATTTAGCGGCACTTCCTGCTGCACCTGATCCTATCTCTAAATGATCAGGTGAATCTTTCAGATCAAAACCCACACTAACCATCAGATCTAACTTGCCGGTTTTTCTGTTATAAGAAAATATATTTCCCATCTGGGAATCAGTCAGCTTCATAGCAGTGCGAATCACAAGTCGGAGCAGATCTTTGTGCGACCTCTTTTCCAGGACAAGCGCAAAAAAATCCTCAATGAAGTCTAGTACATCACTACTTATCTGCATTATCCCGAAAACCGTTATTATTTGACGAAGTCAGAATTCTATTCAGTTCTTCAATCTCTTTTTCATCTTCAGAAAGATCCGACTCAAAGTCAATCTGCTTTTCAATTGCTTTAATTCGCTTCAGCAGAAAATAGAGCAGCTTGCCTTCTATATCCGGAACTTTATGCTCAAGCATAATTTCATGATCCTTTGTTTTTCTTTTTACTATTTTGCCCGGTATGCCCACAACAGTGGAATCAGAAGGAACATCTTTTACAATGACGGATCCGGATCCGATTCTGCTGTCATCTCCAACGGTAATGTTGCCGAGAATCTTTGCTCCTGCCCCAATAACAACGCGATTGCCTATTGTCGGATGCCGTTTCACCTTTTTTGTACTTGTTCCGCCAAGCGTTACCCCTTGATAGATGGTTACATCATCACCTATCTCTGTGGTCTCTCCTATTACAACGCCCATCCCGTGATCTATGAAAAATCGTTTTCCTATTTTTGCCCCCGGATGAATTTCAATTCCGGTCAAAAATCTGGAAATATGAGAAATGAATCTGGCCGGGAAATAAAACCTGTTTTGCCACAAAGCCGAAGCCATCCTGTGAAACAAAAGGGCATGAAAACCGGGATAGCAGAAAACTATCTCAAGGACGGTTCTTGCCGCCGGATCTCTTTGAAAAATGGTCTGTATCTCTTTTTTAATTGACAAAATGTTAACCTCTATATTGCTATTGCCGTAATTCTATTATATACTTAAAATTTGTCAATGAAGTTAAAAGAAGAAATTAAAAATGGAATTTTTCACAAGCTGTATCTATTTATAGGCACAGATAAAGCACTTATAAAAAAGAGAATCGGTCGGATTGCAGATGCACTTAATCTTCAACTCCCGAAATCTGTCACAATTGAAAATGAAATCCAATGGAAAGAACTTCTCTCTTCTCTCAATGAACAGCAGCTTTTTTCAAAAACCCGTCTGGAAGTTGCCGTACTTCCTTTCGTTCCCAAAAAACTTAATTTTGACTTTGCTGAGGGCAATCATCTTGGGCTGATTTCAGAAAAACCGATAAAGTTTGCTCTTGCCGATTGTTATATAGAAGATACCGGAAAATTTGGAAAATCTGAATATACCAAATATATTAAGTATTTTATTGCGCATCACGGCAAGAGCGCCGATCATGAAATAATTGAAACGATATATGAAAATTGCGGAAAAGATATAGCAAAGATAGAACAGGAAACATTAAAACTTATCGCATATATTGGCGCAAGAGACAGTATAAGCAGCGATGATCTCATCATATTGACAAAAAAGAGCTCCGGCGGCTGGATAAATCTGCATAAAAAAGGACTCTCATTTTCATACAATGACAGATTTTTGAAAAGAATCGAAAAAGACGGCAAACCTCCTCAAGTTGCATTGGGAACGATTTTTAATACATTGATTAAACAATCGGAACATATAAAAAAGAAAAACTTCGATCAGGCATTGGAACTGGTCAAGCAAGCGGATATTGCAATAAAAAGATCTGATTTATCTTTGGGATTTATCATATTGAGACAGCTATTGTTTAAATTAAACATAATTATAGACGGTAAATTTTCGGGCCAAAATTTTTGGAAAATTATAGATTAATGAAACTGACTTCTTCAGATAATATCTTTCCATAGTACCTTTTTTGCCTATGTTATCTGCCGGTCTTCGTAACGACCGATCATCCATTGCGGAAAATTGTTATCGGCAGACTTTGAAATAGGTACTCCGGCAGGGGAAAATCCCTGATACAGATCTCCATCCACCGTTTAGAATGGGGCGCTGCCTTTAGAGGCCTCATATGAAACCTCTGCACAATAAACGAATTCTGTGTATCTGCTTATTGTACAGTGGTCTCATAATGCCTCATCAAACTGTCAAGACAACTTTTCTAAATACTCATTTTCTATCAGCTTATGAAGAAGTTTCGCCATCCACATGAGCAAAGTAGATCTTTTCAAAAGTCTGCCGATCAACTTTTTCAGCTTCCTGACTGTAAACAATTCTTCCGGACACCATGATAGCTATCATATCACTTATTTCCAAACCTCGTGAAAGATCATGGGTAGTCATAATTATGGTTCGCTTGCCGGTGTGCAGTTTTGCTAATAGATTTCTAAAAATTCTGGCAGCATGTTGATCTAAACCGGTGTATGGCTCATCAAAAAAAAGTACCACAGGCTGATGAACTATTGCTCTGGCAATGGAAAGACGCTGCTGCATTCCCCGGGAAAAAGTCCTCACCAACTCATGTCTTCGTAAAAACAAGCCAACCTCTTTGATAACTTCTTCCACCCGCTGTTCTAAATTTTCTACGTCATACAATTGCCCGTAGAATTTTATATTTTCATAAGCAGTCAAATTATCATAGAGAAAGGTCTGATGAGAAATGACTCCGATTCTGCGGCGAAGTTCTTCTCCTTCCTCCGCATCAAATCCCGCCACACGAAAACATCCTGAGGTAGAATTAGTCAAGGTGGATAAAATTTTGATGAGGGTGGTTTTGCCGGCTCCATTGGGTCCGAAAATAGTCAGAAACTTCCCTTTATCCACCTTTAGGTTAACCCCTCTGAGAGCCTTGTAGCGACCGAATGATTTGGTTAAATTTTCTATTTCTACTGCCCATTCGGACATCATTCATTCTCCGTATTTTTACCTTCTTTATACAATTCCATCAATTTTTCTTTTTTTTGTCTGCGGAGAGTTCGGTAATTCATTTCGGAAATCTCACCGGCATGGAACCGGTCATCTAATTGAGCTATGGCGGAAAGAAGAGCTTCCTTATTATCTTTAATCACCTCTTTTTTATCCTTTGCTGTTTTCTTTTTTCTAAACAAAGGATAAGCGAATCCCAGAAGAATCAGAATGACAACCAAGCTATAGATGATTATTCTAAGGTAACCATTATCTGCAGGTAAATCGGAAAGCTTTAAATTCAAAAGAGTACCGGCTTTTATTTCTCCCTTTGTCTGCAGATATAAATAGCTTTTGCCGTTGAGTTTTACTGTCGTGGAAGAGAAGGGAATTCCCTGGCTTACTACTTTGACTTTTCCCTCGGGAAAAAGAATACTTAGATGTTCAGTGTCATAATCCAGCAATCTTCGGAAAAGATATTTGGATGAGTTGTACTTAAGCCGGTAGGTAAAAACGACCTGTCTCTGACCCGGTTTGACGGACATAGTATCCAGCAAACCTTGCTCGGTAGGAATAACGCAGCAGACCATGAGTCCTTCTCCCTGAGGATATTTCGGATTGGCAAATCCTTTCGGCAGTGAGAATTTCAGAGTGATTTTTCTTGTTCTCCCTTCTTCTTTTTTGCCGATATAGGTTCGTTCTCCGCTATTATAGAAAATAAGAACCTCCCTAACAAGAAGAAGCTTCCCTTGAATGTCAAAAATTATGTGATGCATCTTTACACTGATGTTTCTGGCACTGGATGTAGCGTCATATACACTAAATTGGAAATTCTTTACCGTTGCTGCACCATTAAAGATTATCGTCTTACTCCAATATTCCGCTTCATGATATTTTGAATATAAGCTGTAACTATAATCCTGTCCGGTGGACAGATTTTCAAATCGGAATTTGCCGTTTTCATCGGTTTTGCTGCTCTCATTACCGGCATCTTTTTGATTAAGATATTTGTAGATAACTATCTTTTGATCAGGAACCGGCTTTCCGGTAGTTTTATTGATCATCGTTCCTTCAATAATTCCCTTATCCGGTTCAATGGCCTGTGCTGTATTCCACTCCACGGTCAGGAATAGTAAAAATATTATCATTACGTATTTTTTTATTTTCATTTCAATTCTCTCCCGCATTGCGAACAAAATTTACTGCTTTTATCGCATTTGAAACCACAGTGAGGACAAAAAGATAAGGATTTACGACGAGCAAGGATTTCTTTTTCTATAAAGCTGTCCGCATCTTCCGAATTTTCCAATTTCTCTCTTTCCCCAATTTCTCCTGATAAGGAATGGGGTTTTCTTCGGGCAAGAACTTCCTTTTCCATAATGTTATCCATGCTCTTTCCTTCTCTTACTTCATCAATCTCTTTAAGAATAAGGAGAGCATCTCTCCGATATCTTTCCTTTAATTCTTTATAATCTTCTTCGGAAAGCTTGTTGGTTTTAAAATCAAAGTCCAGTTCTTTGATGGCTGAATAGAGAGCTTCTTTTCTGGAGAGCAGTTCATCAAGCCGCCTATTCATATAAGTTTCAACCGGTACTTCCTTCAACTTCCCATAAAAAAGAGGATACCCCAATGCTATAAGCACTATCACGATTATGGCTGCGGCCGCGGCTATAAATAGTAACATTATGATATTCCTTTCACTGATCGAACTCTTTCAGTTCCTTATCCAACTTTTTCTCATATTCGATCTTCATTTCCTCATCTCCTTTCTTTTCAAATTCATTTTCTTTATTATCATCTCTTCTGCTATTTACCCATTTAATAATGATTAAATATATAACCAACCCTCCTATGGCTATAAACAAGAAAGGGGTAATCCATGCAGTCAGATCGAATCCTCTTTTGGTGGGAGCAGCCAGAATTCCTTCTCCATACATGCGAACGAAATATTTTAGTATTTTCTTTTCGGACCAACCGGCGTTGATCTGTTTCTGAATCAATTTCTTCATATCACCGGCAGTCTTCATTTCGCAGATGTTGAGCAGTTTTCCGCATCCGCAGTTGCAGATCAGGTTCCCTGCAACATCGTTTACACTGAGAGCCCATACATTTAAAGGAGAGAAAATTAAAGCAAAGATTAAGCCAAAAGCCATTAAGTTCAGCTTCAATTTATATCTCCAACCGGCTCATGCCGTGTGCGGCGGTAAGTGCTTTTGCGCCTTTGCGTCTTTTTCTATCCGGCCAGAGAACGATGATTCCTCCCAGCACGAGAACATAACCGCCGATCCACATCCAGCTCATCAAAGGGTTGATGATAATTTTAAAGGTAGCGCTTCCATTTTTATATCCTGCCAGAATAACATAAAGATCCTCCTCAAGAGTGGAGCGGATGGCTACTTCGCTGCTTGGCTGCTCCTGACCTTTATAGAAATCTTTTTCGGGAGTAAGGATTCCCACTTTCTTTCCTTCCTTATAGATGGAAAGAGTGGTGGCCACGATATATTTATTCCGCGTAGGATACTCAGAGTAGCTGTCGTATCTGAGAGTATAATTTTTAACGGTTGATGATTCTCCCTTCGTCAGAGTAACTACCTTTTCCGATTTGAATGCCTTTCCGGTAACCCCGATAAAGATGAGGATAATTCCTATGTGAACTACATAGCCGCCATATCTCCTCTTATTTTTTCTTATCAGTGTAAAAAAGGCTTTTAATCGTCCTTCTCCGGTCATCTCTCTGCGTGCCATTGTTCCCCGAATAAACTCCGTAAGAATAGTGGTTGCTACAAAAATGGATAAGGTAAAAGAGATAAGGGCAAGAGTATTCCGTATTCCCATAATAAAAAGCACTATTCCTCCCGTCAAGCCTGCCGTAAAGGGATAGAGAAAATTTTTCATTAGATTGCGGCGGGAGGCGCTGCGCCATGAAATAAGGGGACAGATGCCGGTAAGCAGGAGAAGAGTCAGAAAAATAGGAATGGTTACCTGATTGAAGAACGGAGGTCCTACGGTAACCTTTACTCCCCGCACCACCTCTGAAATAATAGGGAAAACCGTTCCCCAGAAAATGGCAAAGGTAGCTCCCACCAAAAGCAAGTTATTTAAAAGAAAGCTGCTCTCCCGGGAAAGCAGAGAATCCAATTCATTTCGACTGCTGAGCAAGGGTAGTCGCTTAATAAGGAGACCGTAAGAAAATATAAGAATAATTACAATAAAACCCAGAAAAAGGTAACCAAGAAGAGGCGATTCCGCAAACGCGTGAACGGAAGAAACGATTCCGCTGCGGGTAAGAAAAGTCCCAAAAATAGTCAGAACAAAAGTAAGAATAATGAGAATCATGTTCCAAACTTTGAGCATATCTCTCTTTTCCTGAATAATAACGGAGTGGAGATAGGCAGTTGCCACCAACCATGGCATAAAAGAGGCGCTTTCTACCGGATCCCACATCCAGAAACCTCCCCAACCCAATTCTACATACGCCCACCAGGAGCCAAAGAGATTACCGATGGCCAAAAATAACCATGCAAAGATCGTCCAGCGCCGGGTGCTCCTGATCCATTCATCCCCTAAGCGTCCCGTCATAAGCGAAGCTATGGCAAAAGCGAAAGGAATAGTGAAGCCGACATAACCCATGTAAAGGGTAGGGGGATGAAAGAGCATCCCTGGATTTTGAAGAAGAGGATTCAACCCCTGTCCGTCCTGAGGAACAAAAGGCAACTTTTTAAAAAGATCGGTGACAAAGACAAGCAAAAAGAGAAAAAAGGAAGCAACAGTCATCATTACCGAGATAACATAAGGCATAATGTCACGATTTTGCCGCAAATTCTGAATTACGACCAGGGAAGCAAAAATGCTGAGAAACCACACCCATAGAAGCAGTGAACCGGCATTACCGGCATAGAAAGCAGAAATAGTGTAGAACAGGGGAAGACTTCGACTGGTGTAGGAAGCCACGTATTCCAACTGGAAATTATGTGTGATAAGAGCATAAAGAAGTGAAGCTGCAGTAATGGTTATAAGTCCGCTGACCACAAAAACCGCATTCCGGCTGCTGCTTATCAGCTTCATATTCCCTGTCTTTTTAGCAATTGCAGAACAAACAGCTGCATAGACAGAAACAATCAAAGCCGCAATGATAGAAAAATAACCGATATTCATTATATCTTACCTCTCACTTCTTCTTTTCGGGAATGGCAGACAAATACTTTGAGGGACATTTGGCCAACAGTGCAGCGGCTCGAAAAAAGCCTCTGGGAGAATATGTACCTTCGGCAACTACACTTGCTCCATTCTTGAAGGCATCGGGAATTACCCCTTTATATATAACCGGAAGGCTCTTTTTCCCATCAGTAATACTGAATTTTAGTTTTAGCTTAAGTTTGTCCCATTCTATAGAACCTTTTACCACCCGTCCTCCTAAGTTTACTTTTTCTCCATAGACGGAATTACCTTTGGCCATAAGTTCACTGACCGTCATATAGTAACGCATTGTTCCTTCCATTCCCGTATAGATCAGGTAAATTAGTACTAATAGAAGGATGCTTCCTCCGATAATAAATCTAAATCTTTTTATTTTCATCTCTTCCTTTTGCCATTATCCTTTTCAGGGATTTCAACTCCTTTCTCAATCTGTTCTGATCTCTCTGAAGTTTTAAAAGATAGATAAAGACACCAACCCAGACGAAGATATAGGCTGCCATGAAATAATCTAAGTTTGTCATTTTCTTTTTACCTCCATTAATTTGTCTTCAATCAATTCTAATTCGTCTTTTATTTTTTCCAGAGAAATTCGCTGATGAAGAAGGCAAAAATAGAAAAGAGTAAAAGCCGCCAAAGAAATCAGAAGAGTAATAATCATTGCCGGATTTACTTCCGTACCTTTAAGTTTAAATATCACAGGATGGATTGTTCTCCACCAGCGTATAGACATATAAACGATTGGAACATCAATGAACGCAACAATTCCGAAAACCGCCGCCAATCTGGCTCCCTTGGAATCGTCTTCACTTGAGGTTCTTATCATCAGATAAGCGATATACAATATCCAGAGAATAAGGGTAGTGCTCAGGCGCGGATCCCATGTCCACCATGTGCCCCAGACGGGTTTTGCCCAGATGCTTCCCGTGATTAAAACCAGAGTATTAAAAAGAATTCCTATCTCCGCCGAAGAGCGGCCGAGAATATCAAAACGTCGTTCCCTTTTCCATAAATAAAGAATGCCCGCCAGAAACACGTGAAAATAAGCTAAGAAGGCTATCCACGCAGCAGCGAGATGAAAATACCATATCTTTTGAATAAGACCCATAGTAGCTTCCAGAGGAGCGTAGATAAAAATAGCGTATAATGCAATCATCATACTCAAAAAAGTCAGACCTATTAGGATTTTCTCCAGACTATCTCTTTGCATTTTATTCCTCAATCACATATTCAAAAACCAGAAAAGAGACAATCAGAAAAATTATGTCAAAAGCGATAAGAAGCTTTAACCATGGCATAATTTCTATAAGAGGTTTATCTTCGAGAATCTTGCCGGTTGACTTCACTGCTCCAATAATTACAGGGATAATAATGGGAAACAGCAGTATGGGCAGCATTGTCTCTCTGGCCTTGGTATTTACCGATATTGCCGCAAGAAGAGTACCGGCCGAAGCGAATCCTATCGTGCTTACCAATAGAATCAAAGTTAGTTTGGGAATAAGATGGAAGAAACTCAGATTGAAGAAAAGAGTAAAGACAGGCAAGGTAATCAATTCTACTATAAAGATAAAAATAACGTTTCCCAGCATCTTTCCTAAATAGATGATTCCTCTATCCACCGGAGAAAGCATCAAGCCCTGAAGAGAACCTCCATCCTTCTCAAAAATGAAAGAGCGGTTTAATCCTAAAATTCCGGCAAAGGTAAAAGCTACCCATAAGATTCCCGGGGCAAGATGTTTAATGTTTCCCTCTTCCGGAGCAAAAGCAAAATTAAAGATAATGATTACCAGCAGAGCAAAGAGAAACATAGCTGAGAAGATATCCTTGGTTCGCAGTTCAATTATGATATCTTTCCAGACGATGAGTCCTATCTTTTTAAAAAAATTAAGATTCACTGATAAATATTTCGGCGGGAATTAAAAACATACCTTTTTAACTTCATACTTTTTGTCTCCGTTCGTATCTGTATTATTTTCAAATCTCATAAAACTCTTCCTTTCTTTTCATAGCTGCTAAGCTTAATATTTTGAAATTCTTATGATGCTGCAGGAACTGCTTCAAAAAGCTTATTTATTCTCTTTATCATATATTTTACCATAAACCCACATAAGGTAGTATGTTACTCCGAACTGCCAATATAAAACGAGCAAATTTTATTCCTATGTAATTTTATAAAATATCGCAAAACACATGATAAAATTGTCGAAATATCGACGTTTATGTCGATCAGCTGTATACGATTTGTATTTGCGCCTCCCTTTTTTTGTTTGATCTGTGCTGAGCCCAAAGCTTAAGACAGATTTACGGGAGCAGAGGTACCTCTAAAAATAGCTTATATTTTTATTGTCTTTGATACAGTTTGGTTGTTTCAATATCCAACGCTTCCAAATCGATCAATTTCTCTATCAGCTTTTAAAAAGGATACAGGCATTTAACGTTCATTAACTTTCTTAAAAGTTCTTCAGCTCGGTTTCTGTCAGCGGAATGACATCTGATGGCCGCTTGAGAATGGCTTTGGGTGCCGAGGGCGGTCTCATAAGTCTGTTGTTTCGGTTATCTCCGTTTCCGTGTGAGGCCGAAG